>NZ_JBBCYQ010000002.1:0-405697 GCF_037144815.1 Curtobacterium sp. USHLN213 | reverse complement strand
GCCCCCCCCGGCGTCGGGTGTGTGGGGGCCCACCCCGCGGGGGGGGCGCCCCCCCGGGGGGGGGGGGGGGGCGGGCCCCCGCCCCCCCCCCCCCGCCTCCAGTCGGTCGCGTCCGCCCGCGGGCCGGTCCGCGGGATCAGCCCGCCTTGCGGGTCTCCGGAGCCACCTCGTCGACGATCTCGCGGCGATCCGCCGGGTCGACCGGTAGGTCGTCGCCGTCCGCCATGGCGACCGCGTGCGCGGACTTCGCCGCCTCGAGCGTCTCGTCGTCGTTCTTCGCCATGCCGAGCAGTTCGACGAAGCGCGACTTGACGAGCATCCAGGCTTCGCGCGGGCCGAGCCGCGACAGGTCCGACGCCGTCGAGTCGTCGCGGACGCGCTGCAGCGAGGACACGCCGCGGTCGGGGAGCCGGCCGGCGACGTGGTCCACCGCGAGCCGCGCAACCGCGTCCGCCTGTGCGTGCATCACCGAGTGCGCGCCGTCGACGACCTCACGCAGCACCGCGTACGGGAACACCCGGGCGAGCCGGCGCACCCAGTCCCGCGGGACCATCGCGTCGTGCTCCCCGCGCACGATGAGCGTCCGTGCCTGCACGTGGGCGGCGCGCTCCTCGATCGGGAAGGCGATCATCCGCGGCAGCACCTTCGAGAACCAGTGCCAGCCGCACAGGGCGTACGCCGTGATGCCGTGCCAGCGGACGGCCGCCGGCTCGTGCAGCGTGGACCGGAGGAACCGGAACGCCGACTGCCGGACCGTGCGCGCGTGCGAGTCGACCACCGGGCTGATGAGCACCAGGTCGGAGATGTCCGGACGACGCGCTGCCACCTCGGTCACGACCTGGGTGCCCATCGAGTGACCGACGAGCACCGGGTCGACGAGTCGGAGGTCGTCGATGACCTTCTCGACCGCGTCGGCGTACCGCTCGATCGAGACCTTCCCGCGGAAGCGCGGGACACCGGCGAACCCGGGCAGGTCGAGGGCGTGCACGGGGCCGTTCTCGTTGAGGTGCGGGGCGAGCCGCTCGTAGTAGGTGGCGGCGATGCCGAGCCCCGCGACGAGCAGGAAGGCGCGGTCGCCGGGTTCGCCGACGGAGCTGACGCGCACGTACGTGCCGTCGACCGCGACCCGGTCGACCTCGACCGTGACGTCGGCGTTCTCGGCCTCGCCCAGTCGCTTCGCGGGGTCCGGTGTCGCGTCCGTGTGCTCGTCGTCCACTTCGGTCTCCTCGGGTCGGGCGTCGCTCCTCGGTTCGGGCGATCGCCCAGGATACCCGCGGCGCCGCCGATCCCGCCGTCGGCGCCCCGTCAGCCGCTGAAGGTGTTCGCGGGGAACCCGTGCACCCGCGTCGGCACCGCGAGGACGGCACCGGAGTGCGGGTGCGCGACGAGCTGCTCCTCGGTGAGGTTCTCCCGCGCCGACGCGACGAACAGCGTCGACATGTCCGGGCCGCCGAACGCCACCGACGTCACGTTCGGCACCGGGAGCTCGACGGTCTCGAGGTGCGAGCCGTCCGGACCGTACCGCTCGACCCGACCGCCGCCGTAGACCGCGCTCCACGAGCAGCCCTCGTCGTCACGGACGAGTCCGTCGTGGGCGGACCCGACGACGAACGGCTCGAGCTCGCCGAGCTCCCCGCCGGGGCCGTACGACCCGCGGTAGATCGTCGACGCGCTCGTGTCGGTGACGTACATGACCGTGCCGTCCTCCGACCACTCGATGCCGTTCGTCACGCCGAAGCCGCCGCGGAGGAGTCTCGTGGTGCCGTCCGGCTCGATCGAGTACAGGGCACCGTCCGGCTCCCCCGTGGTGAGGTTCATGCTGCCCACGAGGAACCGGCCGAACGGGTCGCACTTGCCCTCGTTGAACCGGAGGCCGGCCGTGGCGTGCTCGACCCGGGCGATCTCACGCTCGACGACGCCCTGGGCGTCCGTCACGACAACGGAGTCGCCGAGGGCCGCGACGAACCCACCGCCCGCGCGGGGCTGGAAGCTCGCGAGCGGGGGCGGCAGCTGCACGGTGGACGTGGTCGTGCCGTGGGCGTCCGCGGTGGTGAGGGTGCCGAGGGTGATGTCGACCCACCGCAGCTCGTCCGTCCCGGGGTCCCACACGATGCTCTCCGCGAGGACGGCTCCGGCGTCGGAGAAGACGGTCACGGGTCCGGTCGTCGCGCTGCTGCTCATGACACCGGTCTACCGGTGCCGCCTCCGCGCGCGTCCACCGTGTCCGTGTCAGAGGCGGGCGTAGCGGGCGCGGAAGAAGCTGAAGACGCCGAACGCGAGGAACCCGATGCCGATCGCGACGAGCACGAACACCCCGCCCGGCATCGAGCGCAGCGCGTCGAACGCACCGTCGAGCCCGGTCGCCTGGTCGGGGTCGCTCCGGAAGCCCGCGACCGCGATGAGCACGCCGACGACCACCACGGCGATCCCCTTCAGCACGTACCCCACGACGCCGAGCACGGTGACGACACGGTCGAGGGGATGCCGCGGGCGCACGAGCTGCTTCCAGAACGAGCGCCGGCAGCCGATCACCACGAGGCCGACGCCGATCGCGACGGCGACCGCGGCGACGAGCAGCAGGAGGAACACGCCGCCGGGGGTCGCGAGGGCCTTCGCCGCAGCGCTCCGCGACGACCCGCTCGAACTCGTGCCGGCTCCGACCGCGTAGGACGCTGCCGAGTACGCGATGAGCCCGTAGACCACGGCCTTGCCGACGTTCTTCAACCGGTTGCCCCAGGCACGGGCGCTGTCCGTCCGCCCGCCGACCACGGCCTCGACCACGAGCCGGAGCGTCAGCGCCGCGCAGCCGACGGCCACGATCCACAGGAGGACGACCCCGCCGGGGACCGCGGCGAGCTGCTGCAGCGCACCCGACTGGTCGGTCTCGCTGCCCGAGGAGGCGTTGCCGACACCGAGCAGGATCGCCAGGTAGCCGATCAGCAGGTGCACGATGCCGCTGCCGACGAACCCGGCGCGCGCCGTCAGCTCGAACCACCGGCTGTCGGCCACGCGCTTCGCTCCACGACCGGTCTTCCGGGCCGCCTGTTCCGCCTGTTCACTCACCCCATCGAGCGTGCCCGACGGAACGGGCCCTGTCCGGCAGGGGCGGTGACACCCGGCCGTCTGGCAGACGGGAGGCGCGGGGGGGGGGCCCCCCCCCCCCCCCCCCCCCGACCCGGCGTGACGGCGACGTCAGTCACCCTTCACGTTGACGACCTGCCGCAGCATGTGCCGGATCGACACGAGCTCCGAGGCGTCGGCCATGACCTGGTCGATCGGCTTGTACGCCGCCGGGATCTCGTCGAGGAACGCGTCCGTGTCGCGGTACTCGATGCCGACCATCGCCTCGCGCAGCTGGTCGTGCGTGAACGTCCGCCGGGCGGCGCTCCGCGAGAACAGCCGACCGGCACCGTGCGGCGACGACTCGAGCGACGGCTTGTTGCCGAGGCCCTCGACGACGTACGACGCGGTGCCCATCGACCCCGGGATCAGACCGGGCTGCCCCGCCCTCGCCTGGATCGCACCCTTCCGGGACACCCACACCGACTTCCCCCAGTGCGTCTCGCGCTGTGTGAAGTTGTGGTGGCAGTTGATCCGCTCCTGCTCGTCGACGGGCGTGCCGACGACCTCGGACAGCTGCCGCACGACGCGGTCCATCATCTCCTCGCGGTTGAGGAGCGCGAAGTGCTGGGCCCACCGCAGCTCGGCGATGTACCGGTCGAACTCCGGGGTCCCCTCGACCAGGTACGCCAGGTCGGGGTCGGGCAGCTCGATCCACCAGCGCTGCATGGCCTTCTTGGCGACCGCGATGTGCCGCTGGGCGATCTTGTTGCCGACGCCCCGCGACCCGGAGTGCAGGAACAGCCAGACGCGGTCCGCCTCGTCGAGCGACACCTCGATGAAGTGGTTCCCGGACCCGAGCGTGCCGAGCTGGTTGCGCCAGCCGCCGTGCGCTCCTGCGGGGTCGAACCCGGCGGCCTCGGCCATCGTCTCGAGCTCCGCGATCCGGGGCTCGGCCGTGGCGACGATCTTCCGGTTCGACGCACCGGCCGACAGCGGGATCGCCCGCTCGATCTGCTCGCGCAGCTCCTGCAGGTCGTCGGGCAGGTCGGCCTCGGTGAACTGGGTCCGGACCGCGATCATGCCGCAGCCGATGTCCACGCCGACGGCTGCCGGCATCACCGCGCCGAGGGTCGGGATGACCGACCCGACGGTGGCGCCGAGGCCCAGGTGGGCGTCCGGCATGAGGGCCAGGTGCGGGAACACGAACGGCATGCGAGCGGTCGTGCGGGCCTGCTGCTCGGTGTTGTCCTCGAGCATCGAGGCCCAACTCAGCAGCCGGTCGGTGATCTTCTCCATTGCTTCGTCTCGCTTTCGTGACGGTCTTCGGTGACGGTCCGGGGCGAGGTCCTGCTGCCGTCCGGCACCACGAGGCGTGGCGTTCGGAGGGCAGCGTCGTGGAGAGGACGCCCCGGGCCGGGTGGGCACGGGGCGTCGGGTGACGTCGCGTGCCTACGCGGGATAGCGGTCGGACTGCTGCTGGTTGCGCTGTTCGGGCAGCACGAGGAGCGTGTCGAGCTGGAGCTCGACTCGCTGTTCGTGGTGCTGCACGGTGCGCACGCGCGGTCCTTCCGGTGGTGCCCGGGACGGGCGGTCCTGCCGATGGGCAGGAGGACGACAGTAGTGCGACACGCCCGGGGTGCACAAGTCACCCCGGGCGTGTCGCCGGTTCTCCACAGCCTGGAGGAACGGCGGGCGTCCTCCACAGCGGGGTACGCCCGCCTGATGGTCGGGCCCAGGGCGCGGGCAGGCTGGGAGCATGACCGAGCGGACCCGAGACACCCCTGACGTGATCGACGACGAGGAGCGCACCGACGGCTACGCACCGCTCCGGTCCTACGGCGCGATCGGCGACGGTCGGACGGTGGCGCTCGTCGCGCGGGACGGCCGGATCGACTGGCTGCCCATCCCCTCGATGGACTCGCCGCCGGTCTTCGCGAGCATCCTCGACGCCGAGCACGGCGGACACATCGCCCTCCGGCCGGTCGACGCCGACGCCGAGGTCTCGCGCGAGTACCTGCCGGGCACGAACGTGCTCGTCACCACCTGGACCATGCGGTCGGGCTCCGTGACCGTGACCGACGCGATGGTGACCGGCGTCGCGGGACGCCTGCCCTGGGCCGAGGTCGCCCGGTGCGTGCAGGGTGTCGACGGCACGGTCGAGATGGAGTGGGCGGTGGTGCCGGGGACCCTGCTCAACACGGCCGAACCGAGACGTCTGGACACCGCGAACGGCGCCGTGATCGGCATCGACGGCATCACGATCGCCATCGTCGAGCAGGGTTTCGAGCCCGTGCACGACGACGGCCCCCGGTTCTCCGGCCGCTTCACCACGGCCGAGGGCTCGAAGCACATCCTGACCATCGTCGGGACCCACGACGAGCCGATCTTCATGCCCCGGCCGGAGAGCGCGCTCCAGGCGATGGACCGGACGATCGACAACTGGGCGACCTGGTCGGAGGAGTTCTCGTACGACGGGCCGTGGGCCGAGCCGGTGCAGCGGAGCGCCCTCGCCCTCAAGCTGCTCATCTTCTCGCCGACCGGCGCGATCGCAGCGGCTCCGACGACGAGCCTGCCCGAGGACCGCACCGGCGGCAAGAACTGGGACTACCGGTTCGCCTGGGTGCGCGACCTGTCGTACACGGTGCACGCGCTGACCCGCTTCGGGCTGCGCGAGGAGACCCACGCCGCGGTGTCCTGGGTGATGCGCACGATCGCCGAGCACGACGAGGACATGCCGATCTTCTACGAGCTCGACGGCTCGAAGAGCGACGGCGTCGAGGAGCGCGACGTCCCCGGCTGGAACGGCATCGGCCCCGTGACCATCGGGAACCGCGCCGGCGACCAGCTGCAGCTCGGGGTGTGGGGCGACGTCTTCGAGATCCTGCGCCAGTACGTCCGCGCCGGCAACGTCCTCGACCGGAAGACCGCCGCCGTCCTGCAGGAGCTCGCCGACGACGCCTGCCACCGGTGGGAGGAGCCGGACTCGGGCATGTGGGAGCTCCAGGACACGCAGCACTACGTCTCGAGCAAGATCGGCTGCTGGCAGGCGCTCGACGCCGCGGCCGAGCTGCACGAGGCCGGGATGATCGACGGGCCGCGCGACAAGTGGATCGAGAACCGGGAGCTCATCGAGCAGTGGGTCGCCGAGCACGGGTGGGACGAGGAGCGCGGCTACTACGTGATGTACCCCGGCTCCGACAAGCTCGACACGTCGATCCTGCTGCACGCGATGAGCGCCTTCGACCGGGGTCCCCGCATGGAGTCGACCATCCGGGCGATCGAGGAGCAGCTGCAGCACGGCCCGCTCGTGTACCGGTACTCGGGCATGGAGTCCGAGGAGTCGCCGTTCGTGGCGTGCTCGTTCTGGCTCGCGGCCGCGATGGCCTGTGTCGGACGGGTCGACGACGCCCGCGACCTCATGGACGAGATGGTGGAGCAGGCGAACGACGTCGGCATGTTCAGCGAGATGATCAGCGAGGACGGCACGTTCATGGGGAACATCCCGCAGGGGCTGTCGCACCTGGCGCTCATCCAGGCAGCGCTCACGATCGAGGAGGTCGCTGGCGAGGAGCGCTCCGGGGAGTGATCATGGAGGGGTCATGAACGACGTCGATGCACGCATGGACCGGTTGCGACGGGCCGCCCGCTACCGGTACCAGCAGCTCGTGGACAGCGAGATCGAACGCGGCTCCCTCGACCCCGACGAGGTGCGCGAGGAGCGTCGGCTCCTGCAGGCCGCGGACGTCGCGGCGCACGCTCGGGCCCAGATCGAGGAGGCCGAGCGTCGGGGTGTCTTCGAGGGCAACCCGTACCACGGCAAGCGGCTCCCGGGGAACGACGGACGCCACGACCCCGACTGGTGGATCAAGGCGAAGATCGAGCGCGAGGAGATCACCGGCATCGCCCCGCCCGCCCTGGCGCTGCGGAAGGAGGACGCCGAGCTCGACGAGCACCTCGACGCCCTCTCCGCCGAGCCCGACGTCCGTGACGTGCTCGACGACTTCAACGCCCGCGTGAAGGAGGCCCGTCGGCAGCTCCTCGGTGGGCCGCCGGTGGTGACCCCGCTCCGAGACGTCGAGACCGAGGTCGCCGGCTGGCGAGCGCGTCGGCAGGAGCGACTGGCGACCGAGGCGCAGGCGGCCGCGGACCGGGCCGCTGCCGAGGCGGACCGACCCCGGCGGTGGTGGCGCCGACGTCGGTGAGGTGATCCGCGCCTCCTGGACCGCCCCCCGGACACGGGAACGACCGCAGCACCGCGCTCGTGGCGCGGTGCTGCGGTCGTCCCTGGCGTGGAAGCGTTACTTGATCTTGGCGGTGATGGTGGCGGTGCCGACGAGGAGGCCGGACTTCACGGCGTCGGTCTTGAAGGTGCTGTTGAGCAGCTTCGCGGCGTCACCCGAGACGTGCACCGTGGTGCCGGTCAGGATCGCGTTGTCACCCTCGAGCTGCAGCGGCTTGAGCGTGCCACCGTGCAGCGAGAACAGGTACGCGTTGTTCACCGCGACCTTGCCGTTGACCAGCACGTCACCGTAGAGCTTGGACGAGCCCGGGTTCACGACGAAGTTCTCCAGCGTGACCGTCGTCTCACCGGCGGTGAGGGTCAGACCCGAGTCGTCGTGGTTCAGCAGACCCTGCACGTACGGACGGTAGTCACCGTCCGGCGACCAGTACGTGACCGAACCGGACGTGATCGGGAACGACACGGACCCGTCGGCGAGCTTGGCGTCACCGGAGACACCCGGGGTCAGCTTCAGCGCGGTCAGGGCGTCGGTGAAGCCGGAGTCGAGCTTCACGGCGGTGTCGCCACCGAGGACCTCGGGCACCGACGCGACGGGGCCGGGGATCTTCGACGAGGACGACGACACGGTGTGCACCGACGGGGTCGAGGCCTGCGCCGAGGTGATGCCGAACGCGGCACCACCCAGCACGAGCGCACCGGTGGTGGCGAGCGTGATGGAGGTCTTCAGGGACTTGCGCATGGGTTGGGTCCTTTGCTGTCTCGGGGGCTCCGGCCGGTGGCGACGTGCTCCTGTGCACGCGCCGTGCTGTGTGCTTGCTGTGGCCCGGCCGTTCGTGACCGGAGAGCGCCCTGGGCGTTTGCCCTTGTGACATGCATTCGGCACCCCCTGCCGAACGGTTTGGAAGTTTTTCTGGGATTCCCCCGCGACCGCCTCCGTACCGTGGGGGCATGGCCCCCGCATCCCCCTCGAGCACCGACCGGATCCGCGCGATCGACGCCTGGTGGCGCGCCGCGAACTACCTCACCGTCGGGCAGATCTACCTGCTCGACAACCCGCTGCTCGACCGCTCGATCACGCCGGACGACGTGAAGCCCCGGCTGCTCGGACACTGGGGCACCTCGCCGGCGCTCAACCTCGTCTACGCGCACTGCAACGCGCTCATCGCCGAGACGGACCGGCAGCTCCTGTACATCTGCGGGCCCGGTCACGGCGGTCCCGCGATGAACGCCAACGCGCTGCTCGATGGCACGTGGGGCGAGCTCTACCCGGACATCACGCCGGACCCGGACGGGCTGCGGCAGTTCTTCCGGCAGTTCTCCTTCCCCGGTGGGATCCCCTCGCACGCGGCGCCCGAGACCCCGGGGTCGATCAACGAGGGCGGCGAGCTCGGCTACTCCCTCGCGCACGCGTACGGAGCGGCACTCGACAACCCGGACCTCGTCGTCGCGTGCGTCGTCGGCGACGGTGAGGCCGAGACCGGGCCGCTCGCCGGGTCCTGGCAGGCGCACACGTTCCTCGACCCGGTGTCGGACGGCGCCGTGCTGCCGATCCTCAACCTGAACGGGTGGAAGATCGCGAACCCGACGGTCCTCGCACGCATCCCGCACGACGACCTGCACGCCTACTTCCGTGGGCTCGGGTACGAGCCGATCGTGGTCGACTCCGCCCGCGTCGACGACGACCCGTTCGCCGTGCACGCGCTGTTCGACGGTGCGCTCCGGCGTGCACTCGCGACGATCGACGACATCCAGGCCGCGGCCCGCGCCCAGGCGCAGCGAGCGGCCGCCGGGCAGCCGGCCGGTGCTGCGGACCTCCGACCGCGCTGGCCGATGATCATCCTCCGCACGCCCAAGGGCTGGACCGGCCCGAAGGTCGTCGACGGCCAGCAGGTCGAGGGGACCTTCCGCGCCCACCAGGTCCCCCTGCCCGCCGTCCGCGAGGACGACGACCACCGCCGGCAGCTCGAGGAGTGGATGCGGTCCTACCGCCCCGAGGAGCTGTTCGACGACGACGGCCAGCCGATCGGCATCCTCACCACCATCCGGCCCACCGGCGACCTGCGGATGAGTGCGACTCCGCACGCGAACGGCGGCCGGCTCCGCACCGCACTCGACCGCCCCGGGCTCGAGGAGTTCGGCGTCCCCGTCGGCGAGGACGCGAGCGCCACCGGCACGCTCGGCCCCTGGCTCGCTGCACTCATCAAGCGGAACCCCTCGTCCTTCCGGCTCTTCGGCCCGGACGAGACGGTGTCGAACAAGCTCGACGCGGTCTTCGACGTCACGTCGCGCGTCTGGCGCGCCCAGCGTGGCGTCGGGGACGAGCACCTCGGCGCACACGGCCGGGTCACCGAAGTGCTGTCCGAGCACCTGCTCGAGGGGATGCTCGAGGGCTACGTGCTGAGCGGCCGCCACGGCGTCCTCAACACCTACGAGGCGTTCGCACACATCATCGACTCGATGGTCGGCCAGTACGCGAAGTGGCTCGAGTCCTCGACGGACATCGACTGGCGGGCACCCGTCTCGAACCTGTCGATCCTGCTGTCGTCGCACGTCTGGCGCCAGGACCACAACGGCTTCTCGCACCAGGACCCTGGGTTCCTCGACGTCGTCGCGTCGAAGCAGCAGGACCTCGTCCGCATCAAGCTGCCGGCCGACGCGAACACCCTGCTGGCCGTCGCGGCGCACGCACTGGAGACGACCGACCGCATCGAGGTGATCGTCGCCGGCAAGCACCCCGAGCCGGTCTTCCTGTCGTTGCCCGACGCGGTCGAGCACGTCGCCGCGGGGCTCGGGGTCTGGGACTGGGCCGGCACCGAGGAGACCGTCGGCCGCGTCGACGTCGTGCTCGCCTGCGCCGGTGACGTCCCCACCGTCGAGGCCGTGGCCGCCGCGGACATCATCCGCCAGCACGCTCCCGAGGTCGGCGTCCGTGTCGTGAACGTCGTGGACCTGCTGTCCATCGGCGACCCCCGGAAGCACGAGCACCCGGTCCCCGACGAGCGCTACGACGAACTGTTCCTCCCCGGCACCCCGACCGTCTTCGCGTTCCACGGGTACCCGTCCCTCGTGCACCAACTGACCTACCGCCGGAACGGGCACGACGACCTGCACGTGCACGGGTTCCTCGAGCAGGGCACGACGACGACCCCGTTCGACATGCTCATGCGCAACGAGATGGACCGGTTCGCGCTCGCGCACGACGCCCTGACCCGGGTGGACGCGTCGGCGCACGACGCGCTGCGCACGCGGCTGTCCGAGGCCCGCACGGCGGCCCGCGAGTACGCGTACACGAAGGGCGAGGACCACCCGAGCGTCGGTGCGTGGCGGTTCTCGGGGTGGCCGCAGGACGAGGCGGCATCGGAGGGCACGGGCGGCGACCCGGGCGAGGGGGAGACCGAGGGGGCTGCGCCCGGCAACTGACGCGCGTCCGCGCACTCCTCCACACCCAGGAGGCGCGGATCACGTTCCACAGGACCGGTCACGCTCGGCGCGTGGCCGGTCCTGTCGCGTCAGGGTGGTCGTCATGGATGCAGGCTGGACGAGCGCGAGCGTGTCGTTGCTCAGCGCCCTGGTGGCGGTCGCGAGCGTGGTGGTGACGGTGGTCGAGGGGCGTCGGGCGCGGCGGAATACAGAGTTCTTGGGGCATCGGGACCACTGGTGGCAGCGTTGGTCGTGGGTGGTCGCACGTGCCGTCTCAGAGGACGAACGGCAGCGGGATGCGGCGGCTCTGATGACGGACGCTCTCATGTCCCGGCCCTGGGTCACCGATGACGACGAGTGGGTCCGACGAGCGCTCGACGACCACGAGACGATGACTGCGCGACGGCGCCGATCTGGGAAGGAACGACAGGACGATGATCTCCGACGAGGATGACCGGTCCTTCAAGGCACGGCTCGACCGGATGGAGCGGCGCACGCCCAAGCTCCTCGCGCACCCGCACTACGGGCCGCTCGTCCGTGCGGCCGGTGACCTCGAACGACTCGCGGAGATGCGCATCGAGTGGCGCGAACGACAGGAACGGGCACGAGCACGGAAGCTCCGGTGGGAGGCCTCGATCAGCGAGGGCTGACCGAGCACCGCGCTGCCGGTGGCACGCTGGACGGGTGAGCGACCTCGTCATCCCGGCCCCGACCCTCCCGACCGTCCCCACCACGACCGGCGGACGCTTCCCCGTCCGGCGGGTGTTCTGCGTGGGCCGCAACTACGCCGCGCACGCTCGCGAGATGGGCCACGACCCGGACCGCGAGCCGCCGTTCTTCTTCACGAAGCCGGCGGGCGCGGTGGTGACCGACGACGCGGACACCCCGTACCCGTCCGTCACCGAGCGCCTCGAGCACGAGGTCGAGCTCGTCGTGGCGATCGGTCGCGGCGGAACGGACATCCCGGTCGACACGGCCCTCGACCACGTCTGGGGCTACGCCGTCGGGATCGACCTCACGCGGCGCGATCTGCAGGCCGAGGCGAAGCGGCTCGGGCGCCCGTGGGACACCGCCAAGGGCTTCGACGCCTCGGCCCCGGTCGGCGCGATCGTCCCCGCCGCCGACGTCGACCCGACCTCGGGCACGATCGAGCTGCGGGTGGGCGGCGAGCTCCGACAGTCCGGGGACCTCGCCGACCAGATCTGGTCCGTCGCCGAGACCATCGCGGAGCTCTCGCGGTTCGTGTCCCTCGCGCCGGGCGACCTCCTGTTCACCGGCACCCCGGACGGTGTCGGGGTCCTCGCCCGCGGGGACCTCGTCGAGGGCACGATCGCCGGCGTGGGCTCGGTCCGGACCGTGATCGTGTGACCCCACGCGTTTCCCCCGTGTGTCGGCGGCCTGGGAGGGCTCGCAGCACCACCGAGTAGCAATGTCTCGATGCCGCTGCGGGGTGCGCGGTGTCGCCACACTGGGGACACCCGACCGCGACGGGGCGGGGCGGCGTGTCCGGAGAACGGAGGTGCCGCCGTGCAGGAACACGACCTGCTCGCGACGTCCTGGACATGGGCCGGGACCGAACCGATCGGCGAGCGCATCGACGCCGTCGGTGCTGCCGGCTTCGCCGGACTCTCGCTGTCGCTCGGTGACCTGCACGAGGTGCGGGCGACGATCGGGTTCGCCGCCCTCCGCCGCATGCTCGACGGTGCTGGGATCGTCTGGGTCCAGCTGGGACCGCTCGAACGCTGGTGGACCTGCGCGAACCACACCACCGACCAGGACGCCGACCGCGGTGTGGTGCTCGAGGCCGCCGCGACCCTGAGCGCCTGGCAGGTCGTCGCGCGTGCGGACGTCACGCTGCCCGGCGTCTCGCCGTCCGCCATGGTCGACGACTGGAACGAACTGGCCGGGCAGGCCGCGAAGGTCGGTGCGCAGCTCGTCCTCGAGCCCGAGCCGTGGTCGAACCTGCCGACGGTGGAGCGCGCGTCCCGGTTCGTCACCGCCGCCGGTCACCCGAACGGCGGGCTCCTGGTGGACGTGATGCACGCACTGCGCGGCGGGTCCACGCTCGCCTCCATCCGCGAGGGCGTCGCGCCGGCGTCGCTCGCCGCGGTCGAGCTGAGCGACGGCCTGCTCCACACCCCGGCGGGCATGACCCTCGCCGAGGAGGCCCGCGAAGCTCGCCACCTGCCCGGCGCCGGCGCCTGGGACGTCCCGGGGTTCGTCCGCACCGTGCGCGACCTCGGGTTCGACGAGCCGTGGGGCGTCGAGGTCCGGACGGCAGCACACCGGGCGATGCCGATCGGGGACGCCCTCCGGACCGCTGCCGCGGCGACCCGGGCGGTGCTCGACGCCGCCGACGCCTTCGGGACGCCCGCCGTCCCCGCGATGCCGACGACCCCGGCGCCGACCTCGGCGGTGGACTTCGAGCCGCCGGCTGCTCCCCCGCCGAGCGACCGTCGCCGCGACGCCGACTCAGGAGCTCCGGCGTAGCGTCACCGGCATGACCGACCAGCCAGCACACGACGACGACCTGCTCCGCCGCTCCCAGGAGGCCATCGACGAGGCGAAGACGGCTGCGGCCGACATGGTCGAACCGGACGAGGACGACCTCATCGACGAGGACCTCCCGGTCGCCGACGACGCCGAGCCCGCCGACGGTCCCGCGCCCGCTCCCTGAATTCTCCGGCCGGTGGTCTCGGGCGCTCAGTCGATCTCGACGACCCGAACGGTGACGTCCGACGGTCGACGTCCCAGCAACGCCGTTCCCTCGGCGACCACCGCGTCGCGGACGCTCCGGACGAGCCCGAGCGTCGGGACCCGCCGGTCCGTCGTCACGACCACGCGGATCCGGGCGCCCTCGCGTCGGTCCTGCACGAGGACCGCGCCACCGTCTCGGGGCAGGTCGAGCACCGAGTGGACGTCGCGGACGAGCGTGGCGAGGTTCGGCCCCGGTGGCAGCACCGAGCGGACCCCGGGGACCCCGAGCACGACCGCGGTCAGTCCGCGCGAGACACTGCGCACGTCGTCGGTCACGGTCGTCCTCCCTCGATGAGGTCCGCCACCCGCACCACGAGCGACCGCACCACGAAGGGTGCGTGCGCCGCGAGCGCGTCCTCGATGATCGACCGGAGTGCCTCGGCGCGGAGGTGCACCGGCCCGTCGGCGCTCGCGGCGATCGACACCTCGACGTCGACCGATCCGCCGGCCGTCCCGACGTCGCCCGTGAACCTGGTCCGTCGGACGACCACGCCGGGTACCTCGTCGCCGAGAGCCCGCACGAGTCCGCGGAGTGCGCCTTCGGTCACGACGAGCGTCGACGCGGGGTCGTCGTCCGGGACGGGGATGTCCCGCCCCGCGTGCGCCGTCGTCCGCACCGACGCGAGCACGCTGGCGATCCAACCGGCGTCGGCCCCGGCGGCCTCGGCGGCCTCGGCGTCGAGCAGGTCCCGCGAGGCCGTCCGCAGCGACTCGAGCCGCACCAACGCGGCGGCCGCCTCGGGGTCGCCGTCGATGTCCGGCCGCGCCGGGGTGCGGTCGGTGTCCAGGTAGTCGGAGAGTTCCTCGAGGGTGAACGCGCCGAACCGTTCGTCGTCGGTCATCGCCACCCCTCCATCTGCTCGAGGACACGACGTCGTGCCCGCGCCAGCACCCCGCGCACCGTCGCCTGCGGCATCCCCGTCGCCTCGGCGATCTCGGCGTACGACGCCCCACCGATCTCCCGCATCACCCAGACGGCACGGTGCGCGTCCGGGAGTGCCTGCACGATACGCGCGAGTTCCTGGACCTGCAGCCGCGTGCTGACGACCTCGTCGACAGGGCGGTCGTCGGCCGAGTCGACCACCGCTTCGAGGTCCAGGTGTGGATGCCGACGACGGAGGCGGTCGAGCGCCTTGTTCGCCGCGATCCGGAACAGCCAGTTCCGCACACGGTCGGGGTCGTCCACCCGGTCGATGCGCTGCCAGGCCTGGAGCGCCGCCTCCTGCACGGCGTCCTCGGCCTCGCCGTCGCCGTGTCCGAGGATCCGAGCGGCGTAGGCGCGCATGTGCGGGCCGTAGCGGCGGATCAGCACCCCGAACGCGACCGTGTCGCCGTCGGCGCTGCGCGCGACGAGGGAGGCGTCCGACAGGGACGCCAGGGCGTCAGCGTCGCTCAGGGTCGGCTCCTCGTCGATTTTCTTCGGTTCTCGCGTGACGATCGCGGTCGTCGTCACGTCTTACGTACGGGTCTACCAGGAGCGCGGTGCGTGCCTGGTGCGAAGCGCGTCGTGACCGGTCATCCCTGAACGACCGGTCACGGCGCCCCGACGGCGGCCCGTGCGTCCCCTGATCCGGCGCACGGGCCGTCTTCACCCATCGAAGCCCCCGGGTGTGTCGTCGTTCTCCGGGTGCTACTCGTCGACCTCGTCACCGAGGAAGTCCGCGTAGGTCACCTCGGACTCCGTCACCCCGACCCCCGGGTCCACGGGTGTGCGCGCCGATCGGTCCCCTGCGATCGTGACTCGTTCCTCCGCGGTGAACGGGGGCAGGTACTTGCTCGCGCTCATGCTCGCGCCCTTTCGTCCCGGCGAACGTAACAGCCCGTGCCGGAATCCCGGGGGATCACCCCCGATTCGTCCCCCGGTCGAGGGTGGAACGGGGGACGGAAGTTCGCCCCGGGCTGACCCCATGCGGATGCATGCTCACGATTCCCGGACGACGTCCCCGGGGTCCTTGTCCACCCGCCACCCGCGCCACGAGGGCTGTCGCAACCGGCCGTCCGACGTCCACTCGGCGAACTCGACCTCGCCCACGCGCTTCGGCGTCACCCAGTGCGCGTCGCGGGCATCGGGCCGAGGGACGTCGACGAACGGCGAGGTCTTCCGCTCGAGCGCGGCGAGCGTCGCACCGATCTCGTCGAGGTCGCGGTCGCGGAAGCCGGTGCCGACCTTCCCGATGTACTCGAGCCCGTCCGGCCCCGGGACGCCGAGGAGCAGCGAGCCGACCCCACCCGCACGCCGACCACTCCCCGGCTTCCACCCGCCGACCACGACCTCCTGCGTGGCGTGGTGCTTCAGCTTGAGCCACGCCTCCGATCGCCGACCCTCGGCGTACTTCGACCTCCGCTTCTTCGCGACGACCCCTTCGAGTCCCTGCTCCGCCGAGTCCGCCATCGCCCGGGCGAGGTCGCCCTGGTACGCAGGCGGGACGTCGATCGCGCCGCCCGGTTCGACCACCGTCTCGAGCGCTTGGCGACGCGCGTCGTACCCGAGGCGGGTGAGCTCGTGTCCGTCCGCCTCGAGCACGTCGAAGAGCAGCAGCCGGACCGGTGTCTCACGTCGCGCCGCCTCGACCTCGCGCGACTTCGTCAGTCCCATCCGGTTCTGCAGCAGCTGGAACGAGGGCCGCCCCCGATCGTCGAGGGCCACGATCTCGCCGTCGAACACGCCGTCCACCCCGGCGCGGTCGCCGAGTTCCTGGAGCTCGGGGTACTGCACCGTCAGGTCGTTGTCGTTGCGGCTGCGGAGTGTCACCGAACCGTCCCGGACGGTCGCGAGCGCGCGGATGCCGTCCCACTTCATCTCGAACGCCCAGTCGGACGCGTCCAGCGTCGGCTCGCCCTTCGCGAGGGTCGCCTGCATCGTGCGGCGATCAGCCGGAGCAGTGTCCGACGCGGCCGTCCGGTCGATGCGCGCGGTCGGGTCGCCGCCGGCGGGTGCGGGTCGGGAGGCGCGGCTCGTCCCCGCCCCCTCCCCGCCGTCCGCCAGGCGGTCCGGCTGGTCCTTCGTGCGGTGGATGAGCCAGTTCTTCTCGTCGCCGTCGCGCCCACGACCCCGTCCGCGGGTGTGCAGCAGCGCCAGTCGGCGAGCGCCCCCGGTCCGGCCGTGCAGCGTGACGATGACCTCTTCGCCCTCGCGCCACTTCTCGAGCTCGTACGTGCCGTCGTCCCAGATCGTGACCGTGCCGCCGCCGTACTCGTCCTTCGGGATCGTGCCCTCGAACGCGCCGTACTCGAGCGGGTGGTCCTCGGTCTGCACTGCCAGGTGGTTCTTCCCCGGGTCGGTGGGTTCACCCTTCGGCAGCGCCCAGCTGACCAGGACCCCGTCGTGCTCGAGCCGGAAGTCGTAGTGGTCGCGTGTGGCGTGGTGTTCCTGGATGACGAACGTCGGGGTGCCGTCCTTCCGCACCGTCGGGGCGTCCTCGGGCACGGGTTCCGGGGTCTTCGACGCGTCGCGCTTGGCGCGGTACGCGGCGAGCCGGTCGCGCGCGGGCTGCTCCGCGTCGTTCGCCTGCTGGGTCCGGTCGCTGTCCCAGTGGCCGTGGTCGTCCCGTCCGACCGCCAACGAGGCGGAGGCGACCGGGTGCAGGTGGTCGCCCCGTTCCTCCAGGCGTTCGAGGACCTCGTCGAGGGTGAGCTGCGCGAGCCCGCGTTCGGCGAGTTCCTTCCAGGTGCGGGGCGCGGCGACCGTCGGCCGGTCACGGCCGCGCAGGGAGTACGGCGCGATCGTCGTCTTGTTGCCGTTGTTCTGCGACCAGTCGACGAACACCTTGCCCGTCCGCTCCGCCCGGCTCATCGAGGAGAGCACGAGGTCCGGCAGGTCCTGCTCGAGCGCCTTCGCGAGTTCGTGCGCCACCTCGGAGACGTGTCCGGTGGAGGCCCCGCCGTCGAGCGCTGCGTAGAGGTGGATGCCCTTCGACCCGGACGTGACCGGGTACGGGTCGAGCCCCATGCCGTGCAGGATCTCGCGTGCTGCGAGGGCGACCTCGACGCACTCGGGCAGCCCGACGCCGTCGCCGGGGTCGAGGTCGAGGACGAGCCGGTCAGGGTTCTGCTGCCCGCCGCGGGGGCCGAACCGCCACTGCGGCACGTGCAGTTCGAGGGCGGCCTGCTGCGCCATCCACACGAGGGTCGGCAGGTCGTCGACGATCGGGTACTCGTTGTCGTGCTCGGCGTGGTGGATGGTGTGGTGCCGGACCCAGTCGGGCGCGGAGTCCGGCAGGTTCTTCTCGAAGAACACCTTGCCGTCGACGCCGTTCGCCCAGCGCTTCCGGGTCACGGGGCGGTCCTTCACGTGCGGGATCATCCACGGCGCGACCCGCTCGTAGTACTCGATCACGCGTCCCTTGGTGGTGCCGGTCTCCGGGTAGAGCACCTTGTCGGTGTTCGTCAGGGCGATGCGGCGGTCCCCCACCAGGACCACGGTCTTGCGCGAGGTCGGACTCACAGCGCCACCCCGGTCGCCCCCGCCACCGTGAGGGTCGTCCCCGACGTGTACGACGACTCGGGGCCGGCCAGGTACACGTACGCGCTGCCGAGCTCGACCGGCTGTGCAGGTCGGCCGAAGGGTGTGTCCTGCCCGTAGGCGGCGATCTCGTCGCCCGGGTAGCTGATCGGCTGCAGCGGCGTCCACACCGGGCCCGGCACGACGGTGTTCGCCCGGATCCCCTTCGCCGCGAGCTGCCGCGCCAACCCGTTCGTGTACGTGATGATGGCGGCCTTCGTCGCCGCGTAGTCGATCATCCGGTCCTGCGGTTGGTAGGCGGACACCGAGCTCGTCGTGACGATCGCACTGCCGGGCGCCATGTGTGGAACGGCCGCACGCACCAGCCAGAACAGCGAGTACAGGTTGACCTTCATCGTGCGGTCGAAGTCCTCGGTCGACTGCTCCGTCACGTCGTCGTGCACCTTCTGGTGGCCGGCGACGAGGACCAGCGCGTCGAGCCCGCCGAGCTCGCTCACCGCGTCGCGCACGAGTGTGTCGCAGAACCCCTCGTCGGTCAGGTCACCGGGGAGCAGCACGGCCTTCCGCCCGAGGTCGCCCACGATGTCCCGCACGGCCTCGAGGTCGTCGCGTTCCTCGGGCAGGGCGTTCAGGGCGACGTCCGCGCCCTCCTTCGCCATCGCGATCGCCGCTGCCCGTCCGATGCCTGAATCGGCCCCGGTGACGAGCACACGGTAGCCGGGCATGCGGCCCGTGCCGAGGTAGCTCGTCTCGCCGTGGTCCGGTGCCGGGTCCATCGCGCTCGCCAGTCCGGATCCCTGCTGCGTCTGCGCCGGGAAGGGCGGACGGGGGAACTGGTCGCGCGGGTCCTGCTTGTCGAGCTGGCTCATGGGCCCATGGTGCTCGCGCCGCGGCCACCGCGGTTCAGCGAAGCGGGATCTGTGGAGAACCCGTCCGCTACGGGCGCTCCCGTGGAGAGACGGGCATCATGTGCCCATGAGGTCGATCTGGAAGGGCTCCATCGCGTTCGGGCTCGTCAACGTGCCGATCAAGGTCTACGCGGCGACCGAGACGCACGACGTGTCGCTGCACCAGGTCCACGACGAGGACAAGGGCCGCATCCGGTACAAGCGTGTCTGCGAGTTCGGCCACGAGGTCGAGTACGCCGACATCCAGCGCGCCTACGACGACGGCGACAAGACGGTGGTGCTCACCGCCGACGACTTCAAGCAGCTCCCCGAGGAGCAGTCGCACGAGATCGAGGTCCTCGAGTTCGTCCCCGTCGACCAGGTCGACCCGATGATGTTCGAGAAGTCCTACTACCTCGAGCCCGACTCCCGCTCCCCCAAGGCGTACGTGCTCCTGCGCGAGACCCTCGCGAAGACCGACCGGCTGGCGATCGTGCAGTTCACGCTCCGGCAGAAGACCCGGCTCGGCGTCCTGCGGGTGAACGACGACGTGATCCTGCTGCAGGGGCTGCTCTGGGGCGACGAGGTCCGTGCCGCCGACTTCAAGGGGCTGGACGCAGCGGTGAAGGTCAGCGCGAACGAGCTGAAGATGTCGTCGTCGCTCGTCGACAGCATGTCCACGGACTTCGACCCCGACCGCTACACCGACGCCTACCAAGTGGAGCTGCAGCAGCTCATCGACGCGAAGCTCGAGTCCGGCGACGACATCGACACCGAGAAGACCTTCGGTGAGCGCTCCGAGGACGACGATGATGACGAGGGTGGCGACGTCATCGACCTGATGGCCGCCCTGCGCGCGTCGGTGGACAAGAAGCGGTCCGGTTCGGGAGGCACGGGGTCGCGTTCCCGGAGCGGGTCCCGTTCCACGAAGCAGGACTCCACGGCCGACGAGTCACCGGAGAAGGCCTCGGCCGAGAAGGCACCCGCGAAGAAGGTCCCCGCGAAGAAGACCCCGGCGAAGAAAGCCCCCGCCAAGAAGCCGGCCGCCAAGAAGCCGGCCGCCAAGAAGCAGGCCAGCTAGCCGGACCGCGCGACACGAGCAGGAAACACGCGTCGGCCAGACTTGACGCATGACTCCAGAAGAGCCTGGGGCCTTGTCGTCGCCACCCGCGACCGATGGCCCGCCCGTCACCGTCTCCATCACCCGACTCGTCGAACCCGAACGGATCCCCGACGTCACCCGCTGGGTGCAGTCCGGCGTGAACCTCGCCAACCGCTACCCGGGCTTCCTCGGCTCGGGCTGGGTCCGCTCGCACGCGACGAGCCGTGAGTGGCACATGCTCTACCGGTTCGCCGACCACGACTCCCTTGCCACGTGGGAGAACTCCGACGACCGGCTGCGGTGGCTCGACCTCGGCCGTGACCTCGTGGTGGAGTCCCGCGTCGAGAAGCGCACCGGGATCGAGGGGTGGTTCGACGCACCGGCCGGTGCCCCGGCGTCGAGCGCACCGCCGCGGTGGAAGCAGGCCGTGAGCATCTGGCTCGGGTTCTTCCCGGTCAACCTGGCGTTCACGTACCTCGTCGGCTGGCTCGTCCCCGCGTTCGGCGCGCTCCCCGTGCTGCCGCGCGTGCTCGTCACGACGCTCGTGCTCACGCCGATCATGACGTTCTGGGTGCTGCCGTTCGTCACGCGGATGATCCGCCCGTGGCTCCTCGCACCGCCGAGGAACGGCTAGCCGAGCACCGACAGCTGGTCGAGCCGCTCGAGGATCACGCCCTCGCGGAGCGCCCACGGGCAGATCTCGAGCGCCGGGAGGTCGAAGATGTCCAGGCAGGCCTCGGCGACCAGTGCTCCCGGCACCACCTGGTGCGCCCGGCTCGGCGACACCCCGGGGAGCTCGGCCAGCTCGGCGACCGACATCGTCAGGAGCGCCGGCAGCTTCGCGCAGAGCACGTCGCCGTCGAGCGCGCGCGGCACGAGCGGCCCGGCACCCGAGGGCGCCGCGCCGCAGATCCGTGCGATCGACCGGAACGTCTTCGAGGTCGCCACGGCACGGTCCGGCCGCCCGGCGCGCAGCAGCAGCCCGGCGTCGCGGGCGATCTCCACCCGGATCTCGTGGCGGATCCGGCGCACGTCGTCCTCGGTCGGGGTCCCCGCCGCGAAGTACGACCGGGCGAGCCGCGCGGCGCCGATCGGCATCGACCACGCGACGTCGGGCGCTTCGTCCGCTCCGCCGGCGATCTCGAGCGACCCGCCGCCGATGTCGAACACGGCCAGGCGACCGGCGGACCACCCGAACCACCGCCGCACGGCGAGGAACGTCAAGCGCGCCTCGTCTCCGCCGGACAGCACGGCGAGCTCGACGCCGGTCGCCCGTTCGACGTGGGCGAGCACCGCGTCGGAGTTCACGGCGTCGCGGACGGCCGAGGTCGCGAACGCGAGCATGTCCTCGCACCCGCGGTCCTCGGCGACGCGGACGGCGTCGGCGACGAACGAGGTCAGGGCGTCGACGCCCGCCTCCGTCACCGCGCCGGCGTCGTCGAGGTGCTCGGCGAGGCGCAGCGGTTGCTTGAACGACGACGCCGGCAGCGGGGCGGCACCGCCGTGGGCGTCCACCACCAGCAGGTGGCCGGTGTTGGACCCGATGTCGAGGACTCCCACGCGCATGCCACAACGCTAGTGGCCGCGTCGGACGGGCACGGCCCAGGAGGCGCGGTTCAGCCCCGCAGGAACGACTCCAGTTCCGCGGTGGTCGGGTACGACGCCTGCGCGCCCGCCTTCGTCGCGGCGTACGCCCCGACACCGACCGCGAACCGCGCGGCCTCGACCAGCGGGTCCCCGGCGGCGAGGCGCAGCGCCACCGCACCCATGAACGCGTCGCCGCAGCCCGTGGTGTCCACCGGCTCGACCTGGACGGCGTCGATCGACACCGGCTCGGCGTCACCGTCGTGCACGACGCACCCCGAGCCGCCCCGGGTCACGATCGACCGTCGGACGCCGTGCTCCCCGAGCTCGGCGGCCTCGTGCTCGTTGACGAGCAGGACGTCGGTCAGCTCGAGCAGCTCCGCCGGGACGGCACCGAACGGGGACAGGTTCGTGAGCACCGTGACCCCGGCGGCGTGCGCTGCGCGGGCGGCGGCCAGGACGACGTCGATCGAGACCTCGAGGCAGAGACCGAGCACGCCGGCACCGTCGAGGGCATCGGCGGGGACGTCGTGCGGGGTCAGCGTGCCGTTCGCGCCGGCGGAGATCACGATGGTGTTCTCCCCTGCGCGGTCGACCGTGATGACGGCGGTGCCGGTGGCCACGCCCTCCCGGACGGCGACGTGCGTCGTGTCGACACCCGCCGCCGCGACGGAGTCGCGCAGCAGTCGACCGTTCCCGTCGTCGCCGACCGCGCCGATCATGCGCACGGTGCCCCCGAGCCTCCCGGCAGCAACCGCCTGGTTGGCGGACTTGCCGCCTGGCAGGATCGCGAGGTCGGACCCCTGGAGGGTCTCACCGGGCTTCGGGAAGCGCTCCGTGCGGACCACCAGGTCCGCGTTGAGGCTCCCCACGACGACGATGCCGGTCATGCGGCGGCTCCTGTCTCGGCCGAGGCCGGGCGCGGGATGAGGAAGGACGTGGCGAGTGCCGCGCAGGTGATCACGGCACCGAGCAGCATGCCACCGGAGTACCCGGCGGTGCCCGCGGACCCGCCGGTCCCGAGCGCGATCTGCAGGGCCGGCAGGACGGCGAAGCTGATGCCGGCACCGAGGTTGAACGCACCGGCGTTGAGGCCGGGCAGGAAGCCGGGGTTCGACTCCGGCGAGAGCACGATGCCGAGCCCGTTCAGGATGATGTTCGCGATGCCGGCGTACGTGATGCCGATCAGCACGGTCGCGGCGATGAGCACCGGCAGCGAGTGCACGCCGACGAACGCCATGACGAGCGTCGCGACGATGCTCCCGACCAGGCCGACGCGCAGCACGGCGCGGTAGCCGAGGGTCGGTGCGAGCCGGCCGGCGAAGGGTCCGACGATCCAGCCGACCAGCGCGTACGGGGTGAGGAACGCGAGCGAGGCGAGGTCGGCCTCCATGCCGAAGCCCGCGTCCGGGTTCTGCGCGAGGCTCGTGACGAGGCCGTTCACGACCGCGAACACGCCCGTCATGGTGAGCAGGGTCGTGACGAGCAGGGCCCAGGTCGCACGGCGCTTGAGGAACCGTGTCTCGACGAGGGGCTCGCGCACCCGCGACTCGACCGCCCAGAAGACGCCGAAGGCCACGAGGGCGAGGACGATGCCACAGGCCACGAGCCCCCAGTTGGCGGCTGCGAGCTTGCCCGCCTCGTTGAACGCGGTGAGCAGTGCGCCGACGCTGACGACGAGCGGCAGGACACCCCACCAGTCCATCCGGGTGCCGGCCGACGGCTTCGACTCGACGCCCCACGCAGCGACCATCAGCGCGGCTACGACGGTGACGATCGCGATGACCCAGAAGATCCCGCGGAACCCGAAGTGCGTCGCGATCCACCCTCCGGCGAGGGCGTCGACGCCCGCGATGCCGCCGTTCACCGCGGTGAGCAGGCCGAGGGCGGCGCCGTAGCGCTTCGGGTCGGCGATCTCGTTGCGGAGGATGAGCAGGCCGATCGGGACGACCGGGCCGGTGACGCCCTGGATCATGCGGCCGACGAACAGCATCGGGACGTTGACCGCGAGCGCCGCCACGATGCTGCCGACGAGCATCACCGCGAGCATGCCGAGCAGGACGCGCTTGCGGCCGACGATGTCGGACAGGCGCGGCAGGAACAGCGAGAACAGCGCCGCCAGGGTGAAGAACAGCGTCTGCGACAGGCCGATCGTGGCGTCGTCGGTGTGCAGCTCGCGGGCCATCGTGACCAGGGCGGGGCTGAGCATGCTCGCGTTCAGCTGGAACGCGATGCAGGCTGCGAGGAGCGCGGCGGTGAGGGCGCCGATCGACTTCTTCGTCGATGTGGTGGTCATGGGGGTCAGTGCTCCGTGGTGGTCGTGGTGGCTGCGGTCCGGGGCGTCCAGCCGGTGTCCGGGGTCTCGCCGATGCGCTCGAGGGCGTCGACGACGAGGTCCCAGAACCGGCCGTGGTCGAGCTCCATCGCGGCGCTCGTGCGGCAGTCCTCCGGCGCGGGCGCGCGGAAGTCGGCGACGGTCATGCCGAGGGTCAGGGTGCCCTGCGTCTCGACGTGGATCGGGACCTTCACGGCACGGACGACGGTCGGGTCGATGACGTACGCGACGGCGCACGGGTCGTGCACGGGCGGGGCGTCGAAGCCCTGGGCGTCCTTGTACGTCTGGCCGAAGAAGTCGAGCAGCTCGCCGACGAACGCGGCGGGGGCGGTGCCGACGGCGGCGATGCGCTCGGCGACCTCGGGCGTCGCGAGCGCCTGGTGCGTCAGGTCGAGGCCGACCATGACGACGTCCCAGCCCGCGTCGAAGACGATCGAGGCGGCCTCGGGGTCGATGACGATGTTGAACTCGGCGACCGGGCTCCAGTTGCCGACGTGCACCCCGCCGCCCATCAGGACGACCTGCTTGACGCGCTCGACGATGCGGGGCTCCTTGCGGGCCGCGAGGGCGATGTTCGTCAGGCCGCCGGTCGGCACCAGGGTGACCGTGCCGGGCTCGTGCGCCATGACGGTCTCGATGATGAGGTCGACCGCGTGCCGCTCGTCCAGCTCGAACGACGGCGAGGGGAGCATCGGCCCGTCGAGACCGCTCTCGCCGTGGATGTCACCGGCGACCTCGATCTCGCGGAGCAGCGGACGGTCGGCACCGGCGGCGAACGGGACCCCGGTGATCCCGGCGATGCGGGCGACGGCGAGGGCGTTGCGGGTGACCTTCGGGAGCGTCTGGTTGCCGACGACGGTCGTCACGGCGAGGAGCTCGATGTCCGGGTTGCCGTGGGCCAGCAGGATCGCGACGGCGTCGTCGTGGCCGGGGTCGCAGTCGAGGATGATCTTCTCGGGCACGCGGGGCGCTCCACTTCTTCGGGGATCAGGAGGTCGATGCTCGACGAGGTGGGGATCCGCGGCGAGGATCAGCTCCCGCGGCACGTCAAGCGTTTGACATGGAAACACGTCAAGCGTTTGACGTCAAGTCACCGGCGGCGGACCCGAACTGCGCGGTCCGCGCTCGGTAGCATCGACGCGTGCCATCCTCCGCCGCCCCCGGCCGTCGTGTGACCGCTGCGATGGTGGCCGAGCGCGCGGGGACGAGCATCGCCACGGTGTCGCTCGTCGTGAACGGCAAGGACCGCGGCCGGGTCTCCGTGCCGATCGCCACGAGAGTGCGCGACGCCGTCGACGAGCTCGGCTACGTCGTCGACCACGCTGCAAGTTCCCTCGCGCGGGGCAGCGGCGACCTCGTCGTCCTGATCGCCCCCGACTTGTCGAACCCCTTCTTCGCCGAGGTGATCCGCGGCGTGCGCGACACCGTCGGCGACCGCTTCCAGCTCGTGCTCTCCGTGACGGAGCGCGGGGCCCAGCCCGTGGCCGCCGACGTCCGACGGTTCGAGCGGCTCCGCCCGGCCGGCATCCTGGTGGACGCGCCCGCCGCCGACGAGACGATGACCGCCACCGTCCCCGTGGTGCTGCTCGACGCACCGGGCGGCCCCGAGGCCGTGAACTACGACCTCTCCCCCGGTGTCCACGAGCTCGTCGCCCACCTGCACGAGCGCGGGCACCGGCGGGTGGGGTACCTCGACGGGACCTCGCGGGCTGCGACGTTCGGCGTCCGTCGGGAGCTCTTCGAACAGGAGTGCGCGGCCGTCGGCATCGAGGTCTCCGAGGTCACCGCCCGCGCCGACCTCACGGTGGACGCCGCGGCCTCGGCGACCGAGCACGTCCTCGAGGCCTGGCAGGACGACGACGTCACGGCGGTCGTCGCGGCTGCCGACACCCTCGCGTACGGGGTGCTCCGGGTCGCCGGGCAGCTCGGCATCGCGGTCCCCGGCGAACTCGCCGTCGCGGGGTTCGACGACCTGCCGTCGTCCTCGGTCACGGCGCCGGCCCTGACGAGCGTCGCACTCCCCGGCGCGGACCTCGGCCGGGCTGCGGCGCTGCGGTTGCTCGCGACGCTCGACGGCACCGCGCCGGAGGCCGCGGCGCTCCCCACACGCCTGGTGCGCCGCGCGAGCACGGGCGCGTAGCGCGCGCCGCGGCGGCTGCGCGCGGCGCCGCGGCGCCGCGCGCGGTCGCGGACCGCGGCGGTTCGTGCCGCGAGAGCGACGATGTACCGCGACCGCGCGGCGATCACCCCGCGGAAGCGACAGGTGCCAGCCGAGATCCGGCGGCAGCCTGTCGCTTTCGCGACCGGGGCGCGGTGGGCGCGGTGGGCGCGCGCCGTGGCGGACGGGAGGCGCGGTGCGAGCTGGCACCGCGCCTCCTGGCCGGCGGTGGTCCGGACCACCCCGCCGAAGCGACAGATCGGCGCCGCGGCGGCGGGTCCGTGCCGGGGAAGCGACAGTCCCCCGCAGGGATCCTGCGGGGGACTGTCGCTTTCGTGGATCGCGCGGTCAGCGCTCCGAACGGTCCGGACCGGCATCGGCCGGCTCGGGCGCCGGCTGCGGCTCGGCCGCGCCGGCCGTGTGCCCCGCGCGCTGCGCGCGCTCGAGCTCATCGGCCTCGGCTCCGCCGACCGCCTCGCCACGGGCGACCATGCCGGCCGTGTCGGAGAGCTTGATCTGCGGGAGGAACAGCGCGAGCAGGAAGGCCACCGCGATGAACGGCAGCAGGTACCAGAACACGGGGGCCAGGGAGTCTGCGTACGCGTTCACGATGCCGTCCTGCACCGCCTCCGGCAGCTTCGCCACGGTCGCGGGGTCGATGCTGCCCGCCGACGACGCCGCGTCGGTCGCCGATCCGCCGGCGCCGCGGAACACGTCGGTGAGCGACGTCGTGAGCCGCGCCGTGAAGAGCGCACCGAAGACGGCGGTGCCGAGGGAGGCGCCGACCTCGCGGAAGTAGTTGTTCGTCGACGTGGCGGTACCGACCTGCTCGGCGGGCACCGCGTTCTGCGCCACGAGGACGACCACCTGCATGATGAGGCCGAGGCCCGCACCGAAGACGAACAGGTACGCGCAGATGAGCCAGATCGGGGTGTCCGCCGCGAGCTGGGTCATCGCGAGCATCGCCAGGGCGACCAGGATCGTCCCGATGATCGGGAACATCCGGTAGCGACCGGTCTTGGTGATCAGGTTGCCGGACGCGATCGAGGTCCCGATCAGGCCGACCATCATCGGCAGCATCAGGAGACCCGAGACCGCCGCCGAGGTGCCGGACGCCATCTGCAGGAACGTCGGGACGAAGCCGATCGCCGCGAACATGCCGATGCCGAGCACGAGGCCGATGCCGGTCGCGAGCAGGAACGTGCGGTTCCGGAAGAACGACAGCGGCAGGACGGGGTCCGCCGCACGCGACTCGACGAGCACGAGGAGCGCTGCCGACACGACGAGACCGGCGAACCAGGCCCACGTCTCCGGGGCGTCCCAGCCGTGGTCCTTGCTGCCGCCGAACTCCGAGAAGAACACCAGGCACGTCGTCGCGGCGGACATGAAGAGCACGCCGAGGACGTCGATGCGCTTCGTCGCCTTCTTGCTCGGCAGGGTCAGCGCGAACCACGCCACGAAGAACGCGGCGATGCCGACCGGGATGTTGATGTAGAACGCCCAGTTCCAGGTGAGGTGGTCGACGAAGAACCCGCCGAGCAGCGGGCCGCCGATCGCCGAGAGGCCGAAGATCGCACCGAGCGGGCCGAGGTACTTGCCGCGCTGGGACGCCGGCACGATGTCCGCGATGATCGCCTGCGACAGGATCATCAGGCCGCCGCCGCCGAGGCCCTGCATGGCACGGAAGACCACGAGCTGGGTGAAGTCGCCGGCGAAGGCGCACCCGGCCGACGCGACGGTGAACAGGGCGATCGCGATGAGGAACAGGTTGCGGCGACCGAGGACGTCACCGAACTTGCCGTAGACGGGCATCACGATGGTCGAGGCGAGCAGGTACCCGGTCGTCAGCCACGCCTGGTGTGCGACGCCGCCGAGCTCGCCGACGATGGTGGGCATCGCCGTCGAGACGATGGTCTGGTCGAGGCTGGAGAGCAGCATCCCCGCGATGAGCGCGGAGAAGATGATCCAGATCCGGCGCTGCGTGAGGAGCAGCGGTCCGTCGGAGCCTGGGCGGGCACGCTTGGTCGTGCCCGGCGCGGTGGCGCTCATTCGGTGGTGTCCTGTCCGGTCGTGATGGCCGCCCTCATCAGGCGGAGGTTCTGGGTGAGCAGCTCGTCGAACGCGGGGCCGGTGGCTTCGTCGAACGCGTCGTCGAAGTAGGTCTCCGCCGTCACCTTGAGCAGCCCTGCGGCGGCCTCGGTGACGAGCCGCGCACGGCGGTCGGTGGCGTCGCCCCAACCGAACCGCGCTCGTACGGCGTCGGTGATGCGGCCGAGCTGCACGTCGGTGGCCGAGAGGAACCGGGCGACGAGCGCCGGCTCGCGTTCGAAGACCCCGCGGACGAGGACCTCGTCGGCGCGGTCGATGCCGGCCCGGTGGAACTGGTCGATCGCCAGCGCGACGATGGAGTCCAGCGGCTCGAGGTCGGCCGCGACGACACCGCCGGCGGCGTACGCGTCGATGGCTTCGACGTCCGCGTTGATCTCGATGCCGAGCACGGCGTCGTCCTTCGACGCGAAGTGGTTGAAGAACGTCCGCCGGGACACCCCGACCGTCTCGCAGAGCTGCTCGATCGTGAAGCCGTGCAGCCCGTGCTCGATGGTCGCCCGACGTGCCTCGACGATCATGCGTCGGCGCAGCGCGCGGGTGCGTTCGGTGGTGCTCACCGGACAAGAATTGCACTATCGGACTGAGAGTGCAATGTGGAAGTGGGGTACCGCTAGAGCGCCTTCTCGAAGCAGAACGACCACGGCATCGTCGCGGCGTACGGCTCGTACACCGGGATCGGGGTCCAGCCGGTCTTCTCGTAGAGCGCCACGGCCTCGGGCTGCTTGTCGCCGGTCTGCAGGATGAGCCGCGCGGCGCCCTCCTCACGCCCGACGCGCTCCCCCTCGGTGAGCAGCGCGGTGGCCGCACCCTTCCCGCGGGCGGCGGCGAGGACGATGAGGCGCTTCAGTTCGACCTCGTCACCGAGGCGCCTGACGGCGATGTGCCCGAGGGCCTCGCCGTCCTCGTCGATCGCGAGGATCGAGGTGATGATCGTCGCCGGGTCCACGGCGAGCGCCCGGCCACGCTCGGCCGTCACCGCCGGGTCCTCGTCGCCGTTCGCGGCGCCGTAGCGCTCGTGCATCTCCTCGTCCATGCGGGCGCGGAGCGCCACACCACGGGGGTCGTCCCACCGAACGCGTTCGATCGTGATCACGACCGACGATCCTGTCACGGATGCCAGCGTCGACGCGACGTGTGCTCCTCGTAGGGCTGGGGATCGGGGTAGGTCAGGAGCTCGACGGTGCTGCCCCACGGGGTGCGGACGTACACGAACCGGTTCCGGTCGCCGGCTTCGGGCCCCGGGAGCGGGCGGGGTGCGCCGAGCGCGGTCGCCCCGGCGGCCACGACCCGGTCGAGCGTGGCGTCGAGGTCGTCGACGTACAGCGCGAGGTGCTGCCACCCGAGGTCGGACGGCACCGCCGGGGTGTCCTGCTCGACGTGGTCGAAGGCGAACAGCTCGATGCCGGGGCCGTCAGGCAGCGCGAGCATCCGGATCCGCACCTCACGGGCGTCTCCGGGGACACCGAGGCGTGACGTCGTCGCCGCGCCGCCCTTCGGAGGCTGGTCGGCGGGGAGCGTGTCGTAGAGCACCTCGGCACCGAACGCGTCGATCAGGAACGCGCTGGCCGCGTCGACGTCGGGCACGGTCAGTCCGATGTGGTCGACGCCGCGGACGCTCACGCGCCCGCCCCTCTGCCGGCGGCTCCCCCGGCGTGGCTCGCCAGGTCCGCGATGGGGCCCCGGCCGGCCCGCAGGTCGGCGAGGACCGCTGCCGCGTCGTCGTACACCCGGACCGCCCCGGCCCGGCGCAGCTCGTCGCCGCCGATCCCGCCCGTCATCACGGCGACGCAGGGCACACCGACCCGTCCGGCGGACTCGACGTCCCACATCGCGTCGCCGACCATCACGGCGGCATCGGCGGACACGCCGACCTTCCGGAGCGCGACCTCGATGATCCCGGGGTCCGGCTTGGCCTGTTCGACGTCCTCCGAGCTCGTGACGGCGGTGATCCACGCCTCGGCGTCGAGCAGTTCGCGCAGGCGCACGAGTTCGTCCTCGGGCGCGCTCGTGGCCAGCACGACGGCGTGACCGGCCTCGACGACGGACCTGAGCAGCTCACGGGCACCCGGGAGGAGCCGCAACCGCGGCATCTGCTCGGCGTAGTACGCGGTGTGGAACTGCTTGACGGTGTCGCGCTGCTCGTCCGTGGCGTCCGGCAGCAGCTCCTCGAGCAGCTTCGCCGAGTCCATGCCGATCGCGCGGTGGATCCGCCAGGCGTCGACGGACTCGCCTGCTGCCGTGCACGCCCGCCACCAGGCGTCGATGTGCGGGTAGTTCGAGTCGACGAGGGTCCCGTCGATGTCGAAGAGGACGGCGGTGGAGGGTGCGTCGGGCATCCCTCCACCCTGCCCTGGAGGCGCGGATCGCCTCTCAGGGGCGCGTCACGTCCGTCAGACGGTGATCGACTCGCCGGCGGGCAGGATCTGCACCGGCACCGGTCCGAGACCGTCCGGGCCGAGGAACCGCGCGGCGGACTGCTGCCCGAGTTCGCTGAGCATCGCCTCGTGGATCTGCACGGCGTGCTCCGGGGAGACCGCGCGGACGTAGTCGACGGCCTCGGCGGTGCTCGTCCACGGGCCGCTGGTCGGCAGCAGCAGGGTCTGCACCGGGACGCCGGGCACGAGGTAGGCGTCGCCGGGGTGGAACACGGCGCCGTTCACGAGGTAGCCGACGTTCGCGATCGTCGGGATGTCGCCGTGGATGACGGCGTGCTCCTCACCGAAGACCTGCACCGAGAACGGGCCGACCTCGAACGTGTCACCGGCCGAGACCGCGGCGACGCGGCCGTCGTGCGCGCCGAGCTGGTCGACGATCGCGGCGGGCCCACGGACCACGAGGGCGTCGTTCGCGGCGAGGGCGGCACGGACGGCGTCGACGTCGAAGTGGTCGAAGTGCTCGTGGGTGACGAGGACGGCGACGGCGGCCGTCGCGAGGTCGGTGCCCTCCGGCGTGAACGTGCCCGGGTCGATGACGAGGGTGGCGCCGTCCTGCTCGAGGACGACGGTGGCGTGGTTGTACTTCGTCAGCTCCATGTCGACGAGTCTACAACAGTGTTGTACATCGACGTGGTCGATCCGGATGAGAGGGCGTTCACCGTTCGAGTCTCGCCGCGATGCGGTCGAACAGTTCCGGCACCCTGGCGAGTGCCGCACGCTCGGCCTCGGACAGCTCGGATCCGATCACCGACGCGAACGCCCCGGCTCGGGCGCTCCGTTCCCGGAGCATGACCGTGCGGCCCGAGTCCGTCAGCCGGATCACCGAGACCCGCCGGTCCCCGTCGGAGACGCCTCGCTCCACGAAGCCGCGCTCCTCGAGCTCCGCGACGGTCCGTGACTGTCCCTGGTGCTTCACGCCGCGGGCCCGCGCGAGCTCGGCGATGGTCTGCGGCCCCTGCCGGTCGAGCAGGCCCAGGCTCGCGCTCTGCGCCTGCGGCAGCTCGTCGGTGAGTACCCGGGTGGCCCGCACGATCCGGCCGATCGACTCGCGGAGCTCCTCGGCGAGGTCGTCCGGGGTCGTCGTCATGCCCTCGACCGTACCGCCGGAGTCCTGCGACGGCGGCCTACCGGAGCGCGACCCAGACGGGGAAGGCGGCGGCGGCACTCCAGGCCTGCGGGCGGCAGGCGGCCGGGTACGGGGCCGGACGTGTGACGGCGGACGCGTCGTCGCCGGCGTGCAGCTCGGGCATCCGGAAGTCGAACGCCACCGCCGCGGCGAGCAGCTGCTCGGACAGGACCCGGGCCTCGTCGTGGTGTCCGGACCGGGTGAGGCCCGTGATCACCACGGCGGTGTCGTGCGCCCAGACGGTGCCCCCGTGGTAGCTGAGCGGCCAGTACCCGGCGGCGGTCGTGGAGAGGGTCCGGAGGCCGAAGCCGCTCGCCAGGTCCGGGCTCACGACACGTGCTGCGACGACGGCTTCCTCGTCCGGGGTGAGCAGGCCGGTGCCGAGCAGGTGGCCGATGTTGCTCGTGGCGGAGTCGACGGGGCGCTTGCGGGCGTCGAGGGCGATCGCCGGGTACCGACCGATGTCGTCGGCCACCCAGAAGGCGTCGCGGAAGCGATCGGCCAGGCGGGCGGCCCAGGTACGCCACTCGTCGCCGCCGGGACGGCCGAACGCATCGAGCAGGTCGGCACCGTGCACCGCGGCCTCGTGCGCGTAGCCCTGCACTTCGCACAGGGCGATCGGGCCGTCGGCGAGGGTGCCGTCCCGCCACTGCACGCTGTCCCCGGAGTCCTTCCAGCCCTGGTTCGCCAGCCCTCGGCCGGACTCGTCGACGTACTCGAGCAGCCCGTCGCCGTCCGCGTCGCCGTGGTCGCGCATCCACGCCAGGGCGCGTTCGAGCGTCGGCAGGAGCGCTTCGACCTCGGCGTCGGGGAGCCCCGCACGCCAGGCGTCGTGGAGCAGGCACGCCCAGAGCGCCGTCGCGTCGACGGTCCCGTAGTAGAGCGGTGGCAGGGAGATCTCGTCGTTGTCGACCGGCAGGGACGCCTGGCGCAGCTCGTGCATGATCTTGCCGGGCTGCTCGGCGGTCGCGGGGTCGTCCGCGGTGCCCTGCAGCGCGGCGAGGACCCGGAGGGTGCCCCCGGCGGTGCTGGTGTCGACGGGCAGCAGGAAGCGGGCGGCCCAGATCGCGTCGCGGCCGAACAGGGTGAAGAACCAGGGGGCGCCGGCCGCGATGAACTCGCCCTCGGGCCGCGCCAGCCGCAGAGCGTCGAGATCGTCGGTGGCACGCTCCAGCCAGCGCCGGAGCCGGTCGTCCTGCACGCCGGCCGGGACGTCGAACGGGCGCGGGGTCGTCACGCCGGTGACGACGGCGTCGGGCGTCTCCACGGCGCAGTCCCACGCGAGGTCGACCTGGTGCGCGCGCTCCGTCCGCCAGCGCAGCACGACGTCACCGTCCTCGACGCGGACGGATGCTCCCGGGGCGTCGAGCCGGACCCGTACGGAGCCCGAGGTCCACGATGCGGTCTGCTCCGAGGCGTCGGCGGGGACCGGCTGGGGGCCGTGACCGGCCTTCACCGCGTCCATCCCGGCGGCGTCCGGGGTCAGCCTGACGGTCACGACGAGCTCCGCGGTGCTCGCGCCGGGCCCCTGGAGCCGATCGGTGACGCGCAGGCGTTCCGCCACCCCGTCGATGCGCACCGTCCGACGACGGTCGAGGCGGACGTCCGGATCGGCGCCGGTACCGTCGAGGCCGCGCAGGAGTCCGGTGAAGACGACCTCGCGGGCACCAACGGGCACGACGGCGACCGATTCCACCGCGGAGTGCTCGACGCTGACGCGCACGGCGGAGACGAACCGCTGGTCGCCGGTCCAGTAGCCGTGCACGGGGTTCGCGCCGATGGCACCGTCCCGACCGGACCATGCCTGCGTCGGTGCCGCGATGACGGCGACCTCGTCGTGGAGCAGGGGCTGCAGCGTGGCGGTCGTGGCAGCGGCGGTGGTGGTGTTCGTGGTGGTGGAGGTCATGGGGCTTCCTCGTCGACGGGTTCGGGGGACGGGATCCAGGCGCTGGGTGTCCAGCTCGGTACGGGTCGGGGTGCGTCCGGCAGGCGACGCACGAGCAGGGGCTCGGCACGGATGCCGGTCGGGTCGCCGGGGGCACGGTCGATGCGCACCGCGCCGCCTCCGTCGTGGTCGGTGACGGCTTCGACGAACGTGGCCGAGCGCCCACGGTGGACGACGCCGACGCCCTCGTCGAGCTCGATGCCCGCCGGGAGGTCCCCCGCCGCGACGGCTGCGCGGAAGACCGGCGACCGGTCCGGGTCCGAGTCGGTGTGGACACCGAGCGAGCCGGACACGAAGCCGAGTCCGTCGGCGAGGACCGACGGCTGCGGGCCGTGGCTCTGCGTGACGCCGCCGGTGTGCCAGCAGAGCGCGCCGGCCGATCCACCGGCGAGCACCACTCCGGCGTCCCAAGCCTCACGCAGGACCTCGTCGAGACCGTGGGCACGCCACACGGCGAGGAGGTTGACCACGGAGCCGCCCGAGACCCAGACGACGTCCGCACCGAGGACGGCGTCGCGCAGGGACGGCACGTTCCGTCTCGGGAAGAACCGCAGGTGCGACGCCTCGACACCGGCCGTACGGGCCGCTGCGAGCTCTGCCCCCTCGACGGTCCGCTGGTCGCCGCCGGCGGTGTTCACGTGCAACACGCGTGGTGGCCGACCGGCGGGGACGCGGGCGAGCCGGACGGCCTCGAACAGGAGGGGACCGTAGGCCGAGTCGTCCCACTCGCCGCCGACCAGACCGCCGCAGGTGGCCAGGATCGTGGGTTCGGTGGCGGTCACGTCGGGGTGCTCATTCCTTGACCGCCCCGTCGCTGCCGTTCATGATGCGCTTCTGGAACACGAAGAACGCGACCGCCACGGGGATGGTCATGACGAAGGCCGCCGCGAGCTTGACCGGGAACTGGTTCCCGGCGCTCAGCGCGCCCGACGCCAGTGATGCGACGCCCTTCGTGAGCGTGGTGAGGTCGGGCGACGAGGTCGACACGATGAAGTGCGCGAGCTCGTTCCACGATCCCTGGAACGACAGGATGGTGATCGTCACGACGGCCGGACGCGCCATCGGGAGCACGACCGACCAGAAGGTCCGGAACGTGCCGGCACCGTCGATCTTCGCCTGCTCCTCGACGCTCACCGGGATCGATTCGAAGAAGTTCTTCATGATGAACACCCCGGCGGCGTCCACGAGCAACGGCACGATCATGCCCGAGTACGAGTCGTACATGCCGAGCTGGTTGATCACGAGGAACTTCGGGATGAGCAGGACCACGCCCGGCACCGCCATGACGGCGATGAGCAGGGCGAAGACGGTCTGGCGACCCGGGAACCGCAGTCGCGCCAACGCGTACCCGGCGAGGGAGTCGAAGAAGATCCGGCCGAGCGTGACGAAGACCGCGACGATGATCGAGTTCATCGCCCAGATCCCGAAGTCGGAGTTCTCGAAGAGGGTCTGGAACGCCGCGCCGGTCCAGGTGACGGGGAGCGCCAGCGGGTGCAGGGAGGCGTCCTGGTCGGTCTTGAACGCGTTCACGATCGCGACGTAGAACGGCAGCAGGTAGACGACGGCGATCAGGACGCCGAACACCAGCAGCACCACGCTCCGCGGCGTGAGCCGACGTGGCCGCCGGCCCGGGCCGGGTGCCTGCGTGACGGTGGTGGCGCCGAGGTCCGGCACCGCGCCTCCTGGCACTGCCGCCCTGGAGGCGCGGGTCGGCTCGGTCCCGCCGCCTGCGGTCGCCGGGGTGGGTGCGCTGGTCATCGTGTGCTCCCCTTCTCGATCCACCGCATCCGACGGCGGGACACCGGGCGGTCGCGCAGCGCCCACCGCTGCAGCAGCGTGAAGACGACGATGATGCCGAACAGGATGAAGGCGATGGCTGCGCCGACGCCCCACTGCTGGCTCTGGAACGCGGACGTGTACGACAGGAACGCCGGCGTGAGCGTCGTGTTCGCCGGGGCGCCCTTCGTGCCCGTGTAGATCTGGTCGAAGACCTGCCACGTCCCGATCAGCCCGAGCGTCAGCACCGTGAAGAGCGTCGGGCGCAGCTGCGGCAGGGTGACCCGCCAGAACCGCGTCCAGGACCCGGCGCCGTCGATCATCGCCGCCTCGTCGACCTCCGGCGAGAGGTTCTGCAGCGCCGCGATGAACAGCAGCATGAAGGTGCCGCTCGTCGTGAACACCGCGAGCAGGATGAAGGCGGTCATCGCGACCGACGGACCCGCGAGCCACTCCCACCACGAGATGCCGAGCATCGTGTGGTCGGCGAGGAAGGCCGGTGGTGTGCCTCCGCCGAGGTGGAACAGGCCGGTGGGCTCGTTGAACCAGTTCGGTCCGTTGATCCCCGCCCAGCTGATGATCTTGTTGACGGCTCCCGTCGACGAGAACAGGAACAGCCAGAGGACGGTGATGGCGACCGAGCTCGTCACCGAGGGGAAGTAGAACGCGGTCCGGAAGAACCCGCGCCCGCGCAGTGCCCGACCGCTGACGAGCAGGGCGAGCCCGAGCGCCACGGCGGTCTGCAGCGGGACGACGAACACGACGTACCAGAGGTTGTTCCTCAGCGCGGTGCCGAAGTTCTGCTCGTCGAGGCCCCCGCCGCCGAGGATCTTGGCGTAGTTCTGCCCGCCGACGAAGGAGACGTCGGACGAGAACGGGCTGCCGACACCCCGCCAGTCGGACACGCTGACCCAGGCCGCCATGACCACCGGCACGGCGAGGAACAGGCCGAGGACGATGATCGTCGGCGCGGTGAACAGCCAGCCCGAGACGGCTTCGGCACGGTTCTTCCGGGACACGTCCGTCAGCCCTTCAGCGCGGCGGCCATGTTCTTCTGGACGCCCTCGAGCAGGGTCTTGGTGTCGGTCGTCCTGAGGCTGCCGAGCTTCGAGTCGAAGTCGGCGATCACGTCGGCGGTCCCGGACGCGTTCGGCAGGCCCTGGGCGGCGTCCGCCTGGTCGAGGAACGCGGCGTACTGCGGGTACTCCTGCTTCCAGGTGCCGGCGGCCGACTCGACCGAGGGCATCACACCGAACGCCTTCGCGAAGGCGAGCTGCTGGTCGGTGCTCGTCATCTTCTCGACGAAGGACAGCGCTGCCTTCTGGTTCGGGGAGTCCTTCGCGATGCCCCAGCAGTTCGTGAACTGCAGCGTGCCGGCACCCTTCGGGCCCTTCGGCAGGGCGACGACCTCGTAGTCCACGCTCGGGTAGCTCGACGACATCGCCCCGGTGAGCCAGTTGCCCTCGATGGTCATCGCGGCCTTGTCCTTGCCGAACGCGTCACCTCCCCAGCTCTCGCCGAGGTCGCTCGAGAACTTCATCGAGCCGTCGTCGAGCAGGCTCTTCACGTAGTCGAGGGCCTCGACGTTCGCGGCCGAGTCGACCGTCGCCTTCGTCTGGGCGCTGTTCGTCAGGGCACCGCCGGCCTGGGTCATGAACGCCCCGAGACGCTCGATCTGCGGGCTGGTCGTGAGTCCGACCCGTCCGTCGCGGGTGAGCTTCTCGGAGACCGTCCGCAACTGGTCCCAGGTGGTCGGGACGTCGCTGTCGGTCAGCCCGGCGGCCTTCCAGTCCTTCGTGTTGATGAACAGCGCGAGGGTGGAGAAGTCCTTCGGCGCGCAGTACAGCTGGTCGTCCACGGTGAACGACTTCGTGAGCGTCGGGTAGAAGTCGCTCGTGTCCTCGAGCTGGTCGCCGTAGGCCAACAGCGAGCCGTTCGCGGCGTACCCGGCGAGGGACGACGTGCTGACGTAGAACACGTCGGCGGGCTTGCCGGCCGCGAAGCCCTGGGCGAGCTGCTGGTCGAGGTTGTTCGCCGGCTGCACCGTCGCGCCGGTGCCCGAGGACTTCGACCACGCGGCGGCGGCGCTCTTCACGGCGGCGGTCTCGGCGTCGCCCGACGAGCCGATGAGGACGGTGAGGGGGTCGTCGCTCGAGGTGAGCTTCGCGGCGCCACCGCCGGAACCGTTGCCGCCCGAGCTCGAGAAGCCGGAGCCACAGGCGGAGAGGGTCAGAGCTGCGGTGAGCGCCATCGCTCCCGCGGTCAGCATGCGTGCTGTGCGTCGTTGCATCAGGGGGACTCCTCGTCGAGTGCAGTACTTCGATCGTTCAAATTTGATCGATCAAACGAGTCGACCATACACCTGCGAGGCGCTACGGTGAACCCCATGTCGCATCCCGCCACCGTCGCCGACGTCGCCCTCGCCGCGGGCGTCTCACGGCAGACGGTGTCGAACGCGTTGAACCGGCCCGAGGTCGTCCGCCCCGCGACGCTCACCAGGGTCCGGGCCGCCATCGACGACCTCGGGTACCGGCCGCACGCGTCCGCCCGTCGGCTCCGCACCCGCCAGAGCTCCACGCTCGGCGTCCGGCTGGAACCGGTGCACGGCATCTCCGGCGCCGTGCTCGACCGCTTCCTGCACGCGCTCGTCGAGTGTGCCGACCTGCGCGGGATGCGCATCCTGCTCTTCACCGCCACCGACGTCGACGACGAACTCGCCCACATCGAACGCCTCGTCGAGGGTTCGGACGTCGACGGGTTCGTCCTCACCTCGACGTTCCACGGCGATCCCCGCGCGGCGTGGCTCGGCGCCCGGGACATCCCCTTCGTGACCTTCGGCCGGCCGTGGGGTCTGCCGGACATGGACGCCGCGCCGCACCCCTGGGTCGACGTCGACGGGTACGCGGGCGTGCACGTCGCGACCGAGCACCTGGTGGCGCAGGGGCACCGCCGGACCGGGTTCCTGGGCTGGCCGAGCCCGTCCGGACAGGGTGACGAGCGCCGACGGGGCTGGCGGGACGCGATGCGCGCGGCCAGGCTGCCCGACGATCCCGGGCTCACGTGCGAGGACGACGTCACCGCGGCCACCGGCACGGTCGCGGCGGCGGTCGAGGACGGCGCCGGGTTCGACGCGCTCGTCTGTGCGTCGGACACCCTCGCCCTCGGAGCCCGGTTCGCGCTCGGGGCGGCGGTGCCGGTGGTGGGCTACGACGACACCCCGGTGGCCGAGGCGGTGGGCATCTCCAGCGTGGAGCAGCCCCTGGTCGAGGTCGCCGCGGCCGCGGTCGAGCTGCTCATGGGCACCGGTCGGACCGTCCTGCCCGCGTCGACCGGACACCGCCTGCTGGCTCCGCGGGTGGTCTGGCGGAGCTGAGACCGCGCGACCACGGCGTGCCGCTGCGCTACCGACCGACGCCGTCGCGCCCGACCGACCCGGTCGACACCGTGCCGACGTGGAGGATGCGCTCGCGGATGACGTCCGCCGCACGGTCGTCGGCCGACACCACGACACGGACCGCCGGCCCGTCCGCAGCGGGGACGGTCCGGCCGTGCTCGGCCCCACCGACCACCACGTCGAGCGGGGTGGTACGGACCGCGAGCTCGACCTCGCCCGCCGCGACGGCCGCCGCCAGCGGGTCGTGGAGCGGTGCGCGACGGACGTGGTCGACCGACTCGTAGAAGTCGACGTAGCTGCGCAGCATCGTGCCGAGCGCGACCCGGAGCGGATCGCCGGCCGCCGTGAACCGGTCGGCGTCGGTGTCGTCGAAGCGGTGCTGCCGGGTGACGTCGAGCGGCACGAGCACGAGGTCGAAGCCGGCGCGGAGGACCCGCCTGGCGGCCTCGGCGTCGTTGTGGACGTTCGCCTCGGCGGTGGGCGACACGTTGCCCGCGTCCCACACAGCGCCGCCCATGATCGTCAGCGTGCCGACGAGCTCCGGCAGACGCGGCTCGGCCTCGAGCGCGACGGCGAGGTTCGTGAGCGGGCCGATGGCCAGGACGTCGAGCTTCCGGTCACCGGCTGCGTGGTCGCGGGCCAGCCGGACGAGGAGCTCGGCGGCGGGGTCCTCCGCGGCCGCGACACCCGGCGGGAGGTCAACCCCGCCGATGCCGTTCGCCCCGTGCACGTGCGGTGCGCCGCCGCCGTAGGAGCCGCCGATCGGGTCGTGCGCGCCGACCGCGACGGGCACGGTCCGGCCGCACAGGGCCAGCAGCGCCGCGGTGTTGACGGCCGCCGTCGCCGCGTCGGTGTTGCCGGAGACCGTACCGATGCCGACGAGGTCGACGTGCGGGACGTCGAGCAGGTACGTGAGGGCGAGGGCGTCGTCGACGCCGGTGTCGCAGTCGAGGAAGAGCGGGACGGTGGGCGTGGTCACCCGGTCATCCTCCCATCGCCGGCGGGAACCGCCCCGGACACGATCCGATGACGATCGGATCGGTCCGCGGACGCCGACGACTACGGTCGGCTGCGGGGCCGCCGACCGGCCCGTGATCGCGGTACCAGGGGGAGCACATGCGACGGATGACGACCACAGGGAGCACGGCGATCGCGCTCGCAGCACTGGCCCTCACCGGCTGCGCCCAGGGCTCGACCGGCGCCGACCCTGCCCCGACCGGGACGACGTCCGCCGCGGCTCCGAGTGCCTCCCCGACCACGCCGGGCTCGACCCCGCGTCCGACCTCGACGATCACCCCGGTGCCCGGGGTCGACGACGACGCCGGCCGGATCCCCGACTCGTGCGAGGCGCTCATCACGGCGGGCAAGTGGGACTCCTCGTTCGCGGGTTCGCCCCTGAACGACCCCACGGTGGTCGGCGACCCGGTGGTGGTGCCGGAGGACGACCTCACCCCGGTGCTCCAGCCGGACGGCAAGCAGCTCTCCTGCGTCTGGAAGGACCCGCGGGCGGACATCTCGTTCCTGTCGATCCGGGTCGCGACCGTCGACTCGACCAAGGCGTACCCGCACCTGAAGACGGCACTGGACGGGTACGACTGCTCCCTCGACGGCTACGGGTACCGCTGCCAGAAGGTCACGCAGAACGCCGAGTACCCGGTCACCGACGGCGACACGTACTACACCCGCGGCGACGTCGGCATCCACGTCCAGCAGTCGAACACGCCGACGTCGGGTCTGCTCGACGACGTCGTCGCACACGTCTTCTAGCGGTCGGCGGGCCGCGACCGGATGTGCGCCCGCTCGCCCTGCGGCCCGTACAGGCACAGCACCTCGGTGACCTCGTCCGTGGTGTTCCCGACCCAGTGCGGCGTGTGCGTGTCGAACTCGACGACCTCGCCCGGCCCGAGGTCGAAGTCACGGTCGCCGAGGAGCAGCCGGAGCCGTCCGGACAGCACGTAGAGCCACTCGTAGCCCTCGTGCGTCCGGAGGGACCGATCGGTGTTCGCGGGCTCCGGCGGGATCAGCTGCTTGAAGGAGCGCACGCCTCCGGTCCGTCGGGTGAGCGGCACCACCACCCGGCCGCCGTGCAGCTCCGGCGCGAGGTGCACCCGCGGATCACCGGTCCGAGGCGCCCCGACCAGGTCGTCGAGCGGCACCTGGTACGCCCGTGCGAGCGGCAACAGGAGCTCGAGCGTGGGCTTCCGCTGGCCCGACTCGAGCCGCGACAGCGTCGACACCGAGATCCCGGTCTCGGCGGCGAGCGCCGCGAGCGTGACGGCACGGCGCGTCCGCAGCGCGCGCAGTCGCGGGCCGACCCCGTCGACGACCTCGGCCGTCGTGCGCGGGGTGATCCGTTCCTCCCGATCCGTCGTCATACCGGCCATGTTGCCAGACCGGCAAGGATGTTTGCCGTCAGCGCTCATGGATCCGCAGGATGCAGGCATGCGTGATCACTACGACGTCATCGTGGTCGGCGGAGCAGCCGCCGGCCTGTCAGCAGCACTCGTCCTCGGCCGTTCGCGGCGGTCCGTGCTCGTCGTCGACTCCGGCGAGCCGCGGAACGCCCGCGCCGAGGGGGTCCACAACTACCTGGGGCGCGAGGGTGCCTCGCCAGCGGAGCTCGGCTCGGTCGGCCGCGACGAGGTGGCCGCCTACGGCGTCGAGGTGACGACCGGGAGGATCGTGGCCGCGTCCGCCACGGACGGTGACGGTGTCGACCCGGTCGGCTTCTCGGTCACGCTGGAGTCGGGCGCGGTCGTCGCGACACGCAGGCTGGTCGTCGCCTCCGGCGCCGTGGACGTCCTGCCGGAGGTCCCGGGCCTCGCCGAGCAGTGGGGGCGCGGTGTGGTGCACTGCCCGTTCTGCCACGGGTGGGAGATCCGCGACCAGCGCATCGGCGTGCTCGTGACGTCGCCGATCGGGGCGCACCAGGTGCTCATGTTCCGCGCGCTGAGCGAGGACGTGACGGCCTTCGTCACGGACCCGGCGCTCGTCGACGACACCACCCTGGCCGGTTTTGCCGCCCGCGGTGTCCGGGTCGTGACGGGACCGGTGCGCGACGTGGTGTCCGACGGTGATCGTCTCGCCGGCGTCTCGCTGGTGTCCGGCGAGTTCGTGGCGCTCGACGCCCTGGCCGCGGCGAGCACGGCGGAGGCGCGCATCGGGTTCCTCGAGGGACTCGGGCTCGAGGCCACCGACCAGTTCATGGGTGACCACCGGTACGCGAGCGCCCTGACGGTGGACGCCGCCGGACAGACGAGCGTGCGAGGCGTGTACGCGGCCGGGAACGTGGCGGCGCCGATGGCGACCGTCATCGCGTCGGCGGCGGCCGGGACGCAGGCGGGCGCGGCGGTGCACGGCGACCTCGTGCAGGCTGACCTGGCGCGCGCGCTGGCGACCGCGCCGGCGGGTCAGTCGACGCGGTAGCCCGCCTGGGCAGCGAGGAGCGGCGCGAGCGTGTACAGCTGGTCGGCGGCGATCGTCGCGCCGCGGAACCCCTCGAGCCGCTCCACCCGGTCGAGGTCGGCGGCGCTGAGGTCGACGTGCTCGATCCGGGTGTTCGAGCCCTCGGCCGCGCGGATCCTCGTCCCCTCGAACGACACCCGCAGCAGTCGGGCATCGGCGATGTCCAGCTCGTCGACGACGCAGTCGCGGAACACCACGTCGGTGAGCGTCGACCCACGGAGGTTCACGAACCCGAGCTTCATCCCGACGAACTCGACGCCGTTCAGTCCCGCGTCGTACAGCTCGGCGGAACCGATGCGGCCGCCGGCGATCCGGACCTCGCGCCAGGAGCTGCTCGACGCCCGGAGCACCGGCGCGTCGAGCGTCTCGACGACCGAGTCACGCACCCGCAGTCCCCGGAGGTCGGCGCCGTCGACCCGGAGGGTGCCGATCACCGACTCCTCGATCTCGAGGTCCGGCAGCCGCTCCCCCGCGAGGTCGAACACGTCGATGCGCTTCCCCTCGATCCGGTCGCCCGTGAGGACGTCGCCGGGACCGGGCGTCCAGTCGTCGAGGTCCGTCGGTTCGGTCAGGGTGATGCGCGGGGCGTCGGTACCGGAGCTGCGGGGCATGCGCTCAGTCTGCCGCCTGGGACCGACGTCGCAGTGTGCTGTCGAGGACGTAGTCCTTCGCGGGACCGTGTGCCTCCCACCGGACCGTCCACCGTTCGGCGTCCCCGGCGAGGACCCCGGAGTAGTCGTCGGGTGAGCACGCGTGCGACACCGCCGATCCCCAGACCCAGTCGTGGAACACCCGGCCGTCGGCGAAGTGCACGGTCCAGCGGTCGTCCGGGCCCCGGCGCACCCGGAGCGTCCGTGCCACGGGGACGGTCCGCCCGTCGAAGGCCATCGTGCCGGTCTCGTCCCAGCGGACCTCGTCCGGAGCCGCGCGCGTCAGCGTGGTCGTCCCGGTCACGAGGCCGTCGACCCCGGCACGCCGGTCGTGGACCGTGCGGCGCAGGGTCCACTCCCCGAGCAGGTCGATGGGCTGCAGCACCCGCCCAGGCTAGCCGCGGAGGGCCTCGGTGCGGGCGGTGCGGTGCTCCTCGTCGGAGATGACGCCGCGGGCGCGCAGGTCGTCGAGCTCGGCGAGCCGCTGCTCGAGCGACTTCTCGGGCGCGAGCGTCCGGCTCTGCATGGCCTGGTACGCCAGGTCCTCCTCCATCGTGAACGGGTTCTGGCCCCGCTTCGCCATCCGGGCGCTGCGGAGGACGATCGTCACGACGATCGCGACGAACCCGAGGCCGATCACGGCCGAGCCCACGCCGAACAGGACCCCGAACGCGCCGAAGTCGCCGAAGCCGAAGCTCCCGAACCCGCCGCTGCCGTCGCTGTACAGATCCCCGAACACGCCGTCCCCCTTCGTCGGAACGATCCGACCGTAGCGCTTCCCCGGCCCGGGCGCTGCCCCGCGAAGGGGCCACCCTCACCCGCTCAACGGCCCCGACCCCGGCACCCGCGCCCCGTCCGCGAACCCGGCCACGAGCTCGCGCAAGGCCTCCTCGGAAGTGTGCCGCGCCTCCCATCCGAGCACCGACCGCGCCCGGTCGGTCCGCATGATCGGCACCTGGGCCGCGATGTCCACCCACCCGGCGTCCGTCGGCTGCAACCGCAGCCGCCACGTGAGCGTGACGAGCCCGCGGATCAGCCACATCGGCGCTCGGATCGCCCCGAGCATCCCGAACGCCCGCGCCATCCTCGGCGGGTTGAGCACGGGTGTGGCAGCGATGTTGAAGGCTCCGCCGGCACGTCGGTCGATCGCGCGCCAGAAGGCATCGGCGACGTCGTCGGCGTGCACGGCCTGGAACACGAACGGCAGCGGCAACGGCAGGACCGCCCAGCGGATCCACCGGACGATCGACATCGGCACGAGTCGTCCGAGGAACAGTCCGCGGAGCTCGGCGGCGGCGCTGCGCTGGAAGACCAGTCCGGGGCGGAGCCGGGTCACCACGACCTCCGGGTGGCGAGCGGCGAAGGCGTCCATCGCCGCCTCGTTCTCGGCCTTGTGGATCGAGTACGTGGCGGTCGGGATGCCGGTGACGGGGAACTCCTCGTCGACGGGCGTCCGCTTGCCGTCCACGTCGACCCCGCGGTACGCGCCAACGGACGAGGCGACGACGACCTGGGGCACGCCGACGCGCGCCACGGCCTCGAGGACGTTGGCGGTCCCGGTCACGTTCGTCCGGTACTGCGCCGGGATGTCGTGCGTCGGTTGCAGGGCCCAGCCGAGGTGGACCACCGCGTCGGCACTCCGGAACACGGCGGCCAACTGGTCGACCGCGTCCGGGGCACCGATGTCGACGGCGTGCCAGACGGCCGTCCCGTACGGATCGGCACGGAGGTCCGGCAGCCGCCGAGCGATCCCGACGACCTCGACGGAGGTGCCCTCGGCACGGACCGCTGCCAGCCGCCGCAGCACGGCGGTCCCCAGGTTGCCGGTCGCGCCGACGACGACGATCCGCATCAGGCGGCGGCCAGTGCGGGGTCGAGCACGACCTTCACGCAGCCGTCCTCCTTCTTCTGGAACACCTCGTACATGTGCGGGGCGTCCTCGAGCGAGACCCGGTGGGTCGTCAGGTCGAGCGTCCCGAGCGGGTCCGACGGGTCCTGCACGAGCGGCATGATGTCGTCGATCCAGCGCTTCACGTTGCACTGCCCCTCGCGGACGGTGATCTGCTTGTCGAACAGCGTGAACATCGGCATCGGGTCCGCTCGACCGCCGTAGACACCGCTCAGCGAGACCGTGCCGCCACGGCGGACCAGGTCGATCGCCGCGTGCACGGCGGCGAGCCGGTCGACACCGGCGACCTCGATGGCCTTCTGCGCGATCGCGTCGGGCAGGAGTCCGGCGGCGCGCTGCGCGAACCCGGCGACCGGGTTGCCGTGCGCTTCCATGCCGACCGCGTCGACGACCCCGTCGGGACCGCGACCGTCGGTCATGTCGATCAGCTGCGGCACGACGTCCTTCGTCAGGTCGAACACCTCGGCACCGTGCTTCGCCCCCAGGTCGCGGCGGACCTGCTCGGGGTCGACGGCGAGCACCCGGTAGCCCAGGTGTGCGCCGATGCGGGCGGCGAACTGTCCGACCGGACCGAGGCCGAGCACCGCGAGCGTCCCACCCTCGGGCACGTCGGCGTACTGCACGGCCTGCCAGGCGGTCGGCAGGATGTCGCTGAGGAACAGCCAGCGGTCGTCGGGCGTGCCGTCGTCCGGGATGACGATGGGTCCGTAGTCGGCGTGCGGCACGCGGAGGTACTCGGCCTGTCCGCCGGGGACCTGGCCGTACATCTTCGTGTAGCCGAACAGCGAGGCGCCCGTCCCGTACTCGGCGGTCTGGGTGGTCTCGCACTGCGACTGCAGGCCGTTGCGGCACATCCAGCAGTGGCCGCACGAGATGTTGAACGGGACGACGACGCGGTCGCCCACCTTGAGGTTGGTGACGGCGGAACCGACCTCCTCGACGATGCCCATCGGCTCGTGGCCGAGGACGTCGCCCTTGTCGATGTAGGCGCCCAGCACCCGGTAGAGGTGCAGGTCGGAGCCGCAGATCGCGGTCGAGGTGATCCGCACGATCGCGTCGGTCGGCTCCTGGATGGTCGGGTCGGGGACGGTCTCGACGGACACCTTCTCGGTGCCCTGCCAGGTCAGTGCGCGCACGTCGCGTTCCTCTCGTGGTCGCTTCGGGCCGGCCAGGAGGCGCGGCTCGTCTCCCCACGTCGGTACCCGCCCGCCCCGTGGTGCGTTCCCAGCCCCGTCCGGTCAGCGCGTTCCGTGGCGGACGCGAGCCGCGCCTCCTGGCCCGCCCGCGGCGACCCCGTGTCCCGCGTCAGCCGCCTGCCGGAGGTGCGCATCGGAACGACGTCTGCGCGCCGTGCACCGTGCGCACTCGTCGTCGCCGTGCGCAGTCCCGTGCCCGCGCCAGGTGGCCGATCGGCCAACCGGATCGTCCCGCCAGCCGATGTGCCCGACCGGCCGGTCGACCGAAGCTGGTGCCGATGGACCACCGCACCACCCGCCGCTCCCTGCTCGCCGGAGCGGGCGCCCTGCTCGCCGCCGGGGCGCTCTCGGCCTGCTCGCCGACCGGACCACGACGGGAGGCCGTCGCGACGCACCCACCGACCCCGACGCGTTCCCCGACGCCGACGCCCACTCCGACGCCGACACCGACGTGGGTGCAGCCGACGATCTCGAGGACGCCGCTCCCGGCGGGCACCGTGACCGGACTGCCGGCGGGGACGCCCGGGATCGCGTGGACCGTCGACGACGGAGCGTCCTCCGACGTCGTCGGTGCCTACGCCCGCTTCGCCGCCGCGACCGGCACCCGGTTGACGTTCTTCGTGAACGGGGCGCGGCCCTCCTGGACGGAGCACGCCGACGTGCTCCGGCCCCTCGTCGAGTCGGGGCAGGTGCAGATGGGCAACCACACCTGGGACCACCCGGCGCTGACGAAGCTCGGCGACCAGGCCATCGAGGACGAGCTGACGCGCAACCACGAGTTCATCGAGCGCACGTTCGGCGTCGACGCGCGCCCGTACTTCCGGCCGCCGTTCGGGTACCACGACGCCCGGGTCGACGCGGTGGCCGCTCGGGTCGGCTACACCACGCCGTTGCTCTGGTACGGCACGCTCGCGGACTCCGGAGACATCGGTGCCGGGCAGATCGCCGGGTTCGCGGACCAGTGGTTCACGCCGGGCCGGATCGTGATCGGGCACGCGAACTTCCCGGGGACGATCGACGCGCTCCCCCGGCTGGGCGCACTCGTCCGGCAGCGTCGGCTCGGGACGTACACGTTGGACGACGTGTTCTCACGCTGACCGCGGACCCCGCGCGGGACCGGGGCCGGGATCGGCGGGGTCGGCGGGGTCGTGCCGGGTGGCCGGGACCCCGGGTCCTGCTCCGATGCGTGCCAGCGCGCGACGGGCCGCGGTGCGGGCCTCGGCAGCGGTCGGGGCGGGTTCGAGCCCCAGCAGTCGCCGACGGTGTCGCTCCCCGAGGAGCAGCGTGAAGAGCGTCTCCGCCTCGCCCGGGTCCGCGCCGGCGCGGACGAGCGCGGCCTGCGCCGTGAGCGGGCCGGCCTCGTGGAAGCCCCGTGCGAGTTCAGGCGAGCTGACGGCCGTGGCGATGACCAGCCGGTGCAGCGCGACCGCGCGGTCCGAGAGCAACGCCTCGACCACGGCGGTCGCGGTCGATTCGAGGTCGGGGTGCGCGTCGTCGCTGTACCCGTGGTGCCGCTGGACGACCGCCCGGAGCAGGGCCGCCTTGTCGCCGAAGGCCGTGTAGATCGTCCGCTTCGTGACCTCGGCCGCCGCGGCGACGCGGTCGAGCGAGACGTCCGCGAAGCCGTGCGCCAGGAAGAGGTCGGTCGCGACGTCGAGCAACCGTTCGTCGCGTGCAGCACGCTCGTCCGCGGTCGGTCGCCCTCGCTTGCCCATGGTCCGAGTGTACCGGTAATGATACGTTGGCGTTTCATTACGAGAGGATGCGCAATGGACGACGTGATCTGCCACGTGGCGATCGCCGACGACTGGGAGATGAGCCGCGGGTTCGGCGTGTACGAGGTCGCAACCCGGAACGTGCCACTCGAACCCGGCGACCACGTCCGCGTGGCCACCCCCGCGGAGGTCGGTGCGATCGTGGCCGAGCGCTACGCCGACCTGTCCATCCCACTGCTCCGGATCGACCTGAGCGTCGCCGGACTCCGGGCCGCCGGCGTGGAGGTCGCCTGGCACGAGGGCACACCCCGGGTCCTCGGAGGCATCCCGATGGACCCGGACGTCGTCCTGGCCGAGACACCCATCAGTCCGCGGCGCTGACCTCGGGGACCGCGTCGAGTCGCCGACCGAAGCACACCGAGTTCGTCGACCCGGCGTAGGCGCCGAAGAGCGGGATCGCCGTGTACCCCTCGCGCCCGTAGAACCGGATCGCGTCGGGCTGCGCCGTGCCGGTCTCGAGGACCACCGAGCCAGCGCCCGCCCGCACCGCTTCCCGCTCGAGCCGCCGGAGCACCGCCGTCGCCACACCGGTCCCCCGAGCGGACGGCGCCGTGTACATCCGCTTGATCTCCACGACACCGGCACCGAGGACGTGGTCCGGGAGCGGCCGGAGTCCGCCGCAGGCGATCGCGGAGCCGTGCTCGTCACAGGCCAGGACGAACACCGGAACGTCGGCCGCGGTCGGCGGGACGCCGGGCTCGTGGTCGCTCGTTCCGTACCGCGCGTCGAGCTCCTGCCGCTGCGCTCGGCGGAGCCGGTCGGCGTCCGGGTGGTCGAACGGGACGGTCGTGATGGTGCAGCGCATGGCGATCCTTTCGGTAACGACCGTTACGGTAACACCTGTTACGCTTCCGGTGTGCCCCGGACCCGAGACGATGCCGCCCAGCGGACCCGGCTGTCCGAGGCCGTCTTCACCACCCTCGCCGACCTCGGTCCGACGGGCCTGACGCTCCGTGCGGTCGCCGAACGCGCCGGGTGCACGACGGGGCTCGTCCTCCACACGTTCCCCGACAAGCGCGCCCTCCTCCTGCACGCCCGGGACGTCCTGCACGACCGCACGAGGGTCCGTGCCGACGCGCTCGAGGCGAACGCCCCGGATGCGGCATCAGCAGTGCGAGCCGTGGCCGGCGGCGCACTCGCGGTCGATGCCGGACGCCTCGCCGAGGCGCGGGCGTGGGTCGCGTTCCTCGCCGCTGCGCTCGGTGACCCCGTGCTGCGCGATCGGCACGTGACGAACAGCCGCTCCTTCGCCGAGCGACTCGCTCGACTGCTCGCGCTCGCGACCGGCCTCGCGGGTGCGGTGTGCGACGACCGCGCGGCTGCCCTGGCCGCGACCGTCGAGGGGATCACCGCGTTGGCCGCGGGCGACCCGGAGCGGTGGAGGCCCGAGCGACAGTTCGCGGCACTCGACCTCGTGCTGGACGCGGTGCTGACGCCCTAGTCCCGCCGACCCCGTCCCCGGCGGGCGGTCCGGCTCCTCGGGTAGGCCGGGCTGCGCGGGGCGGCCCAGCTGCGTGACGCGCAGCTCAGACCGCGACCGGATCGGCGAGGACCGCCCGCAGCACCGCCTCGTGCTCACTCCGGTCCCCCGGCCCGGAGCTCCCCGCGAGCATGATGAGCGCCTTCCAGAGCGCCCAGCCCCGAGCACGCGCCCACGTGTCGCCGTCGAGACCCACCGCGTCACGGAAGTCCCGGCGGGCATCGCCGTCGAGGAACGTCCACGCGAGGACGAGGTCGCACGCCGGGTCGCCGACGCCGCACGTACCGAAGTCGATCACCGCGGAGAGCCGACCGTCCGCGCCGACGAGCAGGTTGCCCGGGGCGACGTCGCCGTGGAACCACACGGCGGGCCCGCGCCAGACCGAGGCCGTCGCAGCGTCCCAGACCGCTTCGCAGGCACCGCGGTCGACGGCGTCCCCGAGCGCGTCGAGCGCCGCCACCACCTCGGCCGCGTAGTGCGAGGGGTGCGCTCCCCGGTGGAACGAGTGCGCCCCGGCGACCGGCCCGTCCCCAGCCGGCACGGCCCGGAGCTGCCGGAGCACCGCGCCGACGTCGGCGGCGAGGACCCGTCGGTCGAGGTCCGTCGCGCGGAGCGCGACCGTGCCGTCGATCCAGCGCCGGACCGACCACGGGAACGGGTACCCGTCGGCGGGGACGCCCAGGCCGACGGGCTCCGGCACCGGGACGTCGAGCCGCGACGCGAGGTAGGGCAGCACCCGCTGCTCCTTCTCGACCGCAGCCACGTAGCCGGCGGCGCTCGGCAGCCGGACCGCGAACTCGCCGCCGAGCCGGTAGGTGCGGTTGCCCCACCCCTGCGGATCGACCTCGCGCACGGGCAGCCCGGACCACTGCGGGAACTGCGCGGCCACGAGCCGTTCCACGAGTGCGGGATCGATGCGGGGTCGGGGCACCTCGGTGTGCATGCCCCCAGGCTAGGCTCCGGGCATGGCCACCGTGTCCGAGCTGCTGACCGCGAACCTCCACGACGTCTTCGGGAACCGCGACGCCGCTGCCCGGCGTGCCGCGATCGAGCGGACGTACTCCCCCGACGTGACCTTCACCGACCCGGAGGGCACCGCCGTCGGCTGGGACGCCCTCGAGCAGAAGGCCGCCGAGCTCCTCGAGACCGTGCCCGGCGCCTTCCAGTTCGTCGAGGAGGGGCGTCGCTACGTCTCGGAGACGCACGGCGCACTCGCGTGGGGCTTCGGCCCGGTCGGGGCGCCCGCCGTGCGCGGGATCGACGTCGTCGAGGTCCGCGACGGTGTCGTCGTGTCGCTCACGACGTTCTTCGCGGAGCCCACCGAGTCCGACTGAGGACACGCACCGCGTCCGACTGAGGACACTCGCCGCGTCCGACGTGACGGCCGACGGTCGCCTCAGCCGCGCAACCGGTCGCGTTCGGCTGGCGGCAGGTGCTCCGTCGCCGTCGACCGCGCCGCCGGGCTGAGGAACCGCCCCTGCCGCTCGAGGAACGCCACGAGCGCGTCCTCCGACGCCCGCTTGCCGGTCTCGCGCAGCACCCACCCGAGTGCCGACTGAACCGTGTCGCTCCGCTCCCGCACGAGTCGCCCCGCGATGGCGAGCGGCACCTCGGCGTCGCCCTGCTTCACGAACGCCAGGGTCGCGACCAGAGCGATCCGCCGGACCATCGCCACGTCGGACTTCACGAGCGCGAACAGCGGTCCGGTCGAGCCGCCGACGAGCGGGGCGCCCACGAGCTCCTCCGCCCCGAGGTCGACCAGCACCGTGTCGTCGAAGCGCTCCGCCTTCGCCGCCGACAGGTACTCGTCGGTCAGCTCCGGGTCCGGGTGCTCCCGCATCGCCTGCACCATCAGGAGGACCGCGACGAGCCGTGCCCCCGCGTCCTCGCTCCAGAGCAGCGCGGACCGCTCGCCCTCGTCGAGGTCGGCGAACTGCCGCGCGACGCGTCGCGCCGCCGGCACGTCACCGGTCGTCCGTGCGAACGCCGCGAGTACGGCCTCCGCATCCGCCGGGTTCCGTCCACCACCGGCCTGGAGGCGCGTCACGCGACCTCCCCGTCCGTCGCCTCGTTCCGCGGCACGGCCCGGCGACCACGGCGCAGGACGATCACCGCGACCACCACGAGGAACGCGGCGAAGAGCCAGGTGCCCACCTGCGGATCGACGAGGCGGGCGATCCACGCGCCTCCTGGAGAGCAGATCGCGGCCGTGATGCCGATCGTGAGGCCGACCCGCAGCTCCACCGCACGGCGACGGAGGTTCGCCACCGTGCCGGAGACCGACGTCGGCACCATCGTGAGCAACGAGGTGCCCTTCGCCAGCAGGTCGCCCGCGCCGAGGACGACTTCGAGCCCCGGCACGATGACGACCCCGCCGCCGACCCCGACGAGTCCCGACAGCACGCCCGAGAGCAGCCCGAGCAGCAGGAGCACGATCGCCTCGACGATCCCGAAGTGCACGTCGCCCCCACGCGTCGGCACCGTCGTGAACAGGGAGACGAGCACGACCGCGATGAACCCGACGAAGATCCACGGCAGGACCCGCAGCGGGAGCGCACGGAGGAGCCGCGCACCGATCGGGGCGCCGACGACGCTGCCGACCGCCAGGGTCAGGGCCGCGAGCCAGTGCACCTCGCCCTGAAGGGCGTAGGTGATCGCACCGACGACGGCCGCGGGGGCGATCGCCACGAGGGACGTCGCCGATGCCCGACGTTGGTCGAGGTGGAGGAACGCCATCAGTGCCGGCACGACGATGACCCCGCCGCCGACGCCGAACAGGCCGGAGAGCACCCCCGCGACCACCCCGATCGCCACCAACACGAGCACCCGGCCGCCGCGCTTCTCCATCCCGACAACCCTACGGCGCTGGAGGAACGGCTCAGCCGTCAGGAGGCGACCGCCACCGCAGAGTCGTCCTCGTGCACCAGCTGGTGCACGCGCTGGTACGAGACGCCGAGCACGACCGCGATGTCGCGCAAGGTCATGCCGTCGCCCTGCAACGCCACGGCGATCGCCCGGCGGAGGGAGAGCGCACGCGCTTCCTTGGCTTCGGCCTCTGCCCGGAGCGCGGTCGCTTCTTCGAGGGATCGGGCGAGGGTCGGCTCGAGCTCAGCGCGGATGACGACCACGACGTCCGCCTGGTCGACGTCCGCCACGAACGCGATCGCCTCGCGCTGCGCTGCGGCGGCGAGGTCGAGTCGCTTGACCTGCGAGATGGCGCCCGGGTGCTGGTCGTTCTGCACGACCCACCAACCGCCGTCTCGGTGCGCGTGTGACGTGTAGGTCATCGCCACCACCCCTTTCCGAGCTCCTGCTCGAACTGCTTGAAGAACGCTCGCGCAGTGCCGTCTGCGATCTCGGTGTGCCGCCCGATCGTGCTCCGAGTACTCCCGACGATCACACCCGTGTGGTTGGTCAACTCGATCTCGCGATGATCCAGGCCTGCTCTGCGCGCGGCGATCTTGATTCGTTTGAGGACCGCCTGACCCTTCACAGCATATGTCTAACGCCCTTGACGCATCAAGTCAAGCGCGTTAGACGATACCAGCGGCTTGCGTCAGCGGAAGTGCAGCAGCGTCAACGGATCGAAGAGCGACCCCGCCCGCCGCGTCTCCACGTGCACGTGCGGCCCCGTCGACTGCCCGGTGTTCCCGGACCGCCCGATCTCGCTCCGCACGGACACGATCTGCCCCTGCTTGACCTCGATCTTGCTGAGGTGCGCCGTGAGCACGGTGACGTTGCCGTAGCTCACGACGATGTAGTTGCCGTACGAGGCGTTGTTCGCGACGGTGCTCGTCACGGTGCCGGTCCCGGAGGCGTACACGGGCGTGCCCACCGCGACCGGGGCATCGGCACCCTGGTGGTAGCGCGGGACGTGTCCGGCCCCGCGGTCGTCGCCGTAGCGCCCGGAGATCTTCGTGCTCGCGACCGGCCACATCATGCCGGTGACGGGCTTCGTCGACCACACCCGGGTGTCCTTGCCGCCGTAGAGCACGACGTTGCCGTCCACCTGCACCATGAGCGTGCCGGCGCCGGCCGTTCCGGTCCGCGAGTTCCAGAGCGTGACCTTCTTCTGGGCGGCGTCGCGGCCGACGACGGCGAAGTTGCCGTCCTTGCGCAGCTCGGCCCACGCGCCCTTGTGGCCGGCGGTGCCGGACTGCCAGACGACCTTGCGGTTCACGGTCTGCACGAGGTTGCCGTCGGCCTGCATGGAGAGACGACGGGCACCGCTGGTGTCGGAGCTGAGCACGGTGCCGGAGTAGATCGAGTTGCCGGCGGGGACCGTGCCCTGCTGGCTCGTCCAGTTCACGATCGCGGTCTTGCCGGAGTAGAGCCCCATCGTGCCGTCGGCGCGGACGGCGAACGACGTGGACTGCGCGGTGCCGGCCGAGGCCCAGCGGACGATCCGCTTCCCGCCCCGCAGCAGGTCGACGGCCCGGTTGCGGCCGATCGTCACGATCGCGCCGGGCTGGTTCGAGGTGTTCGAGGCCCAGAGCACCTGGTTCCCGACGCCGTACTCGACGAGGTTGCCGTCGCCCTGCAGGATCAGCCGGAACTGCCCGTTCGGCGAGGTCACCGAGTCCCCGGGCTGGAGCGTCGTGCCGGCCGGGACGGAGCCCTTGTGGACGACGGCGGCGGACGCCGGTTCGGCGATCCCGACGACACCGCCGGCGACGACGGCGATGGCCACGACCGCGGCGGCGAGTCGAGGGAGTCGGCGTGCGTGCGCGACGGAGGACGGTGTGCTGGTCATGGAACCCCTGATCTGGAACCGGCCGAGCCCCTGCGCGGCCGTTCGGCGACGTGCTCTCGACACGCCGCCGAACGATGGTCACCTTTTCGTGACGAGTCCACAACCCCCGTTGCCCGGACCGGACAACCCCAGTTCCGGGGGCAACGGCCGTCGTCACGGGGCCTGGAGGAACTCCTTCGGCGACCCCAGCAGCGCCTCGAGCTTGTGGAACGACTGCGTCCAACCGGCGATGTTCATGTCGCGCATGACCTCGGGGAAGGGGCCCTGGGTGAGCGTGACGATCGTGCCGTCGCCGTCCTCGGCGAACTCGAGCGTGAGGGACAGCGGCGTCCCGTCCTCGATCCCGGGGATCCCCTGGGCGGTCGAGGTGCCGACGATGATCCGGTTCTCCTCGATCTGCTCGAGCACCGAGGTCACCGGCGACGTCCACTCGGGGTTGTCGTTGCTCACCATCGTCAGGTTCCACGCCCCGCCGGCCCGGGCGTCGACCTCGACGGTGGCTGCCGGGACGTGGAAGCCGAGCGGCCCGAACCACAGCGCGAGCAGGGTGGGGTCGACGAAGGCGCGGTAGACGTCCGCGACGGGGTACGCGAACCGGTGCGTGGCGTGGGCGGTGAACTGTTCGGTCATGACTGCTCCTGGTGGTCGACGGACGTGACGGTCGGTGCGGTGGACGCGCCACCCACCGGGGCGGGCGGTCGCTGGGAGGCGAGCAGCGCCTCCAGGCTGTCGAACCGGCGGTCCCAGTCGGGCCGCAACCGGCCCACCCAGGTGCCGAGCTCGTCGACGGCCTCCTGCCGGAGGCGGCACGTGCGCCAGGTGCCGTGCCGTTCGCGGGTGATGAGGCCGGCGCGTTCGAGGATGCCGAGGTGCCGGGAGATCGCCGGCGCACTGACGTCGAACGGTGCCGAGAGGTCGGTGACGGTGGCTTCGCCCCTGCCGAGTCGTTCGACGATGCGGCGACGGATGGGGTCGGCGAGCGCCGACAGGACGGCGTCGGTGCGATCGGTCTCCATCGTCGCCTCCTCGGTGAACCCTGCGGTTAATTAACCGCTGGGTTCAGTATGGGTGCGTGCTCGGTCCTGCGCAAGCCCCTCACCGGAACCGCGACGGCGGCGCACCGAACGCCTTCGTGAAGGCGGCAGTGAACGCCGCCGGGGTGGCGTACCCGAGCCGGCCCGCGACGTCCGTCACGCTCGACCGCCGGAGGGCCGGGAGGCTCGACAACAGACGCGCACGGACCCGCCAGCCCGCGGGCCCCACGCCCGTCGCCTCGCGGAAGTGCCGATCGAGGGTGCGCTCGGACACGGAGGCCGCGCGCGCCCAGTCCGCGTTCGTCACGTGGACGTCCGGGGCTGCCAGGTAGGAACGACACAGCTCGCGGAGGACCCCGTGCGGCGGCAGGGACACGGTGAGCGGGATCGGCGCCACCCGCTGCAGCTCGTGCAGGGCGAGCCGGACGAGCACCGCGTCCCGACCGGCCTCGTCGTAGGGGACCTCGAGCGCGTTCGCGGCGCGGAGGACCTCGCGCAGGAGCGGGCCGACCTCGACGACGGTGCAGACGGTCGGCCACCACGGGACGGCGTCGGGCTCGACGTAGAGGCTCCACGTCGTGACGTCGAGCATCCGCACCTCGTGCGCGACGCCCGCGGGGATGAGCACGGCGCGGTCGGTCGGCACCGTCCACGACCCCTCGCCGGTCTCGACGAGCATCACCCCGCTCGCGCCGTAGAGCAGCTGTGCCCGCCGGTGCTCGTGCCGGGCGAGCAGGTGGTCGGGCGGGTAGTCGGTGCCGATCGGCAGGACGTCCACGGGGAGGCCGTCGAAGTCGGCCACGGACACGTTGCGCACACGGCAAGGCTAGGTCTCGAAGGAAGTTGCCGCACATGCGATCGTCCGCCGCTCCCCTTCCGGCTGTGATGGAGGGGTGTCGTTCGTCGTGCTCGTCCTCATCGGTGTCCTCGTCGGGGTCACCACCGTCCTCTTCGGCTTCGGCGGCGGGTTCGTCACCGTGCCGATCATCACGGTGGCGGACGCCGCGCTCGGCGGGGACGCCGTCCGGGTGGCGACGGCGACCTCCGCGCTCGTGATGCTCGTCAACGCCGCGGTGGCGACCGCGTCCGCGCGGCGGGCTGCGCTCGCGCCGCTCCGGGGCCGGTGGACGCTCTTCCTGCTGCTCGGCGGCGGTGGGGTCGTCGGCGTCGCGGCGGCCCGGTTCGCCCCCGACGTGCTGATCCGGTGGGGCTTCGTCGTCTACCTCGCCGTCACGGTCGCGGACCTCGTGCTGCGCCCGGGGTTCCTCCGTCCCGGCCGTGCACGCCCCGGCGCCCCGGACCCGTCCGTGCAGTCGACCGCGGGCCCGGCGACCGCCGCCGGCGTCCCGACCGGTGGCGGCCTGCCGACGGTGGCGGGCCTGCCGATCGGTGCCGCCGCGGCGTTCCTCGGGGTCGGCGGCAGCGTGATGACCGTCCCGGTGATGCGCCGAGCGGGTGCGACGATGTCCGCCGCGACGACCCTGGCGAACCCGCTCACCCTCGCGATCGCCCTGCCCGCGACCATCGCGACGCTGCTCGTGCCCGCCGGGGGCCTGCACGCGGCGGGCCTCGTCGGCGCCGTGGACGTCCGGGCGGCGGCAGCGCTGCTCCTCGGCGCCGTGCCGGTCATCGTCCTGCTCCGACGCCGTCCCCCGCACCTGCCCGAAGCCGTGCACGCGTGGGGGTACCTCGTGCTGCTCGTCGCCGCCGGTGTCGCCGTGGCTGTCGCCTGATCGGGACCGCGGGGACAGGATGGGAGCATGCCGAACCCCGCGTTCACGCCGCCCACCGCACACCCCACCCGCCCGGACATCCGCGGCACGTTCGGCACGGCGGCGGCCACGCACTGGATCGCGACCGCCACGGCGCAGTCCGTCCTCGAGCGCGGCGGGAACGCCTTCGACGCAGCGGTCGCGGGGGCGTTCGTCCTGCAGGTCGTCGAACCGCACCTGAACGGCCCCGGAGGCGATCTCACCGCGGTGTTCGCCACCGCCACGGACCCGACGCCGGCGGTGCTCGTCGGGCAGGGTCCGGCCCCGGCCGGCGCGACGCCGGAGCACTACCGCGCCGAGGGCCTCGACCTCGTCCCCGGTTCCGGTGCCCTCGCCGCCACCGTCCCCGGCGCCGTCGACGCCTGGCTCCTGCTGCTCCGCGACCACGGCACGTGGGAGCTCGCGGACGTGCTCGCACCGGCGGTCGGCTACGCACGCGACGGCCACCCCGTCACGCCCGCGGTGGTCCGGACGATCACCGCCGTGCAGGATTTGTTCCGGCAGCACTGGCCCACCTCCGCAGCGCAGTGGATGCCAGGAGGCGCGGTGCCCGTCCCCGGGGAACTGGTACGCAACGAGGCGCTCGCCTCGGTGTTCGAGCGGCTCGTCGCCGCCGGTGCCGACGCCGACACCCGGACCGCCCGCATCGACGCCGCCCGCGGCGAGTGGGCCGAGGGCTTCGTCGCCGAGGCGATCGACCGGTTCGTCCGCGAACCGCACCGGCACGCGTCCGTGACCGACCACGCCGGGGTGATCCGAGCGTCGGACCTCGCGGCGTTCCGGGCGTCCTACGAACCCGCGACGACGGCGGCGTTCCGCGGCTGCACGATCGCGAAGACCGGCCCGTGGGGTCAGGGCCCGGCGCTCCTGCAGACCCTCCGGCTGCTCGAACCGCTCGACGACGCCCGGCTCGACCCCTCGACCGAGCTCGGCGCGCACACGATCGCCGAGGCCCTGAAGCTCGCGCTTGCCGACCGCGAGGCGTTCTACGGTGACGGGGACGTGCCCCTCGACGTGCTGCTCTCGGACGAGTACACCGACGCGCGCCGGGCACTGATCGGCGAGCGTGCGTCGGCCGAACTGCGTCCGGGGACGGTCGACGGGGTCGTGCACGCCATGCCGCCGGTCCGGACGTCGTACGCGACCGGTGCCGCGGCGGGGCTCGGCGAACCGACCGTGCAGGTCGCTCGGGACCGCGCACCCGGCGCGGCTGCCGCACCCGCCGTGCCTGCTGCACCCGCCGCTCCCGTCGAGGACCGCGGCGAGCCGTTCGTCGCCCCGGACGGCGAGACCCGCGGCGACACCTGCCACATCGACGTCGTCGACCGCTGGGGCAACATCGTCAGCGCGACCCCGTCCGGTGGCTGGCTGCAGTCGTCCCCGACGATCCCCGAGCTCGGCTTCTGCCTCGGCACCCGGCTGCAGATGACCTGGCTCGAACCGGGCACGGCGTCGACGCTGCGCCCCGGCGAGCGCCCGCGCACCACACTCACCCCGACGCTGGTGCTCCGCGACGGCGAACCGGTCGCCGCGCTCGGCTCACCCGGCGGCGACCAGCAGGACCAGTGGCAGCTGCTGTTCCTGCTGCGGTGGATCGTCGGCGGGTACTCCCCGCAGCAGGCGATCGACGCCCCCGCGCTGCACACGACGTCGTTCCCGGGGTCGTTCTGGCCGCGCACGTGGGAACCGGCGGGGCTCGTGGTCGAGGACCGCCTCGGGGACGACGTGATCGCCGGCCTCGAGGCCCGCGGGCACGTCGTCACCCGGGCGGGCGACTGGGCACTCGGGCGGCTGTCCTGCGTGACGCGGGACCCCGCGACCGGCGTGCTCGGCGCTGCGGCGAACTCGCGGGGCGCGCAGGGCTACGCCGCCGGACGCTGACCGCCCCGAGGCGAGTGGGTCAGAGCGTCGGGACGACCACCGCGCGGCCCGAGAGCTCGCCGGCCTCGAGCTTCCGGTACGCCTCGAGCGCGTCGGACAGGGCGTAGCGCTCGACGTCGGGGACGATCTGCCCCGCCCGGTACATCGCGACGACCTCGTGCAGGTCCTCGATGGTGCCCCAGTACGTGTTCGTGATGGTCGACTCGTACGGCGTCCGGAAGAAGTTCCACTCGGTGGTGCCACCGGCGATCCCGACGACGGTGAACCGGCCGCCGACGGCCATCGACGCCTGGGTGACCGTGATCGTCGGCGTCGCCCCGACGAAGTCGAACGCGGCGTCCACCCCGCGGCCGCCGGTGATCTCGCGGATCGCAGCGGCCTGGTCCGGGCCGCCCGGCACCGTGATCGCCCCGCGGGCAGCAGCGCGGTCCATCGCGTCCTGCTTCATGTCCGTCGCGATGACGGTCGCACCGGTGAGCGCCGTGAGGATCTGCACGGCGATCTGGCCGAGGCCGCCGAGTCCGACGACGAGGGCGTACTTGCCGCCGCCGGCCAGGTTCGGCAGGGAGTTCTTGATCGCGTGGTACGGCGTGAGGGCCGCGTCGCTGAGCGGTGCGGCGGCGACGGGGTCGGCGTCGCCGAGCGGCACGAGGTTGCGCGCCGGCACGGTGACGTACTCCGCCATGCCGCCGTCGCGCCCGAGGCCGATGCCCATGTACGGGTTCGTGGCAGCGTTCTCGCAGTAGGTGTCCTGCCCCTTCGAGCAGTACGAGCAGTGCCCGCAGCCGACCGGGCCGTAGACGAGGTAGGCGTCGCCCACCGTGAAGCCGGAGACGCCGTCGCCGAGTTCCTCGACCCAACCCGAGTTCTCGTGCCCGAGGACGAACGGGGGCTGCTGTGCGCCCGGCTGCCCCGCCTGGAACTCGCGGTAGACGGCGACGTCCGAGTGGCAGGCACCGGCACCGGCGACCTTGAGGAGCACCTCCCCCGGACCCGGGGTGGGCTTCGGGACGTCCTTGAGGGACGGGAACGTCTGGAACTGTTCGAACACGACGGCGCGCATGGTGGGTCTCCTTTGAACGCCCTCCAGATTACACCCGTCGTTCAGGGCGACACGTGTTGCGCATCGGGCCGGACCGCCGCACGACCGGCGAAGAGCCCGTGGTCGAAGCGGGCCCCGCCCGGACGCGATCGGCCGACCACCACTGTCCCCCATGCGCCCGATCGTCGTGCAGACCTGCGTCTTCCCCGAGAGCCGATGCGAGAACGGTCGTTCTCTGATTGACTCGGCGTCGGCGGTCCCGATCGGGACCGATCCCCCACACGAAAGGAGCGGCCATGCCCACGCGCACCGCACGCACTGCTTGGAACGGCGGCCTCGAGGACGGCACCGGCCAGGTCGAGCTCTCCAGTTCGAAGGTCGGCACGTACGACGTCTCGTTCCCGAAGCGCGCCGCCGAGGACGCCGACGGCACCACCAGCCCCGAGGAGCTCATCGCCGCCGCGCACTCCGCGTGCTACGCCATGCAGTTCTCCGCCGTCCTCGGCGAGGCCGGCGGCACGGTCGAGGCACTCGACGTCAAGGCCGACGTCTCGCTCGGCCCGGACAGCGCGGGCGGGTTCAAGCTCACCGGCATCGTCCTCACCGTGAACGGCGAGGTCTCCGGCATCGACGAGGCGGCCTTCCTCAAGGCCGCCGAGGACGCCAAGGCCACCTGCCCCGTCAGCAAGGCACTCACCGGCGTCGACATCACGCTGCACGCGACGTTCGAGCAGTAGGCGAGCGACGCGGGAGCCGTCACCTGATGACGGACTGGAGGCGCGGGGGCGGGGGGGCCCCCGCCGCCCCCCCGCCTCCCGTCCGTCACCACGTACGCTGGCCGACGTGATCCGACGTCTCTTCGCCACCCCGACCGGCATCGCGTTCTGGGCGGGACTCGTCGCCGTGGTCGCGGGACTCGTGGTCGCGGCCTCCGCGCCGCCGGCCGCGTTCGGGTGGTTCGCGTACGCCCCACTGTCGGACTACGCCTTCGTCGCGGGGACCAACTCGTGGCAGCGGGTCGTGGGTCAGCTGCTCGTCGTCGTGGGCGCCGTGGTCGCCGCGTTCGCCGCCGGTCGGCTGAGCGTCCGTCGCCCGCGCTGAGGCGTTCAGCGCGCGTCCGGACTCGGCGGAGCGCGCCTGGCACGATGGCGTGATGGCCGAGCAGTCCCTCCCCGGAGCCAGACCCGGGCGTCCACCACGGCCACGCGTCCGGAGCCTCGCGCAGCACGACATCCGCGACGCCCGGGCACGCCTCCGCGGCACCATCTACGAAGAAGTCGTCCCCGACACCCGACCGCTCGAGCAGTACTCGCCGGTGCAGATCGTGGACTTCTGCCTCGACCTCGCCGAGGTGATGCTCGCGTCCGGTGCGGACACCCGCAGCGTCGAGACGGCCGTCGTGGCGGTGTCGACGAAGTGGAACCTGGCGCCGCTCGACCTCGACTTCTCCGGCAGCTCGGTGACGATCCAGTACGCACCGGCCGACCACCCGCCGCTCGTGAAGGTCCGCACGGTGCAGTCGGACGGATCCGACCTCGACCGCCTGGCGCGGGCGAACCAGATCGTCGACGACCTCGTGCACGACGAGCGCGACATGACCTCTGCCGTGAGCGCCCTGGTCGCGGTGCTCCGGCTCCCGCCGCGCTGGCCGCGGTGGACGGCCGACGTGGGGCTGTCGATCCTCGGTATCTCGATCGCGATGCAGGCCGGCGGCGGTTGGCGTGCCGGACTCGGCGCCTTCGTGCTCATGCTCGGGATCATCGTCTCGGGCCGGTGGCTGACCGGCCGGGGCTTCCCGCAGTTCTTCGTCTCCGGCGCGCAGGGTGCGGTGGCGTCGGCGATCGGCACCCTCGCGATCTGGGCGGGTGTGCTGCACCCGGGGCAGGCGGCGACGATGGTGGCCGCGCTCGTGGTGCTCCTGCTCCCGCACCCGTCGCTCGTCACCTGGGCGCAGGACGCGATATCGGGCTTCCGGGCGATGGCGGTGGCCCGGGCATTCTACATCGGGCTCGTCATCGCCGCGATCGTGGTCGGGGTGCCCGCGGGCATCGCCGTGACGAAGTGGCTCCGGATCGAGGTCGACCCGTCCGGCATCGTCACGCAGACGCTGCCGCTGTGGGCGTCACTGCTGCTCACCGTGGTGTCGGCCGCGGCGAACTGCTTCGTGCAGCAGGCCAGCGCGCGGGTGATCCCGGTCGCGGTGGTCTTCTCGGTCGCCGCCGGTGCCGCGCTGCGGGGCCTCCGGGAGCTCGGCATCCCGTTGCTCGGTGCGACGTTCCTCGCCGCCGTGCTGCTGGGCGTCCTCGCGACGATCGCGGCCGCGCGGATGCGGACGGCGGTGGCGGCGATCTCCGTGCCGGCGTTCTGCGGCGCCCTGCTGCCCGGTGTCGCGGTGTCGAACGCGCTGCTCAACTTCATGTCCGGGTCGTCGAGTGCCGCGCTGGACTTCGTCGCGGCGGTCTCGGTCGCGCTGGCGATCGGGGCGGGGCTGGTCCTCGGCGGCCTCGTGGCGACGCCGGGGGCACGGCGGGCGCTCCGGCGGTCCCGGCGGGTGGTCGTGCACTCGGTGCACAACGACACGACGGCGATCAAGGTCATCCGCGACTCGGGCTACGACCCCGGCAACGGCTCGGTGCCGCGGGGGCCGCGCCCGCGCTGACGGGCTGGCGCCGGCGCCGCGCCGGCCGGCCGGCCGGCGAGCCGGCCAGCCGCCGACTTCACGGGCTGGGCGACATCTCACGGGCCTCGGCGCGCGTGAAGTGTCGCCCAGCCCGTGAGACCGCGGGGCCGCGCACCGCGGCGCGGCGTCAGAGCTCCCAGCCGCCGTCGCTCCACGTCGAGAGCCGCCGGGCCGCCTGCGGCTCGTACCGCTCCATCCAGCCCCGCTCGAGCCGCGCGACGGCCCGGTCGAACGCCGGCACGAGGTCGAGGTCCGACCGCAGCAACGCCTGCAGCTGGAGTCCCTCGTACAGCGCGATGAGCTGCTCGGCCCCTCGGCGCGGGTCCATCGTGTGCGGTGCCCGACCGACCGCGATGTCGTGCTCGAGGCCACGCTTGATCTGCGCGTAGAAGAGCTGGTAGCGCGACCGGAGGTACGACGCCATGGGGTGCTGCGGGTTGCCCGCGACCGAGAGCAGCGCCACGAGGAGCCGCATGAGCGCCGGGTCCTCGGCGTTCGACGCGACGATCCCGCGCAGGAGCTGGACGGTCGAGCCGTCCCCGACCTCGCGCGCGACCTCGTCCATGCGGCCGCCGTTCCACCGGTCGACGGCGGCGAGCACGAGTCCGTCCCACGAGGGGAAGTGCTGCCGGAGCTCCTCGACGGTGATCCCCAGTCGCTGGGCGACGAGTCCCGCATCGGCCTCGTGGAAGGGCACGTCCCGCAGCAGGTCGACGGTCGCCCCCACGATCGTGATCCGCAGGTGCAGGGTCGCGGCCGCGGCGGCTGCCGCCTGCGTGTCCGCGCTGGTGTGTTCGAGCATCGTGCCCTCCGTCGGTCCCCGGACGTCCTGTCCGTGTCGCCCCTGGGGGCAGGTCCATCCAAACGGAGATCGGGGGACACCAGAATCCCCGGTCCGGGTGTCGGCATGTCGGGGGACAAGCGACGCGGTTCGCAGCGCGTTCGCGGTCATCCGTGTGACGATGCCGTCATGACCCCGAACGACCCCACCGCGCAGGGACTGGCGACCATGGCCTCGGCCGGCTTCGAGTTCGGCGGCGACCCGGATCAGGTCGCCCACGACGTCCGGACCATGTGGCAGCAACTCGGGCGGCCGACCGGCGCGTTCGACGCCGCAGCCCGGGCGATCGCCGCGCTCCCGCAGCGCCCCGAGGTCCCGATCGCCGACCAGGCCCGGCGCCGCGCGTTCGAACGGGCCGTCGGCATCAACCCGGTCGAGGTCGAGCTGGCCGCGGCGCTGTCCGCGCGCGAACTGCTCGAGCGCCTGGCGCGCACCTGCACCGCGCCCTGCTGACGATTGATTGTCGGGAGGGACGGTGCCAGCTGGCACCGTCCCTCCCGTCCGTCGCCGGGTCGCGACTACGGCGTCGGCATGCCCCCGTCGACGTGGAGCGTCTCACCCACGACGTACGACGACTCGCCGCTCGCCAGGAACACGTACGCGGGCGCGAGCTCGGCCGGCTGACCCCAGCGGCCGAGGTAGGTCTGCTCACCGGCGGACGGCAGGGCCTCCGGCGGCTGGCCACCGGCGGGCTGGAGCGGGGTCCAGATCGGCCCCGGTGCGACGGCGTTCACGCGGATGCCCTTCGGCGCGAGCTGCGCGGCGAGGCCCTTCGCGAGGTTGTTCACGGTCGACTTCGTCGCCGCGTAGTGCACCAGGTGCGGCGACGGCGCGTACGCCTGGATCGAGGTCGTGTTGATGATGGTCGATCCCGGCTGCAGGTGCGGCACGGCCGCCTTCGTGATCCGGAACGTCGCGTAGACGTTGGTCTTGAACGTCTCGTCGAACTCCTCGTCCGAGATGTCCTCGATCGAGGACACGTTCTGCTGCTTGCCCGCGTTGTTCACGAGGATGTCGAGCCCGCCGAGCTGCTCGACGGCGTCCGCCACGAGCTGCTCGCAGGTCGCGAGCGAGGTGATGTCACCGGGCAGGGCGACAGCCTTGCGACCGGCGGCCTCGACGAGGGCGATGATCCGGTCGGCGTCCTCCTGCTCCTCGGGGAGGTACGAGATCGCGACGTCGGCACCCTCTCGTGCGTAGGCGATCGCGACGGCGGCCCCGATGCCCGAGTCACCGCCGGTGATGAGCGCCTTGCGACCGGTGAGTCGACCGGAGCCGCGGTAGGTGTCCTCGCCGTGGTCGGCCGGGACGTTCTCCGCCATCTCCTCGTCCGTGCCGGCACCCTCGAGGTACTGCTCGTCGGGCTTCTTGTCGGCGTACATCTTCGTCGGGTCCTGCATGCTGTACTGGTCGATCTGCTGGTCCGTCATGCCGCCGACGGTACGCACGCGGTGCCCCCGCACCGTCCAGGAGGCTGTCCCCCGTTCGGCCGACAGGCCCCCGTCGGCGGGGCTTGCCGAGGGCATGTGACGCGTCACCGACGAATGTCACGGTCCGGTGACGACCAGGCTCCGATTCGGTAACACCCGTCGTCCAGACGGGTCGGGCGTCGTACCGTCGAGTGGTGACCTTCCGGACCGTGCTGGCGTTGAGCGCCGCCGTGCTCGCCTTCTCGGCCGGCACGGTCGCCGTCGACGGCACGGTCGGGACCGGGGTCGCAGCGACCCCCGCGAGTGCGGCCGAGCTCGGACCGGACCCGGTGCGCCACGAGCCCGTCCGGGTCACGAACGCGAAGCTCAAGCGGGTCGACTCGATCGAGCTCGACGCCGAATCGCTCGTGTTCCGGCGCGGCGACAAGACCGTGACCGAGGCGTCGATGCGCGACTCCCGCACGACGGTCAGCCTGCTGAACCGCCTGCTCGGCACCGCGTCGCGCACGCAGACGGCCGAGGGGGACGGCGGCGCGTGCTTCCCCGCCGGGACGACCTACACGTGGGGCGGGGCGGTCCGCGTGGCTGCCCTGACGTCCCCGGCCGCTGCCGGCAACGCGGTGGAGATCCGCGTCCTGCGCGAGACGGTGCGGTCCCGTTTCGGCGGCGACGTCGAACTGACCGGACCCGACGGTGTCCAGGTGGGCGACGACATCCGCACGGCGATCCGGGACGCCCCGAAGTCCGACCGGATGTCGTTCGGCTCCGCGGACGCCCGTGCGTTCCAGCTCCTGCTCGAGCCCGGGTGGGCCCCGCAGCACGACACCGCGAGCCCGCCCGACAGCCGCGGCACGGGCACCGAGACGGACACGAGCACGCCGTCCGACACGGACACGGAGTCCGCTGCCGCCGACCTCGGGACGAACGGCGTCTCCGCCCTGACCGACGACACCACGGTCACGGTGCTCGGGTCGCCGATGCCGGTGCACGCCAAGCGCACCTGCTGACCGGCCCGGTCAGACCCGCAGCGTCGCCACCACCGGGAAGTGATCGCTCGCGAACCACGTCTCCGGGCCGTCGTGGTCGATGACGACGCGGTCGACGCCGGCGATCCCCCGGGTGAACACCCAGTCGATGCGCTCCCCGGAGTCGACCGGCGGCTGCCAGTCGTTGAAGGTGGCCGTCCGGTCCGCCGGGTCGCCACCGACCAGCCAGGCGTCCTCGAACCCGGCCTCGACGAGCACCCGCGACGCAGGTCCCGCTCCGGCCGGCTCGTTGCAGTCCCCCGCCACGATGACCGGGCCGTCCGCCGTGCTCAGGCGTTCGACGATGAGCGCCGCGCTCCGCGCCCGGACGTCGTCCCCGTGCGGTCCGACCTCGTGGTCGAGGTGCGTCGTCAGGAGCGTGAACGCCTCGCCCTCGGCGTCGAGGAACCGCGCGTGGTTCGCCACTCGGGGGAACAGGCTCCCCCAGGTGTTCGACACGGGCTCGTCCGGGGTGTCCGAGAGCCAGAAGGCGCCCTCGTCGATCGGCCGGAGTCGGCTGCGACGGAAGAAGACGGCCGCGTGCTCACCGGCCGTGCCGCCCTCGCGCCCCTGGCCGACGTCGCCGTGGTCGGGCAGACCGGCGCGGAGGTCGTCCAGCTGGTGCGCGAAGGCCTCCTGGACACACACGAGGTCGGGGTCGTGCCGCCGGACCACGTCGAGCAGTACCGGCAACCGGGCGGGCCAGTCGTGGGCCGGATCCGGGTTCTTGACGTTGTAGGTCATCAGGGTGATCGGACGCGCTGCGTTGCTCACCCGTCGAACCTACCGACGGGCGCGCTCAGGGCACCATGACCCGCCGCAGTGCGATGACCCCGTCGCGCGCCCGGGTCTTGGCGGTGCCGACCGGGACCCCGAGCCGCGCGGCGACCTCGGGCCCGGTCATCCCCACCAGGTGTCGGAGGACGACGGCGTCGCGCTGGCGCCCGGGGAGCGCGGCGACGGCGCGGCGGAGCTCGGCACGGTCGAGGACGCTCTCGGCCCGTTCCACGCTCGAGTGGTCCACGAGGTCGGCGTCCCTGGTACCGATCCGCAGGTCGCGGTCACGGTCCGCCCGGCTCTTCCGGACCCGGTCGATCGCCCGGCGCTGCGCGATCGTGCGGATCCACGCGATGGCCGAGTGCGCCGGGTCGAACCGGTCGGCGATCTGCCAGATCTCGAGGAAGACGTCCTGCACGACCTCTTCCGCCTGCCACGCATCGACGAGCTGGTGGCGGACGTACCGCTCGACGAGCGGTCGGAAGCGGTCGTGCAGCCGGGTGAAGGCGGCCCGGTCACCGGCGGCCACCGCGAGCAGGAGCATGCGTTCTTCGTCGCGCTTGGCGAGGAGTTCGTCGTTCACGACTCGAATGTCACATACTGCAAATGTACTCGCAAGTACACTCTGAGCATGCGCCCCGAACACACCCCGAAGACCCTTCGACGCACGACGTCGAAAGGACTGGCGACCCGGAGCCGGATCGTCGCCGCCGCGGCCGACCTGATGCTGACGCGCGGCATCTCGGGGACGACGCTCGACGACATCGGCGCCGCCGCCACGGTCGGACGGTCGCAGATGTACCACTACTTCGCCGACAAGCAGGAGCTCGTGCGCGACGTCGTCCGGCAGCAGACCGACGCGATCATCGCGCACCAGGGGCCGGACTACGGCGACCTCACCACGTGGGACGCCTGGCAGCGGTGGCGGGACCGAACGGTCGCCGACGCCGAGGCCGGCGGCTGCGTGGGCGGCTGTCCGCTCGGGTCCCTCGGGACCGAGGTCGCCGAGCGCGACGCCGACACCCGCGACCTCGTCGCCGCCGGCTTCGCCCGCTGGGAGCAGGGGTTCCACGACGGCATCCGCACGATGCGCGAACGCGGGCTGCTCGGACCGGACGCCGACCCCGCCGCGCTGGCGACGACCGTGATGGTGGCGCTGCAGGGCGGGCTGCTCCTGGCGCAGGTCCAGCGGGACGTCCGCCCGCTCGCGATCGGGCTCGACACCGCGATCACGACCATCCGCCGGCAAGCGACCGGCTCCGGCGTCAGTTGATGCAGACGCCTGCCTTGCCGTAGCTCTTCACGTCGGTCGACGACGGCTTCGGCTCGGGCGCGGCGGGCTTCGAGGCCGCCGGCTTCGACGCCGCAGCGCCGGAACCGGTCGAACCGGCACCGGACGAACCGGAGCCGGCAGCGGGGCTCGAGGCAGCACCACCGGCAGCGGCGACCGGGGTCACCGTCTTGCCGTCCGACCCGAGCACCAGCGTCACGCCGGTGACCGCGTTCGTCCGCACCGCGACGGCACCGGGCACGACGGCCGCGACCGCCTTCGCCTGCTTCTCCATGCCGGCCGGGTACTGCACCTGGGTCGTCTTCGTCAGGTCGGAGGACCCGGGTGCACCGACCTGGAAGCCGCGCGCGGTGAGGACGGCCCCGGCGGCTCCTGCGGCACCCGTGACACCGCTGCCGTTCAGCACGGTGACCGAGGTGCTCGCCGGCTGAGCGCGCCCGGCCTTGCTGTACTCCGCGGGCTCACCGACGAGGCCCTGCACGAAGGCCGGCAGCCCGACGGTGTCGACCTCGACGATCGACAGCGGCGAGCCGTTGACGGTGATCGTCGGGGTACCGAGCGTGGGGATCGTCGCCGACTGGATGTTGCCCGGGCGCAGGTTCCGCATCTGGGTCGCCAGGTTGACCAGGTCGGTGTCGGTCTGGATCGAGCCGCCGACCGCCTTGAGGATGTTGCCCATCTTGATCGGGTTGAGCAGCGTCCCCGCGGAGAGCACCTTGCGGGCCTCCTGCGAGAGGAAGTACTGCTGCCGGACGTTGCGGTCGAGGTCCCCGTTGGGCAGCCCGTGCCGCTGTCGGACGAAGGACAGCGCCTGCTTCGCGTCGAGGGTGGACTTGCCCTTCGGCAGGTTCACGCCCGAGTACGGGTCGTTGACGGCGTTGTTGAGGCAGACGTCGACCGGCCCGAGCTCCTTGACCACCTGGTAGAAGCCGAGCAGGGAGACGCGCACGTAGTGGTCGATCGTCAGGCCGCTGAGGTTCTGGATCGTCTTGATGAGCAGCTTCGCGCCCCCGGTGTCCCCGCCGCCGTTGAGGGTGCCGAAGTAGAACGCGCTGTTGAGCTTGCCCTTGCCGACTCCCGGGATGTCGACGTACGAGTCGCGCGGGAACGAGATCATCGTCGCCTGCGAGCCGTCCTCGTTGATGTGCAGGACGATCATCGTGTCGGTGTTCGTCGCACCGCCGTCCGACTCGGTGCTGAGCTCCGCCATCTCCTCCGGCGTCGCGTTGTCCGGGCGGTGGTCGTCGCCGACCAGCAGGATGTTCTGCGCCTGGCCGTCGACGTCGTCCTTCGTCGCGGTGCTCCCGGTGATCGCGTTGATCTTGGTGACGCCGTTCGACAGCGATCCGTAGGCGTACGCGGCGTAGCCGCCGCCGAGCAGGAGGGCCATCGTGAGCACGCCCGCGACGGCGGGCAGGACCACCCCGCCACGTCGCTTCTGGCGGCCGTGCCGCGGTGGCGTGAAGCCGCGGCGGCCACGACCGGTCGTCTGCTCGGGCTCGTTCGTCACCCGGAAACCATAACGGGCGTGTGTGCCGACAACATCAAACCGCCCTGGCAGGTCGCCGCGATCCCGCCGTGACCAACCGGCGGACGGGCGGCGGGGGGCGAGCTGGCACCGCGCCTCCCGTCCGTGTTCGGTCGCGTCTCAGGACGCGAGCTTGCCCTTGTTGGTCTCCCGCGCCCGCAGCACCGTGATCCCGGTGATCGCCGCGGCCGCCATCACGTAGAACGCCGGCGCGAACGTGTTGCCCGTCGCCGTGATCAGCCAGGTGGCGAAGTACGGCGTGATCCCGCCGAAGAGCGCGACGCTGATGTTGTACGCGATGCCCATCGACCCGTAGCGGATCGCGGTCGGGAAGAGCTCGGCCATCGCAGCGCTCACCGCACCGTCGAAGGCCGCCATGAACAGCCCGAGGAGCACCATCGCTCCGGCGGCGGCCCAGAAGTTGCCGGCGTTCATGAGCATGAGCGTCGGGTAGGTGAGCACGAGGAATCCGCCGCAGCCGGCGAGCATCACGGGCTTCCGGCCGATCTTGTCCGAGAGCAGGCCGAAGAACGGCACGAGTCCGGCGATCACGATGAACCCGATGACGACCACGCCGTACGACACGAGCGGCGAGTAGCCGAGGTCGGCCTGCAAGTACGACGGCATGAACGTCTGCAGGATCCAGTGCCCGACGGCCTTGAGGACGACGAACCCGACGCAGAACAGCAGTGCCTTCCACCCGGTGCGGAGCGATCGCCGGAGCGGGTTCTTCGCGAGGTCGCCCTTGGCCTTGAGCGCGCGGAACTCCGGGGTGTCCTCGAGCTTCGAGCGGAGGTAGAGCCCGACGAGCCCGAGCGGCAGCGCGATGAGGAACAGCACGCGCCAGCCCCACGACTCGAGGGCGCCGTCGCCCGCGATCGCCGTGAACAGGAAGACCAGGCCGCCACCCACGATGAACGCCGCGAAGCCGAAGACGTCGATGAAGCTCGTCACGAAGCCGCGTCGGTTCGAGGGCGCGGACTCGGCGAGGAGCGTGGTCGCCCCCGCCCCCTCACCACCGGCGGCGAAGCCCTGCACGAGCCGCACCACGACGAGGAGGATCGGCGCCAGGAGCCCGACGCTCTGGTAGGTCGGCAGGATGCCCATCACCGCGGTCGCGCCGCTCGTGATGAGGATGACCGTCGCGAGGGTCGTCTTCCGCCCCACCCGGTCGCCGAGCGAACCCCAGAAGAGTCCACCGAGCGGACGCATCACGAACCCGGCACCGAACACGGCGAAGGCCGAGAGCAGCGCGACCTGCGGGTCCCCCTGCTTGAAGAAGTACAGCGAGATGACCGTCGCCAGGGTTCCGTAGAGGCCGAAGTCGAACCACTCCACGAAGTGGCCGACGCCGGCCGCCACGATCACCTTCCGCATGCTCCGGCGGCGGGCGTCGTCGCCGAACACGTCCGGGACGGGGGCGTTGGCGGCGTCGGCGCTGGTGCGCGTCTGGGTTCCGTCGCTCATGGGGAGACCTCACACTTCGTTGTCGAGAGTTGATTGACGATAGCACTCGCCGGGCACACTTTGCCACACAGTGGGAAAGTATCGCCAGCAAGTGATACCGTCGCCGCCATGCAGTCCCGTGAACAGCACCACGACGTCGTGGTCGTCGGAGGTGGCCTCGCCGGTGTGAGCGCCGCCGTCGCCGCCGCCCGCCTCGGCTCCAGCGTCGCCCTCGTCACCAACCGCCCGGTCCTCGGCGGGAACTCCTCGAGCGAGATCCGCGTGTGGGTCGTCGGCGCCACCGCCCACGGCACGCAGCGGTTCGCCCGCGAGACCGGGATCATGGGCGAGCTGTTCCTCGAGAACCAGTACCGGAACCCGCAGGGCAACGCGATCTACTGGGACCAGGTCGTGCTCGACCTCGTGCGCGCCGAGCCGAACGTCCACCTGCACCTCAACACCGACGTGCGGACCGTGACGACGGTGGACGACGAGACCGGCGCACCGCGCATCGCATCCGTCACCGGCTGGACGATGGGCTCCGAGATCGAGACGACGTTCACCGCCCCGGTGTTCCTCGACTGCACGGGAGACGGGCTCGTCGGTGCCCTGGCCGGGGCGTCGTACCGGATCGGGCGCGAGGGCCGCGACGAACACGGCGAGGAGTGGGCGCCCGAACAACCGGACGACGAACTCCTCGGCAGCTCGATCTTCTTCTCCACGCACGACACCGGCCGCCCGGAGAAGTTCGTGCCGCCGTCGATCGCGAAGGACCTCAGCACGACGCCGATCCTGGCGAACCGCGCGATCAAGACCGGGGACAACGGCTGCAACTACTGGTGGATCGAGTGGGGCGGCGAGCTCGACACCGTCACCGAGAACGAACGGATCCGCGACGAGCTGTGGGGCGTCGTCTACGGCATCTGGGACCACATCAAGAACTCCGGCGCGTTCGACGCCGACTCGCTCACCCTCGACTGGGTCGGCGCGATCCCGGGCAAGCGGGAGTACCGACGGTTCGTGGGCGACCACACCCTCACCCAGCAGGACCTCCTCTCGCAGCGGACCTTCCCGGACACGGTCGCGTTCGGCGGGTGGTCGATCGACCTGCACCCGGTCGAGGGCGTCTACGCCGAGACCGCTGGGGCGCAGCAGCGGTACACCGACGGCACGTACGACATCCCGTTCCGCTCCCTCTACTCGGCGGACGTCGCCAACCTGCTCTTCGCCGGCCGGAACATCTCCGCGTCGCACGTCGCGTTCGGGTCGACCCGCGTGATGGCCACCTGCGCCACCCAGGGCCAGGCCGCCGGGACCGCCGCGCACCTCGCCGCCCGTCACGGCGTCACGCCGCGCGAGCTCGGCACCGACCACGTCGCGATGCTGCAGCAGACGCTCCTCCGCGAGGACGCGCCGCTCATCGGCGTCCGGGCCCACGACGGGGCGGACCTCGCCCAGCGCGCCCGGATCAGCGCGAGCAGCGAACTCGTCCGGCTCGACACCACCCCGTGGGCGACCGCGGACACCTTCGCGCTCGACCGCGACGCGGCGCTGGTCGTGCCGGTCGACCCCGTGCTCGGTTCCGTCGCGTTCCGGACCGTTGCCGACCACGACACCGACGTCACGATCGAGCTCTGGACCACGGGCCGGCCACAGAACTACGCCCCGATCGCGCACGTGTCGACGCACACCGCGCGCGTCCGCGCCGGGGCGGGCGAGGCGGCCGTCGACCTCGGGTTCCGGCCGGACGAGCCGTGCAACGCCGTGATCGTGGTCCGCCGGACCCCCGGCGTGCGCCTGGTCCTCACCGACGGGCACCCGTACGGCGTCCTCGCGCTCCGCGCCCGCACGGCCGACGACGAGCAGTTCGACGACCACATCCCCGAGGAGGCCGACCAGCCGGTCACCGACTGGGAGGCGCGGGCCCTGCGCGGACGCTCCTTCGCGTTCACCGCAGCCGACGCGTCGGACGCGTGGCGCGCCTCCCGGGTCACCGACGGCTACCAGCGCCCGTTCGGCGGACCGCACCTGTGGTCGTCGGACCCGGACGACGGCGCGGCGACCCTCACCCTCGACTGGGCGGAGCCCGTCGACGTCCGCGAGGTCCGCATCGTCTGGAACGACGACGTCGACGCCGACCTCATCAACCTGCACCACCACCGCACGCCGTGGGACGCGGTCCCGACCCTGGCCCGCGACTACCGGATCGAGGCGTGCGTCGACGGATCGTGGCAGGGACTCGCGACCGTCACCGACAACCGGCACCGGCACCGCGTGCACGACGTCGCGCCGACGCGGACCGCCTCACTCCGCGTCGTCGTGACCGCCACGAACGGTTCACCGTTCGCGTCGGCGAGCGCCGTGAAGGTCTACTGACCCACCGCACCACCCGCAGCACCACCACGATCAAGGGAGATCGCCATGCGCCTGCGCGCACTGACCATCGCGACGGCCGTCGCACTGTCGCTCACCACCGTCGGGGTCGTCGGGCCGCCGGCCGTCGCGTCCGGCACCGCGGTCGCCGCCGGCACCGCGAGCATCCAGGCGAACCCGGGGAACCCGACGTCGCCCACCGCCACCGCGCACACGGTGTCGGTCAACGGGACCGCCGTGCCGGTCAAGGCCGAGTCCGTGAGCGGCACCTCGCACGACGTCGCGATGTTCGCGAAGGGGACGGGCACCGCGACGATCAGCGTCACGATGCCCGGCCTCGCCGCGTCGGCCACCCCGGTCGTCACGCCCCGGACGCTCGGGATCGCCACGACCCGGGCCGGCGACACCGTGACCTTCACGATCCGCGACGCGCACCCGCTCGTCATCGAGACCCCGGGCGTCCGCGCACTGTTCCTCTTCGTCACGCCGTCGGAGACCGCGGTGCCGTCCGCGTCGGACCCCGACGTGCTGTACTTCGGGCCCGGCGAGCACGATGCCGGCGTGATCCACCCGGTGTCGGGCCAGACGGTCTACCTCGCGCCGGGTGCCCTCGTGCACGGGCGCATCGACGGCGACGGCGTCACCGGCGTGCACGTGCTCGGGCGCGGGATCCTCGACGCCGGCTCGGACACGTCGCGGACCGACAAGACGATGGCGATCCGCTTCCACGACAGCTCGGACATCACGGTGTCCGGCATCGGCGTCCGCAACGCCCAGTGGTGGCAGACGCTGTACATCCGCTCCTCGGGCATCCGCGTGTCCTGGCTGAACCTGATGGGCACGCTCATCAACAACGACGGCATCGACACCGACGGCGTGCAGGACATGACCGTCGAGCACAACTTCGTGATGAGCGGTGACGACGGGTTCGGCTGGCACGCCCTCGACGCGGCCACGAACGGCGAACCGGAGACCCGTGGGCTGCACGCGACCGACACCACGTTCTGGAACGTCACCGGCGGCAACCCCGTCCGGTTCGGCTCGTCCATGGAGACCGAGGTCTTCACCGACGTCTCCATCACGCAGTCGTACGTGCTCCGCGCGAAGGAGGTCGCCCTGAAGTTCGACGTCCAGGACTGGGCGACGGTCTCCGACGTCACCGTGGACGGTTTCCACGTGGAGTCGCAGCCCGTCGGCAAACAAGCCATCGTGCTGCAGGTGCTCAAGGGCCAGTACTCGAACGACACCGGGTACCGCGACGAGCGAGGCAGGATCACGGGCATCACGATCCGCGACTTCACCGACGTCACGGCCGACACGGTGACGCTGTCCGGGTGGGACGCGACGCACGGGGTGTCGGACGTCGCCCTCGAGGACGTCGTGCTCGGCGGCGCACCCCTCACCACGGCACAGGTGCGGACGAACCAGTTCGTCAGCGGTGTCACGGTGTCCTGATCGACTCCACGGGACAGAATGGGCGGATGGCCACCACCCCTCCGAACCAGAGCATCGAGCGCGCCGCGGCGGTCCTCGGCGCGCTCGGTGCCGCCGACGGGGCGATGCGCGCCTCCGACATCGCACGGGCGATCGGCCTCGGCACGTCGACGACCGGGCGGCTCCTCGCCACGCTCGAGTCGCTCGAGTACGTGCGACGCGACCCCGAGTCGCAGGGGTACTCCGTCGGGCGGGCCGTCCTCGAGCTCGCCAGCCAGGGGCTCAACCACAACCCCGTCCACCGCGAGAGCCGGGCCGCCGCGCAGGAGCTCGCGCACCGCATCGGCCTCACCGCGAACGTCGGGGTGCAGGACGACGCGGCCTGCATCTACCTCTGCCACTTCGAGGGTTCACTCGCTCCGAAGTCGCACACCATGATCGGCATGCGGCAGCCGCTGCACGCCTCGGCGCTCGGCAAGGCGCTCATGCTCGACCTGTCACAGGCCGAGCGGGAGGCGCTGCTCGGCGCGGGACTCGCGCGGTACACCGACCACACGATCACGTCGCACGACGCGCTCACGGCGGACCTCGAGGCCTCGGCGAAGCGCGGCTGGTGCGTCGAGAACCAAGAGGTCGCGCTCGGCCGGTTCTGCATCGCGGCACCGATCCGGAACGCGTCGGGGCGCATCGTCGCGGCGCTGTCGATCTCCGGGCGGGTGACGCAGCTGCGGGACCGCGACACCGCGTCGCTCGCCGAGGACCTCATCGAGGTGGCCGACCGCATCAGCGTCGGCCTCGGCATGATCAGCGCGGTCGCGCACTGACGGACGGGAGGGACGGTGCGGGCCCGCACCGCGCCTCCTGGCCGTCAGGTGGTCGCGCCGGACGCGCTCGTCGCGCCGGTCGCGCTCGTCGCGTCAGTCGCGCGACGGCAGCAGGTGGATCGCCTCCATGGCGAGCTCGGCGGCGATCGGGTCCTTCGCGACGACGGCGGCCTTGAGCTTCTCGAGCTCCGGCAGCACGACCTCGGCCGGCACCAGCTCGGCCAGCTCCGGCACCCGCAGCTTGAACGCGAGCCCGTCCGTCGTCGCCTTGCAGAGCTGCTCGAGCGACGGGTTGCCGCAGTGGTCGGCCCACATCGCGTAGATGTCCGCGCCGTGCTGGGCGACCTCGCCCTGGTGCCGGGCCTCGACCTGCGCCGTGACGTCGTCGAGGGTCTTCACGACCTTCTTGCGCTGCGCGTCCGTGAAGCGCGGCGTCGCGAGGCGGGCGACACCGCCGTAGATCACGCCGAGCGTGCGGTAGGCGTCGACGAGCTCGTCCTTCGTCGGGGCGGCGACGCGGGTGTACCGGTTCGGCGCCATCTCGATGAGTCCGGCACGGGCGAGCTCGGCGAGGGCTTCACGGATGGGGGTGCGGGAGACACCGAGCCAGGCGATGAGGTCGTCGTCGTTGAGCCGTTCGCCCGGCTCGAGGGTGCCGTCCATGATCGCGTCCCGGATCTTGTCCTGCACGGTGTCACGGAGGAGCTTCCGCTCGGCGGCGGGCTGCGTCGAAGGAACTGGCATGCGCCCAGCGTGTCACATGTGATGGGCCGGACGCGACAGGCGCGACGGCCACCAGGCCCGGCGCCCGAGGTCGTACGCCAGCGCCGGGACGAGCAGCGAGCGGACCACGATCGTGTCGAGCAGCACACCGAAGGCGACCACGAACGCGATCTGCACGAGGAACAGGATCGGGATCACGCCGAGCGCCGCGAACGTCGCCGCGAGGACGACCCCGGCCGAGGTGATCACGCCGCCCGTCACCCCGAGCCCGCGCAGGACGCCCTCGTGCGGACCGTGCTGCAGGGCCTCCTCGCGCACCCGGGTCATGAGGAAGATGTTGTAGTCCACGCCGAGCGCCACGAGGAACACGAACGAGTACAGCGGGACGCTCGGGTCGGCCCCGGGGAAGTGGAACACGTGGTCGAACACGAGGGCACCGACGCCGAGCGCCGCGGCGAAGGACACGATGACGCTGCCGATGAGCACGAGCGGCGCCACGATGCTCCGGAGCAGCAGCATCAGGATGAGCAGGATGACCGCGAGCACCACGGGGATGATCAGCGTGCGGTCCCGGATGCCGGTGTCGTTCGTGTCGACGGCGGTCGCGGTCGCGCCACCGACGATCGCGCCGGGGTCCACCCGCTCGACCGCCGTGCGGAGGGCACGAACGGTCTGCTCGGCGGCGTCGGAGTCGGCCGGGTCGGACAGGGTGGCCTCGAGGAGGACGTCGCCACGGGAGACGGTCGGGGTCGCACCGGCGGCGCCGCCCTGGTTGCCGCTCGTCGTCACGGGGACGGTGCCGGACGGCGCGTCCTTCGCGGCCGCCACGACGCTGTCCACGCCGTCCACGCCCGTGATCGCAGCGGCGAGCTCGTCGGTCTCCGCCGCGGCGCCGATGACCTGTGCCGGGCTGCCGGACCCGCCCGGGAAGTGGTCCGCGAGCACGTCCTGACCGTCGCGCGCCTGCGAGCTCCCGATGACCAGGTCGCTCTGCGGGACGCCGTCGGCCTTGAGTCCGACGAGGCCGGTACCCATCGCGAGGAGCCCGACGGTGCACACGATCCAGACGATCCGGGAGCGGCGCGCCACGAGGCGGCCCACCCGTGCCCAGAGCCCGCGGGCGTCGGGCCCGGTGAGGACGGGGTGCGCGCTGCCGTACTTCGGGCGGAGCGGCCAGAACGCCGCGCGCCGGAACGCCAGCAGGAGCGCGGGCAGCAGGGTGAGCGCGGCGAGGAGGCTGAACGCGATGCCGATGGCCGCGACGGGACCGAGTGCCTTGTTCGAGTTGAGGTCGGAGAGCAGCAGGCAGAGCACGCCGACGATCACGGTCCCGCCCGACGCGAGGATCGGCTCGAGGCTCCCCCGCAGGGCGGCCTTCGTCGCGTCCCACCCGGTGCGGTGGTCGCGCAGTGCCTCGCGGAAGCGTGCGGTGTAGAGGAGCGCGTAGTCGGTCGCGGCGCCGATGACGAGGATGGACAGGATCCCCTGCACCTGGCCGTTCACGGTCACGATGTCGGCCTTGGCGAGCCACCACACGACGAGGATCGACGCGCACAGGGCGAACGTCGCGGTACCGAGCACGAGGATCGGCAGGAGCGGTGAGCGGTAGACGATGATGAGGATCACGAAGACCGCGGCGAGCGCCACACCGAGCAGCAGCCCGTCGATGCCCGCGAAGGCCTCGGTGAGGTCGGCGGTGAAGCCCGCCGGACCCGTGACGTAGCCCTGCACCCCCGACGGCAGCGCGTCCTCGACGTCGGCGCGGACGGCCTCGACGGCGTCACCGGTGTCCGCGCTCTGGGTCAGCGTGGCGACGATCTCGACCGCGTCGCCGTCCTCGCTCGGGATCACCGGGCTGACGCCCTGCACGTCGTCGCGGTCCCCGAGCCGCTGGGCCAGGGTGGTCGCGGCGCGCTGGTCCGCAGCCGTCAGGCCGCCGTCGCGCTCGAGCACGATGATCGCCGGGGCGCCCGACGCCTGCCGGAACTCGGACGCGCGTTCCTGCACCTTGGTGGCGTCCGCCGATGCCGGCAGGAACGACGTCTGGTCGTTCGTGGACACCTCGGAGATCTTGCCGAAGAAGGGACCGCCGACGGAGGCGATCGCGAGCCAGACCACGATGACGAGCGCGGGGAGGACGATGCGGAGGAAGCGGGACACGTCCGTGAGCGTACTCCAATCGTCAGCATGCTGATTACTAGAGAGATCGAAGGAACGGGATCCGTAGACTCGGGGCATGGACGACACCCCCGACGCATGGCCGCTGGGGCGTCTCCTCTCCGCCGCTGCCCGGGCGATCGAACGGGACTGGGACGAGCGTCTGCGTGCGATCGGCCTCCCGCACGCGGCGCTCATCGCGATCGACATCCTCGTGCGGACCGGCCCGACGGGCGCGGACACCCTGGCCCGGACGGCACGCGTGCAGCCGCAGACGATGTCCCGCACGCTCGAGCGCATGGAGCGCGACGGGCTCGTCGAACGCTCACCGCACCCGGACGACCGGCGACGTCGGATCGTCACCGTGACGGAGCACGGGCGAGAGGCGTGGGAGACCGCCCGGCACATCGAGCGTGACGTCCTGCCGGACGATGCCGCACTACGGGGCGCCCTGACCCTGCTGCTCGAGAAGCACCGACCGAACCGAACACCTAGCGGTTGATATACCACATACGGTAGACTCGCGGAGTCGGTAGCACGACCGACCCGACCCGCAGGAGACCCGATGTCCGAGCGCCGAGCAGCCCGTCAGGCCGCCGAACGAGCCGAAGCAGCCGATGCGGCCGAACTGGCAGAGGCGGCAGCGCAGGCAGCATCGATCGCCGCCGCCGACGCTGGCGCCGACGCGGGCACCGACGCCCCCGCACCGCGGGCACCCCGGAGCGGATCGAGCGCCCGCAGGCCCCACAGCAGCGGCTCGAGCCGGAGCGGGAGCCGGGGCAGCAACGGCCGGAAGCGGCGCCGACGCCGCCGGAAGCGCCCGTTCCTCGTCGCCGTCCTCGGCACCGCCGGCTCGCTCGTCGCCGTCGCCACGGTGCTCGCCGTCGTCGCCGGCCTATTCATCGCGGGCCTCGTCCGCAGCTTCGACGCCGACGTCCTCGCCGACCCGTTCCCGACCGGCGCGCGCCCCGCTCCGACCGAGGGCGCGCAGAACATCCTGCTCATCGGATCGGACTCCCGCCAGGGTGCGGACCCCGACGGCGACCGCGCTGCCGGCGGTCGGTCGGACAGCCTGATGCTCGCCCACGTCCCGGCCGACAAGCGGGCGGTGTACCTCATGTCGATCATGCGCGACTCGTGGGTCGAGGTCCCCGGCCACGGCACCGCGAAGATCAACGCGGCGTACTCCTGGGGCGGGGTCCCGCTGACGGTCCAGACGGTCGAACGCCTGCTCGACGTGCGCATCGACCACGTCGCCGAGATCGACTTCGCCGGCTTCTCGGGCATGACCGACGCGCTCGGCGGGGTGACGGTGCAGTCGCGGACGGCGTTCTCGGCCCGCGGGCACGAGTTCACCGCCGGCGCGAACCACCTCGACGGCGACGCCGCCCTGGCGTTCGTCCGCGAGCGGTACGCCTTCGCCGACGCCGACCACACCCGCGTCCGGAACCAGCAGGCGTTCATGCGCGGGATCGTCGACGGACTCCTCTCGCGCGACACCCTCACGAACCCCGGGCGCGTGCAGGACTTCGTCCGGGCGACGAGCGAGTACCTGTCGGTGGACGCCGGTCTGACCGTCCGCACGATGGTCGACCTCGGCTGGTCCCTGCGCGACGTCCGGCCGTCGGACCTGCGGACGTTCACGATGCCGACCGCGGGCGGCGGGAGCTCGGCGGACGGACAGTCCTACGTCGCGGTGAACACCATCGCCGTGCAGTCACTGTCCCAGGCGCTCCGGTCGAACGACGTCGCCGGGTGGCTGGCCGACAACCCGCAGTAGCCCGACACAGCAGGACGCCCGGTGACCACACGGTCACCGGGCGTCCTGTCGATCGGAGGAACGATCAGGCGGGGAGCTGGAGCTCCTGGCCGGCGTAGATCAGGTTCGCGTCGTCGATGGTCGACGTGTTCGCGGCCCAGAGCTTGTTCCAGCCGCCGTCGATGCGCAGCTTCGTCGCGATGCTGTCGAGGGTCTCGCCCGACACGACCGTGTAGGTCTTGCCGCTCGTCTTGACGGCCGCGGGCTTGCTCGGGGCAGCCGGAGCCGCCTCGGTCGCGGGAGCCGGGGTCGACGGCGCGGCCTGCTGCGGGGCGGCCTGCTGCACCGGCGCCTGCTGCTGCGGGGCAGCCTGCTGGGTCGGGGCGGCGGGAGCCGGAGCGGCGGCCTGCGGGGCGGCGCCGGTCGTGCCGCTCAGCCCGAGCTGGGCGGAGCAGGCCGGCCATGCGCCCCAGCCCTGCGAGGCGAGGACGCGCTCGGCGACGGCGATCTGGGTCGCACGGCTCGCGGAGGCCGGGTTGCCCGTGCCGCCGTTCGCCTGCCAGGTGCCGAGGTTGAACTGGAGGCCGCCGTAGTAGCCGTTGCCGGTGTTGATCGCCCAGTTGCCGCCGGACTCGCACTGCGCGAGGGCGTCCCAGGTCGAGCCGGATGCTGCGTTCGCGGGCGCCGCCGCGAGGCCGACACCCGTCGCGGCGATGCCTGCGAAGGCGAGGCCACCGACGATGGTGCGGGTACGAGAAAGCTTCTTCATGGTTGATTGCTCCACCGGGACCACGGATCGAGAGCCGATCGCCACTGCCCGTCCCGACCGATCGCGGTCGTGTCGTGGGGTGCGCCACCGGGGGCAGTGGTCTCGTGCCGGTGGCGCCTCGGTCGGCCACCATAGGAAACTCTTCACCGTTATCAAACCGAGACAAACGGTTCTACCCGTTGGTGCTATGTCTCGCGATACAGAACCTGTACGCGTGGATCCCCATGGGCATGGTCATCGCGGCGGACCCGGGTACGCCACCTTGGCAATTCCCTGGCAATGACGGCCAGGAGGCACGTGGCGGCGCCGACCCGCGCCTCCCGTCCGCCGGTCGGTCACCCTCGGGACAGCAGCGTCACCGCTTCCAGGTGGCCCGTCTGCGGGAACATGTCGAGCACCCGCGCGCGCCGCAGGCGCAGCGACGGCATCCGCGCGAGGTCCTTCGCCAGGGTCACCGGGTTGCAGCTCGAGTAGACGACGTGCCGGACGTCCGACTCCTCGAGCCAGGTCGACAGCGTCTCGCCGATCCCGCGCCGCGGCGGGTTGACGACGACGAGCTCGGGGACGGCGTCGGGACGGGCACGGAGCGCGTGCTCGGTCGCGTCGTCCGCGGCGAAGCGGACGCCCTCGAGGCCGGCCTCGCGCGCCGACTGCGCCGCCGACCGGACGGCCTCGCGGCTGGTCTCGATGCCCGTCACCGCGCGACCGGGGCGGGCGGCGTGCAGGGCGAAGCCGCCGACGCCGCAGTAGAGGTCCCACATCGACGCCGGCGCCACCTCGTCGATCCACGCCGAGGCCTGGGCGTACAGCTCGGTGGCCACGTGCGTGTTCGTCTGGAAGAAGCTCTGCGGGCGGAGGTGCATCGTGACGTCACCGAGTCGCATCGAGAGCGTCTCCCGCTCGGTGAGCACGATCTCCCGCTCCCCCTCGGTGACGGCCTTGTGCTCCGGGAGCAGGTTCACGGTGACGACGACGGCGTTCGGCAGCACCCGGAGGAGCGCGTCGAGGTGCTGCCGGAGGCGCGCCAGCTGTCCCTCGGAGCGCAGGACGAACCGCACCATGAGTTCCCCGTCCGGCGACTCCGTCACGAGCACGAACTTCAGCTCGCCCCGACGGCTGGCGACGTCGTACGGGATGAGCCCGGCGTCCGCGATGAACCCGGCGAGGATCGGGAGCGCGTGCTGGATCCCGGGCGTGCAGATGCCGCAGTGCCGCAGGTCCACCCCGCGCTGCCGGTGGTCGAGGATGCCGACCGTCGGGTGCTGGACGGTCCCGCCGACCACCATCTTCGCCTTGTTGCGGTACGCGGACTCGGGGCTGGTGATCGCGGGCAGCCACTCGACCGAACCCAGACCCCCGGCGGCCTCGACCGCGTCGTGCAGGAGTTCGCGCGTGCGGAGTTCCTTGTCGAGGACCTGCTCGGCGTACGGCTGCCCCATGAGCGTGCACGAGCGGCACACCCCGCGGTCGAAGTAGTCGCACTGCATGGCCGAGTCAGGATACGGCAGCGGCCGCCTGTCGCGATCAGCGCATCAGCCACTCCGCCCAGGCCGCACGGCAGACGCGGTCGGCTCGCGAGGCCACGGCACGCGTTTCGTCGCGCTCCGCGGCGGAGGCCGACGAGATCGCGTCGCACCAGGACGACACCGAATCGTCGCCGAGGTAGCGGTCGTCCGGGTAGAGGTCGGCGATGCTCGAACCAGCGGGACCGACCGCGGGCGTCCCGACCTCGAGCGAGCGGATCGCGATGCCGGACTGGAAGAACCGCTTGTAGGGCACGACGACGGCGTCCGCAGTGGCCAGGAGCTCGTCGAGCCGGTCCTCGTCGACGAAGGCGTCCGTCACGGACCACCCGTCGACCTCGGGCCACCGTCGCCCGACGATCTCGAGGCGGTGCGAGTGTCCGATCTCCTGACCGATCCCGGCGAGCAGCGCGAGGTCGCGGTCGGGCTTGAACTGCCCGAGGACCCGGACCACCGGACGGTCGCTCGACATCGACACCGTGTCGGGGACCGCGCGTGGGACGACGGGGTGCGGCAGCAGCTCGGGCTCGGTGCCCGGACAGTCGTCTCGCAGGGCGGTCGCGGCGGTCCCGCTGTGCACGATCAGGCGGACACCACGCGCGAGCGCACCGAACCGACGCGCGACGACGCCGTACCCGCGGGCTCGCACGAGCGGGTGGGGATCGTGCACGACGAGGGCCGCCTCGGCCCGTCGGCCGAGGACGACGCGCATGATCACGCGATCCAGGTGGCCGAGGACCGGCCACGTCACGATGACCCGGGTCCCACCACGACGGCCATCCCGGCGAGCGGCCCACAATGCGAGGAGGTACCGCCGCACCCAGCCGGCACCCGAGCCTCCTGCGACGCTCGGCTCGTGCACGTCGGTGACCGACACCCGTGCTCCGGAGGCGCTGAGTGTCGCAGCCAGTCCGTGGGCGTAGTGGTGCAGCGCACCACCGAGGGTGTTCACCACGATGACGTCGCGTGCACTCATGCGACGACTCCGATCGGGCGGGTCGGCACGTCGGCGACGAGTCGTGCCTGCTGACCGTGCAACCAGGCGTCGGCAGCGAGTCGGCCGTCCCGCTCGGGCAGCGCAGCTCGCACCTGCTCTCGGTCCAGCGGGGCTCGCAGGGCGCTCGTGATCGCTCGCGCGAGTCGCCGAGTGAACGCCGGGGCCGTCGGCGGGACGACGCCGTGACCGTGGTCGCGCAGCCAGCCGGCGAGCCCGGTCTGGTCGGTGGTCACGATCGTCAGGCCAGCGGCGAGGGCTTCCTTGATCGGCAGACCGATCTGCTCCCGCCAGCGTCCGTCGGCGACCGAGGGAGCGACGAGGACCGCAGACGAGCGGACCACGGCGGCAGCGGCGGCGTGTGGGAGTCGTCCCGTCACTCGCCGCGTCGACGGGGACGAGGCGGCCCACTCGGCTGCCAGTGGCTCGAGCGGCCCTGGCCCGATCAGCACGATCGTCGCGCCGGGAACGGTGCGTTCGACGGCGGGCCAGGCATCCATCAGCTCCTGCACGCCCTTGCGCTGCTCCATCGCCCCGACGAACACGCATGTCAGCGGGGTCGGATCGACCGGGGCATCGTCGGGGCGGGGCAGTTCGAGTGTCGACGACTGTTCGATCGCCGCGGTGAACGGGAGGGACGCGTAGGTGGCACGTGCGTCGTCGCTCGCGAACGCGATGCGGTCGATGGTCAATCGAGCAACGGCGCCGACGAGCAGACCCACGAGCCGGACGACGACGCCCGGCACCCGGCGACGCCCGCCCACGAGGGTCGCGAGGTCGTTGTTCTCCATCGCGTAGGTGACCACCCGGTGCCGACGACGCCGGATCACCCCCGCAGCGCGGAACCCGGCCGCGAGCAGCACGTGCTTCGGCCAGAACCGCATCCACAGCGGTTCCGGGACCTCGAGCGTGGTGGCCGTGGTGGTCAGGAACCGACGGAGCGCTCCCGTCGAGGTCACTCGCTGGATGCCCGGAGCGAGGTCCGTCCCGGCGAGGTCGTAGTTCACGTCGAGGTAGAGGAGCTCTGCGGGTGTGCCGCGCAGGTGGCGCTCGATGTGGGCGGCCCGCAACTCGGGGACGATCCGCATGCTCCCCACCGATGCGCTCACGCCGCCACCGCCTGGCGGGTCGCGACGCCGGCCTGCTCGGCGAGGGCGTGCTCGTACGCGCCGCAGACGCCCGACCACGTGTACGCCGAGCGGGCCCGGTCACGCACGCTGCCCCGGAGCAGCTCCTGCTCGACGGGGTCGGCGAGCAGGTCGAGGACGGCATCGGCGATCGCGCCGGGGTCGGGCTGGACGAACCGGACGCCGGTGCCGGCGAGGACCTCGCGGTTGTAGACGGTGTCGCGGGCCACGGTGGGCGCCCCGCAGTGCATCGCCTGCACGAGGGCCGGGTTCGTGCCGCCGACGCTGTGCCCGTGGAAGTAGGCGCCGGCGTGCTGCCACAGTGCGAAGAGCCGGTCGTCGTCGGACACGTGGCCGAGCCAGGACACGCCCGTGTTCCGGTCGGCGAGGTCCTGCGCGGCGGTGTCGAGCTCCCCGCCGTAGCCCGTCGACCCGACGATGACGACCGGGTGGCGCTCGGCGATGCGCTCCGCGGCGACGAGGAACTCGGCCACCGTGTTCTCCGGCACGAACCGCGCCACCACGAGGGCGAACGGTCGCCCGGCGAGGTGCGCGTCGTCGGGGTGCAGCGGCAGCACATCTGACTCCGTGCCGCCGTAGGGGATCATCACGCCGGAGCGGCCGAACTCGCGACGCCAGTAGTCGCCGATCGCGTCGGCGTCGAAGACGAGCCGGTCGGCGAACCGTGCGGTGGCCCGGGCGCCGGTCTTGAACACCGCCTTGGCGAGCCGCCCCCACTTCGCGCGCTCCCACTCGATCCCGTCGACGTTGACCACGGTGGGGATGCCGGCGAGCCGCAGGAGCGGGAGCCAGTACCCGTTCGCGCAGTTCATCACGAGCGCGACGTCCGGCCGTCGTCGGATCGTGTCGAGGACGGCGGTCAGGCCGTACGTGAGGGTCGAGAGCGACCGCGACTCGAGGCCACGGGTCGTGCGCCGGGTCACCCGGTGGTCGAGCGACGGGTCGTCCACCCGTTCCTGTCCGGGACGGCCGTAGACCGTGACGTCCCAGCCGGCGTCGGCCAGGTGCGGTGCGATGTGCCGCACGGCCGTCTCGAACCCGCCGTAGTAGGACGGGTACCCGCGCGTCCCGATGATCGCCACACGCTTGGACATACCCGCTCCCTCGTTCACCTGATGACTGCAATGATATTCTACATTGCAGTTCCAGGTGACGGAAGAGCGGGTTACTCGGCGGCGGCGTCCCGGGTCGTGGTCGCGATCCGGTACACGGACGTCGTCGCGGCGAGGAACAGCGTCGTGCCGTCGTCACCGCCGAAGCACAGGTTCGCGGTGACCTCGGGGACGGCGATGTCGCCGAGCCGGGTGCCGTCCGGGTCGAACACGACCACGCCCCGGTGCGACGAGGACCACACGTTGCCGTGGACGTCGACGCGGATGCCGTCCGGGGCGCCCTCGCCGGGCTCCAACCGCGCGAACACCCGACCGTTCTTGAGCAGGTCACCCCGGTCGCCCCGCCGGTCGTACGCCCGGATGACCGGGTCGTCGCCGGACGAGCTCGCGACGTAGAGCACCTGCTCGGTCGGGTCGAACGCCAACCCGTTCGGTTCGTCGAGGTCGGTGGCGACCGGCCGCAGGTCCGCACCGTCCGGGCCGCAGCGGAACACCCAGTGGTCGCCGTACTCCCGCTCGCCCGGGTGCCCCTCGCGCGGCTGGGTGATGCCGTACGCCGGGTCGGTGAACCACACGCTGCCGTCGCGCGCGACGACGACGTCGTTCGGGGAGTTCAACCGGACGCCGTCCCACGCGTCCACGATCGGTGTGACGACCCCGTCCCGGTCGCGCTCGACCCGTCGGTACCCGTGCGAGCACTGCACGACGCTGCCGTCACGGTCGAGGGTGCGGCCGTTCGTGAACTCGACCCCCTCCGCGTACACCGACGTCTCGCCGGAGTCGGCGTGCCACTGCAGGATGCGGTCGCCCGGGATGTCCGACCACCGCAGGGTCCGGCTCGCGGGGATCCAGCACGGCCCCTCGGCCCAGGTGCTGCCCGTCGCGATGCGCTCGACGGCGCCGGGGTCGGGGACGAGATCGGTGAACGACATGTGCTCTCCTTCGAACACCTCGACCCTATTCGCCCGTGCGGTCGATGATCTCGGTCATCGCGCCGGCGGCTCCTTCCGCGTCTCCGTCGGCCACCGCGCGGGCGAGTCGGACGTGCAGTCCGACGTCGTGGAGACCCGGCCGGATCCCGGCTCGGTCGTCGAGTGCGCGCGCGACCACGCGGTGCAGCCGCCCGTACATCGCGTTCCCGGACAGCTCCAGCACCAGTCGGTGGACCTCGCGGTCTGCCTGGAGGAACGTGGCCGCGTCGTCCGGACCCGTGGCGGCGGCGAGGCGGTCGGCGGCGGCGAGCAGCGCCTCCAGGTCGGCACGGCGCGACGCGTCTGACGCGCGCCCGGCGGCTGCCGCAGCGGCCACCGGCTCGACCGCGCGGCGCAGCGCGCGCAACTCCCCGAGGACGACCCCACGCTCCGGACCGGCGAGCCGCCACCCGATCACGCGCGGATCGAGGACGTCCCACTCCGACGCGGGCAGGACCCGCAGCCCGACGCGACGACCGGCGCTGAGGAGGCCGAGGCCGACGAGGACGCGGACGGCCTCGCGGACGATGCTGCGGCTCGAGCCCGTGCGGGTGACGAACCCGTCGACGCTGTCGCGGTGCCCCGTCGGCAGCGATCCGTCGACGATCGCGGCGCCGAGCCCGTCGAGCACCCGGTCGAAGATCACCGCTGGGAGACCGGGCTGACCACGAGCTCGTCGACGCGCATGTGCGACGGGGCCTCGAGCACGAACGAGACCGAGCGGGCGATGTCCTCCGGCTGGAGCATGACCGCGCGTGCGGCCGCGTCCGGCACCGAGGGGCGCTGGTCGAGGAAGTCGGTGGCGACGTCACCCGGACACAGGTGGGTCGCTCGGACGCCGTGCCCGGCCTCCTGCTGGTTGAGCGTCCGGACGACGGAGCCGAGCGCGGTCTTCGACGCCGAGTAGGCAACCCCGGCCCCGGGTTGGAACGACCAGCCCGCGTACGAGGACACGACCACGACGATCCCGCCGGACTCGCGCAGCGCGGGCAGCGCCGCGTCGACGACCGTGACGACGGCGGTGAGGTTGGTGTCGACGATGGCGCGGAAGTCCGGCAGCGACTGGTCGTCCCACCGACGCGCCGGCCTGTTGAGCCCGGCGGCGAGGACGAGTCCGTCGAGCCGCCCGTACTGCGCGAGCAGGCTGTCGCGGGTCGCGGTGACGGCCTCCGGGTCGTTCGCGTCGAGGGGCAGCACGTCCGCCGTCCCGCCGTCGTCGCGGATCGCGGTCGCGACCTCGGCGAGTCGGTCCGCCCGGCGTCCGCTGAGCACCACCGTCCAGCCGTCGCGGGCGGCCGCACGGGCGCTCGCCGCTCCCATGCCACTGCCGCCGCCGGTGATCCAGAGCACGCGTGCGTCGTTCATGGGGGAATAGTATGCCTATTGCTGCGACCGGACCACGGCCGCACCGACGACGGGAGCGACGATGCACCTCGACCTGACCGACCGCGTGGTCGTCGTGACCGGAGCCGCGCGCGGCATCGGTGCCACGATCGCCGCACGGTTCCACGCGGAGGGGTGCCGGGTCGTCGCGTTCGACCTGGCGTTCGACGAACCCGCTGCCGCGGACGCGCCCGCCGCCGGGGACAGGGCCGCCGCCGGGGACGAGGCCGCCGCCGGCGCCGCGCTGCCGGTCGACCGGGTGCGCTGCAACGTCGCCGACCCCGAGTCCGTCCGCGCCGCCGTGGACGAGGTCGTCGCCCGGCACGGCACGATCGACGTGCTCGTGAACAACGCCGGCATCAACGTCGAGGGAGTGGTCGCCGACCTGCAGTGGGACGACTGGCGCCGATGCATGGACGTGAACCTCGGCGGGACCTTCCTGATGAGCCAGGCCGTGGCACCCGTGATGCAGGCCGCCGGGCGCGGACGGATCATCAACGCGGCGTCGTTCGCGGCGATCGTGCCGAGTGTCGGGAGCGCTGCCTACGCGGCGTCGAAGTCGGCCGTCGTGGCGTTCACCCGCGTGCTCGCGTCGGAGCTCGGCCCGTGGGACATCACCGTCAACGCGTACGCCCCGGGGATGGTGCCGACGGCGATGAACGGCTTCGCGACGATGCCGGCCGAGGCACAGGACCGTCTGCTCGACACCCTGTCGCTCCGTCGGTGGGAGACGGCCGACGACGTGGCCGACCTGCTCGTGTTCGTGGCGAGCGATGCTGCCGGGTACGTCACGGGGACGCTGCTGGACGTGTCCGGCGGCAAGTTGGCGACCCAGATCCCGGCGCGGGCGCACGGGCGCTGAGTCGATCGTCACCCGGGGTGGTCAGCGCAGCATCCGCTCCAGCAACACCCGTAACTCCCCCCGCTCCCCCACGGACAACCGGGTGGTCAGGGGCAGCAGCGACTCCCGGATCGCCGCCTCGAGCGATCGGGCGACGTCGAGCCCGGCATCGGTGATGACGACGTCCACCGCCCGGGCGTCCTCGGCGTTCGGCACCCGCCCGAGCAGCCCCTTGGCCGACGCGCGCGCCACGAGCCCGGTCATCGTCGACTTCTCGAGGCCGAGGTACTGCGCCAGGTCGCCGATCCGCATCCGCCGGTCACGCAGGATCGCGAGGACACGCAGCTGCGTCAGCGACAGCCCGGCATCCGCCGCGATGCCGGTCAGGGCGCCCATCGTCCGGAACGCACTCTCGCCGAGGGCGTCGACGAGCCGCTCGTCTTCCGTCATCTCCTGCATACCCTCAGCCTACTTGACTCACTTCGTGTTACGAACTACTTTGTTCGCAACACGAACCTTTCAGGAGGCAGTCATGCACGCAGCCGTCGTCACCGAGTTCGGCCGGTCCCCGGTCTGGCAGGAGTTCACCGACCCCGTCCCCACCGCCGACGAGGTGGCCGTCGACGTCGTCGCCGCCGGACTGCACCCACGGGTGCGGTCCCAGGCCGACGGGTCGCACTACACGAGCGAGGGGGCGCTCCCCCTCGTGCCGGGCGTCGACGCGGTCGGGCGGTTCCCCGACGGGACGCTCCGCTACTTCGCCGTCGCGAGCGACACCCGCGGCACGATGGCCGAGCGGGTCGCCGTGGATCCGCGGGCGAGCGTCGTCCTGCCCGTGGGCGCCGTCCCGGTCGCCGTCGCCGCCGGCGCGAACCCCGTGATGTCCTCGTGGGTCGCGCTCCGACGCCGCATCGACTTCGCGCCCGGCAGCCGTGTCCTCGTGCTCGGCGCGACGGGCGCCTCCGGCTCAGCGGCGGTGCAGGTCGCGAAGCACCTCGGCGCCGAGCACGTCGTCGCGAGCGGACGGGACGCGACCCGACTCGGAGCGCTGCCGGCACTCGGCGCGGACGTCGTGGTCCCGCTCGACGACGTCGACGCGGTCGGTGCGGCAGCCGCGGACGTCGACGTCGTGATCGACTACGTGTGGGGCCAGCCCGCCGCGGACGTCATGCGCGCACTCGTCACGGCCCGGCAGGAGCGCGGACGCCGGCTCGACTGGGTGGCGATCGGCTCGACGGCGGGCCAGGAGGCGCGGATCCCCTCAGCAGCGCTCCGTGCGTCCGGCCTGACCATCGTCGGGAGCGGCCAGGGTTCCGTCGGGCGGGCGGCGTTCGTCGCGGAGCTCCCGGGGATCGTGGCGGCGATCGCCGACGGCACGATCCGGGTGGACGCGACGGCGGTGCGCATGGCGGAGGTCGAGGCGGCCTGGGCCGGACAGGTCGGTGCTTCGACGGGCAGAGTGGTGCTGGAAGCCTGATCCTCGATCGGCCTCCCTGTCCGCCCACTCAGGAACTCCACATCCCCCTCTCCGTAGGCTGTGAGGGCCCAGTGAGCCGGACTGCAGCCCGACCCCGAGGAGGTGCCCGATGGTCATCGTCCTCGTCGCGTTCGCGATCGTCGCCCTGATCGTCCCCGCCCTGACCCCCGTCCTCGGCCGCCGCGTGTTCTACGTGGCGGCCCTCGCACCGGCAGCAGCCGCGGTCCTGACCGTCGCGCAGACCGGTCCGGCGTTGCACGGCGCGGTCACGGAGCGGTTCCAGTGGGTGCCGCAGCTCGACCTCGCGATCGCCCTGCGGATGGACGCCCTCTCGTGGGTCCTCGCCCTCGTGGTGAGCGTGGTCGGTGCCCTCGTGCTCGTGTACTGCGCCACGTACTTCGGGCCGGACGAACCCGGACTCGGTCGGTTCGCCGGGGTCCTCACCGCCTTCGCCGGGTCGATGTACGGGCTCGTGGTCGCCGACGACGTCATCGTGCTGTTCGTCCTCTGGGAAGCGACGACGGTCTTCTCCTACCTGCTGATCGGCCACGACTCGGTGAAGCGTGCCAGTCGCGCGGCGGCGATGCAGGCGCTCGTGGTCACCACCGCCGGTGGTCTGGCGATGCTCGCCGGTCTCGTGGTGCTGTCGGTGACCGCCGGGACGACGTCGCTCTCCGGGATCGTCGCCGATCCGCCCTCGGGGACCGTCGTTTCCGTGTCGGTCGTGCTCGTCCTGCTCGGCGCGCTGACGAAGTCCGCCATCGTGCCGTTCCACTTCTGGCTCCCCGCCGCGATGGCCGCCCCGACCCCGGTCAGCGCGTACCTGCACGCCGCGGCGATGGTCAAGGCCGGCATCTACCTCGTCGCCCGGCTCGCGCCCGCGTTCGCGCTCCTCGGCGGGTGGCGCGAGACCATCACCGTGCTCGGGGTGCTCGGCATGCTCATCGGTGGGTACCGTGCGCTCCGGCAGACCGACATCAAGCTCCTGCTCGCCTACGGCACGGTCGCCCAGCTCGGGTTCCTCGTGCTCGCGGCCGGGTGGGGTGCGCCCGAGGTCGCCCTCGGCGGGGTGGCGCTGCTGGTGGCCCACGCGGCGTTCAAGTCGACCCTGTTCCTCGTCGTCGGGGCGATCGACCACGTCACGGGCACCCGCGACCTCGCGCGCCTGAGCGGTCTCGGACGCCGGATGCCCTGGCTGACGGTCGTGGCCGTCCTCGCACTGCTGTCGATGGCGGGCATCCCGCCGACGATCGGCTTCGTCGCGAAGGAGGCCGTGCTCACCGGCTTCATCGACTCGCTGCACGGCCCGGACGCCGGGTGGGCGTGGTTCGCGCTCGTCGGCGTGACGATCGGCTCGGTGCTCACCGTGGCCTACTCGCTGCGGTTCCTGTGGGGCGCCTTCGCCCGGAAGCCCGGCGTGCCCGACACCGAACCGCACGGCCTGCACGGCCTCGGCGTCGTCCCGTCGGTCCTCGCGCTCACGGGTCTCGCACTCGGGCTCGCGACGCCCCTCGTGGCGCACGGCATCGAGCCGGCCGCGCACGCCGCCGCCCTCCCCGGCGAGGTCCCGCACCTCGCGCTCTGGCACGGTCTCGAGCCGGCGCTCGGCCTCTCCGCGGTGACGCTCGTCGGCGGTCTCGCGCTGTTCGCCCTGCGCCGCCCGGTCGAGGCACTCCAGCACCGCCTCGCGGGTTCCCCCAGCGCGTCGAGCATCTACCGACACCTCATGCGCGGGCTCGACCGGGTGGCCACGGGCCTCACCGCCGGGGTCCAGCGCGGTTCGCTCCCCTACTACCTGACCGTCATCCTGTCGGTGTTCGTCGCCGGGGCGCTCGTCAACCTGGTCATCGGCGGACCGTGGGCGTTCCACGTCCGGTTCGCCGACTCGTGGGGACAGATCCCCGTCGTCCTCGTCATGTCGATCGCCGCGATCGCCGTCCTCACCGCCAAGACCCGGTTCGCCGCGGCGGTGCTGGTCGGCGTGACCGGGTACGGCATGTCCGTCCTGTTCGTGCTGCACGGAGCGGTCGACCTCGCCCTGACCCAGCTCGTGGTCGAGACGGTGACGCTCATCGCGTTCGTGCTCGTGCTGCGCCGGCTCCCCCCGCGGATCGCCACCGCGAACCCGTCCCGCTTCCGGGTCGTGCGGGCGCTCTTCGCGGGCCTCGCCGGGCTGACCCTCGCGATCGTGGTCGTCGTCGCCGCATCGGCACGGACGGCCGAGCCGCTCTGGCCTGACCTGCCGGCGTTGACGAGCTCGTTCGGGCACGGCCTGAACGTCGTGAACGTGGCCCTCGTCGACCTCCGAGGCTGGGACACCCTCGGCGAGCTGACCGTCGTGGTCGCCGCCGCGACGGGCGTCGCGAGCCTGATCTTCGTGAACTCCCGCGAGGACACGCTCCCCCGCCTCCGCGACCTGCCGGCTCGGCTGACCGCCGACCGCGACGAGCGCACGGACGGCGAGCCCCGCGCCTGGCTGCCGACGAGCGCCGCGATCCCGACCGGCCGTTCGGCGCTGCTCGACGTCGTCGTCCGCCTGCTGTTCCACGGCCTGATCGTCCTGTCGGTCTACCTGCTCTTCGCCGGGCACAACGCGGCGGGCGGCGGGTTCGCCGGTGGTCTCGTCGCGGGCATCGCCCTCGCGGCCCGGTACCTCGCGGGTGGCCCGGCCGAGCTCGGCGCCGCAGCCCCGGTCCGGGCCGGACGCCTGCTCGGGCTCGGCGTCGCCACGGCCGCGATCACCGCCCTCGTGCCGATGTTCTTCGGCAGGGAAGCCCTGTACTCCGAGTTCTTCGAGGCCACCGTCCCGGTGCTCGGCCACGTCGAGTTCGTCACCGCCACGTTCTTCGACATCGGCGTGTACCTCGTGGTCGTCGGCCTCGTGCTCGACGTCCTCCGCAGCCTCGGCGCCGAGGTCGACCGGCAGCGGCTCGAGGACGCCTCGACGCCCGTGCAGGACATGACCGAAGCCCCCACCCCGGAAGGGAGCGCCACGTGACCGTCACCCTCGTGCTCGTCATCGCGATGGCGGTGCTGTTCTCCTGCGGGGTCTACCTGCTCCTCGAACGCTCGCTGACCCGGATGCTGCTCGGCTTCCTCCTGCTCGGCAACGCCCTCAACCTGCTGCTCCTCGTGATGTCCGGTGCTGCCGGCAACCCGCCGATCGGCAAGAGCTCCGAAGGCATCACGGACCCGCTCCCCCAGGCGTTCGCCCTGACCGCGATCGTCATCACCTTCGCCGTGAGCGCGTTCCTGTTGGCCCTCATCCACCGCTCGTGGAAGCTCTCCCGCGCCGACGAGGTCGAGGTCGACGAGGCCGACGTCGCGATCGGTCGGGAACGCGACGAACCCGCCGACGAAGACCCCGAGACCACCACCGACGCAGAACAGGAGGCGACCCGATGACCTGGCTCGTCCCGCTCCTCGTCCTCGTCCCGCTGCTCGGCGCCGCGGTCGCGCTCGGACTCCTCAACCACCAGAAGCTGCAGCGCGCGATCACCGTCGTGGTGCTCGTCGTCGCCCTGGCCGTCGCCGCGACCCTCATGGTGCTCGTCGACCAGCACGGCACGATCGTGGTGCAGGTCGGCGGGTGGGACGCGCCGTACGGCATCTCGCTCGTGGTCGACCGGCTGAGCGCGCTGCTCCTCACCGTGAGCGCGAGCGTGCTCCTCGTCGTCCTGCTCTTCTCGATCGGACAGGGTCTCGCGGCCGACGACGGCGAGGCGCCGGTCACGATCTTCTACCCGACGTACCTCGTGCTCGCCGCCGGCGTGCTCGACTCCTTCATCGCCGGGGACCTCTTCAACCTGTACGTCGCGTTCGAGATGCTGCTGGTGGCGAGCTACGTGCTCATCACCCTCGGCGGCAGCGAGCAGCGCGTGCGGGCGGGCACCACGTACATCGTGACGAGCCTCATCGCGTCGGCGATCTTCCTCGCGGCGATCGGCCTCGTGTACGGCGCCACCGGCACGGTCAACATCGCCCAGATCAGCGAGCGGATGGCTGCCCTGCCCGAGCACGTGCAGCTGCTCCTCCACACGATGCTGCTCATCGGGTTCGGCATCAAGGCCGCCGTGTTCCCGCTGGCGTTCTGGCTGCCGGACTCCTACCCGACCGCGCCGGCCCCGGTGACGGCGGTGTTCGCGGGCCTGCTGACGAAGGTCGGCATCTACGCGATCATCCGGCTCGAGACGATCATCTTCCCGAGACCGCAGCTCAACACCGTGCTCCTCATCGTGGCGATCCTGACGATGGTGGTGGGCGTGCTCGGTGCGGTGTCGCAGACCGACGTGAAACGACTGCTGTCCTTCACGCTCATCAGCCACATCGGGTTCATGGTCATGGGTGTCGGCCTCGGTTCGGTCGCCGGGACGGCCGCCGCGGTGTTCTACACGGTCCACCACATCGTCGTGCAGACGACGCTCTTCCTGGTCTCCGGGCTGATGGAACGCGTCGGCGGGACGACCTCGACCCGATCGCTCGGTGGGCTGCTCAAGGCCGCCCCGCTGCTCGCCGCGCTCTACCTCGTGCCGGCGTTCAACCTCGGTGGCATCCCGCCGTTCTCCGGCTTCATCGGCAAGCTCGGCCTCTTCCGTGCCGCGGCGATCGACGGCTCGCCCCTCGCCTACGCGACGATCGCCGCCGGTGTCGTGACGAGCCTCCTGACCCTGTACGCGCTCATGCGCGTCTGGGACGCCGCGTTCTGGCGTCCGAAGCCCGCGGCCGAGGCAGCCGCCCCGCACGCGAGCACCGCAGAGCCGCACGCCCACCTGCGGTCGCCGGAACCGGCGCCGCTGACCGTGTCCGAGGACACGGGCAAGGCGTTCCACCCAGGAGGCTCGGTGACGGTCACCGACGCACCGCACGCGAGTCGCGCCTCCAGTCCGGAGACCGCACCGACGGCCACGCAGGACGGCGTCGGTGAGGCACCAACGCGCGTGAAGCTGCCGCGCATGCTCGTCGGCGTGACGACCGTGGCCGTCCTCGGGTCGGTCGCCCTGACCGTCGTGGCCGGCCCGCTGTACGGCTACGCGACCCGCGCGGCGGAGTCGCTCGAGTCCCCGGACCGCTACGTGCAGGCCGTGCTCGGGGGGACGCGATGACCGCGGACAGCACCCGGCGGATCACGAACGCGCGGCGCATCGCCGTCGCGTGGCGCTACGACGTCCCGCTCGTCGCCGGGCTGACCGTGCTCTGGGCGCTGCTCTGGGGTTCGTGGACGCCGCTGACCCTGCTCTGCGGGATCGTCGTCGCGCTGCTCGTGACGCAGTTGCTCCCGCTGCCGCCGGTGCCGCTGTCCGCCCGGTTCTCGATCCCGCACGCCGCGTGGTTCCTGGTGGTGTGGTCCGGGCTGGTCGTGCTCGCCTCGTTCCGGGTCGCCTGGGTCGCCCTCCGCCCACGCGGGGTCCGGCGGAGTTCGATCACGCTCGTCCAGCTCCACACCACCTCCGAGATGACGTTCACCCTGGCGACGCTCGCGATCTCCCTCGTGCCGGGGTCCTACGTCGCCGACGTCGACCTGCGACGCCGCCGGCTGCTCCTGCACGTCCTCGACACCGAGCGGGTCGAACAGGTCGACGCGGCCCGCCGTGAGGCCCTCGGCATCGAGACGCTCGTCATCCGGGCGCTCGGGTCGAAGCAGGACCTCTCCGAACTGTCCGAACCCCTGCCGGAGGTCACGCGATGAGCGCCGCAGTCGTCGTCATGGGGATCGCGATCGCCCTGGTGCTCGCGCTGCTCGGGGCCACCCTCGTGCTCGCCGTCCTCCGCATCGTGCGGGGCCCGACCATCCTCGACCGGATGATCGGCTCGGACATGGTGCTGACGACCGCGCTCGTGGTGATCGGTGCCGCGATGGTGATCCGGCGGGACCTGACGGCCGTGCCCGTCCTCGTGGTGATCGCCGCGACGAGCGTCTTCGCCACGATCGCCGTCGCCCGTGCGGTCACCCCGTCCTCCGATCCGTCCGACGAGGGGCTGACCGTGACCACGCCCGAGCACGCCGACGACCAGGAGCGTCCCCAGTGATCGACATCATCCAGGGGTTCATCGACGGCGCCGGGGTCCGCGCGTGGATCGCCGTCGGGCTGCTGCTCGTCGGGGCGGTGCTGTCGCTCGGCGCCGGCGTCGGGATCGTCCGGTTCCCCGACCCGCTCGTCCGGCTGCACGCGATGGCGAAGCCGCAGGTGCTCGGGCTGGCGTTCGCCCTCGCCGCGATCGTGGTCGCCGTGTGGACGTGGACGGCGCTGTGGGTCGTCCTGCCGATCATGGTGTTCCAGCTGTTCCTCGTGCCGGTGTCGACGCACATGATCGCCCGCGCGGGGCTGCGGGCGGACGACTACCGCCACGAGGACCTGCTGGTCGACGACACGGAGTCGTGACCACCGCGCTCGCCCGTCGTCGGTACGCCTGACGAGTGTGAGCCGTTCAGATCGCGCATGTGACATTTGAGTCTCCACCTCACAGAGATCGGAGACCACCATGCGGATCCCGTCCGTCATCCTGGCGACCTGCGTCGCCTCCGCCATCAGCGTCGGAGCCGGCGCGCTCGTCGCACCCGCCGCGTTCGCCGCGTCGACCGCAGCACCCGCCGCGGCGGTCCAGCCCGCCGCAGCGCAGCTCGTCGTGACCAGCCCCGGCGAGTACCTTCCCGGCGGCGACGTGCTGATCGCGGGCACCGCAGCGGCCGGCAGCGACATCACCTTCTCGTCGACCGGCGACTTCCTGCTCGGCGAGACCACCGCCGACGACCGCGGCGACTGGCAGTGGACGTTCGACGCGAGCGACATCGGCGGCGACTACACCCTCCGGATCAGCGACGGCCGCACCTCGGTCGACCACACCCTGCGTGACGTCAGCCCGCCCACGGCCGGCCTCGTCGTCACCAGTGGTGACACGTACGACCCGGGACCCGACACGGTCGTCGCCGGCACCGCGGAACCGGGCAGGCGGATCGTCATCGAGTCGGCGTACGGCTGGCGGCTCGGCGAGACCGAGGCCGACGACCAGGGCGACTGGCGCTGGGAGTTCGACACGTCCGAGTACAGCGGCGACATCGCCCTGCGGATCCGCGACGGGTGGAACACCGTCGAGCACACCCTCCGCGACGTCAGCGTGCCCGTCCCCGTCTCGCAGATCACCGTCACGAGCGCGGACACCTACCGCCCCGGTGACGAGCACGTGCTCGTCTCCGGGCACGCCGAACCCGGCCGGACCCTCGAGATCTCGACCGTCGGGGACTTCCTCCTCGACCGCGTCGTGGCCGACGACGAGGGAGCGTGGAGCTGGGTGTTCGACGCCAGCGACGTCGGCGGCGACTACACGCTCCGGATCGCCGACGGCTTCTCGAGCGTGGACCACACCCTGCGCGACGTGAGCTGAGTCCGTCATGACCGGGGCCGCGGCACCACCCATGCCGCGGCCCCGGTCACGCCCGCTCCCTGCCCCCACTCCCCGAAGGGAAACCCTTGCACCATCGCGTCCTCGCCCTCGCCGTCGGTTCAGCCACCGCCGTCGGCCTCGCCCTCGGCTCGGCACCAGCAGTACCGGCCACCGCCGTCCCGTCAGAACCCTCGGTGACCACCACGACAGCGGCAGCCGACACGAAGGCGACCGACGAGGTCACCCCCGTCCCGCTCGAGGTCACGTCCGACCGGACCTACACGCTCGGCGAGCCCATCGCCATCACCGGTCGCGCCACCCCCGGCGCCGTCCTCGTGATCACGGACCCGGTGCGGCCGGGCACCACGATCGGCTTCCGCGTGGACGACACCGGGGTCTGGAACTGGACGTCACCCGCCGTGCACCAGCGATCGGTCACCATCCACTTCGAGCAGGTGCACGCCGACCTCGGGATCGAGGAGAGCCTCGACGTCGAGTTCGTCAACGACGAGGCCGACCGCGAGTTCGCACCGCTCGCGATCACGTCCGACACGACGTACACCTACGGCCAGCTCCTGACCGTCTCCGGCCGGGCGACGCCGAACGCCACGGTCCAGTTCACCGACCGGAACGATCCCGACAGCACCTGGTCGCTGGGACGCGCGGACAATGCGGGGAACTGGACGATCACCAGCGTGCGGCCGATCCGCAAGCCGACGCTCACCCTGACGATCACGCAGTACCACGTCGGCACGGACCGCTCCGAGACCGTCGCGGTCGACTTCGCGAACGACGACCCCGGTGCGGTGCACGACCCGATCGTCCTCGAGACGCCGCGGACCTACCGGGTGGGGACCGAGGTGACGCTGCGCGGCACCGCGATCCCCGGCTACCTGATCGGCGTCTCCGGCGAGGGTGTGCCGACCGAACTCGTGCAGGCCGACGACCGTGGCAACTGGTCGGTCCCGGCCTTCCGCGCCACGGCCGACGACTACACGGTGCTCGTGACCCAGACGAGTCCCGACGGCTCGTTCCGCGATCGCGAGCGGTTCACGCTGCTCGGCCACCACGCGGACCTGACCTACCAGCGGACGGTGTTCAAGCACGGCGAGCCGCTCACCGTCGCCGGCACCGGGACACCCGGCGCCACGCTCGACCTCCTCGCCGACGGCGCCGTCATCGGCACGACGACGGTGGCGGACTCCGGGCGCTGGTCGCTGACGACGTCGACGGCACTCCAGGGGCCACGGCTGCGTGCACAGGTCCGCCAGACCGCCGAGGGCATCGGTTCCGAGAGCATCGATGCCACCTTCATCGCGACCGGGATCCGCGTCCCGATCGAGGTGACGTCCGAGGTCGACTACGAGCCGGGTTCACCGCTCACGATCTCGGGGACCGCCGCGCCCAATGCCACCCTGACCTTCAACCCGGGGCCGACCCCCGGCAACGGGCTCGGGAACATGCGCGCGGACAGCACCGGGCACTGGACGCGGACGATCGACTACCACTCCATCCTCTGGGAGCTCACGATCCACCAGCAGCACTGGACCGGGAACGACGAGCTGACGGTCCAGGTGTTCGACTGGGGTCGGTGACCGGGTACGGGCCTGGAGGCGCGGTGCGGGCCCGCACCGTCCCTCCAGGCCGTCAGGCGGTCACGCGTGTGCGCGACGCGACAGCACGAGGTTCGCCACCGCGGCGAGCACGACGACCGCCGCGGACGCGGCCGGCAGCAGCATCGCGGCGTCGGCCCCGTGCTGCTGGGCGACGTCGCCCGTGATCGCCGACGCGATGGACTGCCCCACGATCACGGCGGAACCGAGGATCGTCATGGTGGTCGCCGAGCGCCCGACGGGCGAGCGGTCGGAACCGAGGCTGTACTGCGCGACCAGGGTCGGACCGATCCCGATCCCCATCACCGCGAGCACGACCCCCACGGCGACGACCGAGCCGGCCTGCGAGAACCAGACGGCACCGCCGAGCAGCACGACGCCGAACACGAGCCACCGCCACCCGAGGGCGAACCCGCGCGGGAACGCCGCCGAGCCGAGGGCGAGCCCCGCGGAGCCGATGCCCATCAGGCCGTAGAGCAGCCCCGCCTGCGAGGGCTCGCCGTGGGTCTCCATGAAGGCGGTCAGCGCGGTGAGCGTCGAGCCGAAGAACAGGCCGACGCCGAGGATCCCGAGGACCACCACGACGAGCCGGGGCCGCAGGAGCTGACGGGCCGGTGCCTGCGCGAGCTCCTCGTGGCGGCCGACGACGAGCTTGCCGGTCGGGTGCAGCGCGAACGCCGTGACGAAGACGAACGTCAGCGCGGAGGCACCGGCGACGGCGACCCACGGGGCGATCGCACTCGCGAGGATCCCGACGAGGAACGGGCCGATGATGAACACGGTCTCGTCGGCCGCGGACTCGTACGCCATCGTGCCGCTGAGGACCTTGCCGCGACGAGCCGGGGCCATCCGCTGCCCGATGATCGCGACGAGCCGGGTCCGGGACATCGGGGCGACCTGGGGCGCCGAGGCCCCGATGCAGAACGCGAGTGCGAGCACGGCGACGTCCGGCGCGGTGCCGTCCACCACGAACGGGAACACCCCGAGCAGCACGGCGTTCACCAGGCCGACGGGCACGAGCACGTTCCGCTGGCCGAAGCGGTCCGCGGCGGCACCGACCAGCGGGCCGAAGACCGCGGCGCCGATGCCGACCGACGCGGAGTTGACGCCGCCGAGCGCCACGGAGTCGCGCGCGGAGACGACGAGCGTCAGCACGCCGACCACCATCATCGCGAAGGGGAGCCGGGCGACGAACGCGACGGGGAAGTACCAGCGTCCGGCGTGGGCGACGAGCGAGCGGTCGTCGGTGGTCGCGGGCGCGGGCGCGGTGGAACTGGTGTGGAGCATGGAGGTGTGCCTTCTCGGCCCGGCCGGGGATCTCCTGGGGCGGACCCATCGGGTGCCGCCGTTGTCCGTCGGGGTGCCGACGGCCGGTAGATACACACTGCGTGTTGGTGGAGCGGCCCCAGGGTACCAGCGGTAACGGTTCGTCACCCGGGGCCCGGTGTCACGGGCGTCCTCCTATCGTGGCCGCCATGGAACAGCGACGCATGGGGCGGACGGGGGCTCCCGTCAGCGCGCTGACCCTGGGGAGCCGTGCCGTGTCGACGGTCGCCGAGCGGGACGTGGACGACGCCGTCCGACTCGTCCACGAGGCGCTCGGGCGCGGGGTCACCGCGGTGGACGTGTCCGACGCGGAGGGGGCGGGCCTCGCCGAGACCGTCCTCGGTGCTGCACTGGGCGACCGCCGCGAGGACGTGTTCCTGGCGGTCCGGTTCGGGGACCCGGTCGACCGGGACCCGTCGCACCACGGCAACGGACGGCGGTGGATGTTCCGCGCGGTCGAACGGAGTCTCGAACGGCTCGGCACCGACGTCATCGACCTCTACCAGCCGGCGCACCCGGACCCGGCGACCTCGCTCGACGAGACCCTCGACGCGCTCGCCGACCTCGTCACCCAGGGCAAGATCCGCGCCTTCGGGATCCCGGGCTTCCCGGCCGAGGAACTCGTCGAGGCGCAGTGGCTCCGGTCGGGCGGGAAGAGTGCCAGCGCGACGCACGCCCCGTACTCGATCCTCACCCGGACGGCGGAGCGGACCACCTTCCCGGTCGCCCGACGGTTCGGGCTCGGTGTGCTCGCGGCCGCGCCCCTCGCGGGTGGCTGGCTCGCGGGTGCGTACCGGAACGGCACCGTGCAGCCCCGGTCGCCGCGGGTGGTCGAGCAGCCGCAGGCGTACGACATCGGCGCCCCGGCGAACCGACGGAAGCTCGACGTCGCCGACCGCCTGGGGCACCTCGCGGACGAGTCCGGGCTCACCCTGCTCGAGCTCGCGGTGGGCTTCGCGCTGACCCACCCGGACGTGTCGAGCGTGGTGATCGGTCCGCGGACGGTCTCGCACGTGGACGCGTACGCGCAGGCGGCCGAGGTGGTGCTCGACGACGAGGTGCTCGACGCGATCGACCGGGTCGTGCCGCCGGGGACGCACGTGCTGGAACGCGACACGGGGGTGGAGCTGCCGGGGCTCAGCCGGGAGCGGCTCCGCGGGCGCGTCCTCGCCCACTGACGAAAGGACCCCGTCAGCGGGAGGCGATCAGCGGTACGCGACCGTGCTGACCGCGGCGTGCGCGACCATGACCGGCAGCGCCAGTGCGTGCGGGAGCCGGGCGGCCGTGCGCTCGAGCCGGCCGAGCACGCCGTCGAGGGCGAGCGCCTGGCGGGCGGCACCGGTGATGCCGGTGACGCCGGTCGCGTCGGCGGTGCCGGTGGTCCGTGCGGGAGCGACCGGACGGGCGGTCGTGGTGCGGGCGGTGCGGGGCTGCAGGATCGTGGTCATGGTCGGACCTCCGGGTCGGGAGCCGCCCCTCGCGGCTCGTGGTACACAACATATTGGACATCAGTTCCCATGTTAACTGTTATGTCACGCGGTCTCGACGACTCCCGCGTCGTAGGATCTCGACCATGGTGGAGATCCCGCGTCCGAGCCCGACCGACCTCCTCACGATCGGCGAGGTCGTCGCCCGGACCGGGGTCGCGGCGTCGGCCCTGCACTTCTACGAGCGCAAGGGCCTCATCCACCCCGAGCGCACCGCCGGCGGCACCCGCCTCTACCCACGACACGTCGAGCGGCGCATCGCGATCATCCAGGTCGCCAAACGGCTCGGGATCCCGCTCAGCGAGGTCGCGGAGCAGTTCGAGACGCTGCCGTCCGACCGCATGCCGTCGCTGCGGGACTGGAACCGCCTGAACGAGCGGTGGCGGGCACGACTCCGCGCCCGACAGCTCGAACTCGAGCGCCTGCAGGAGGAGATGACGCAGTGCATCGGCTGCGGCTGCGTGTCGCTGAACGCCTGCCTCGTGATGAACCCGGGCGACGAGCTCGGTGCCGAGGGGCACGGAGCCCGGCGGTTGCTGCCGATCGCGGACGAGGTGCCGGACCGGACCGTCTGACGGCCTGGAGGGACGGTGCGGGCCCGACCCGCGCCTCCAGGCCGTCGACCGGTCGCGTCGCGGTCAGCGCGTCGCGTCGCGCAGGTGGTCGTCGATGCGCGTGAGCGTCGCGAACGTCGCCGCCACACCCTCGTCGTCGCCCCCGAGCGCCTGCCGGAGCATGCCGGCCCAGTGCGCGTGCAGCCGTTCGATGCTGCCCGCGGCGAGCTCGGTCGAGTACAGCTGCACGGTCCGGGCGTCGTCCGGGTCGGGCCGACGCTCGACCATCCCCTTCGCCACGAGCGACCCGACCGCGACGCTGAGGTTGCTGCGCTTGAGGGCCGTCGCCTCGGCCACCGCGCTCGGCGTCGACCCGGGGTTCCGGTCGACCCAGCGCATCACGAGGGCCTCGGTGCCGGTGAGCGGCACGATGTCGAGCGACCTCGCACCGTGCGGGTCGATCTCGCGCGAGATCCGGAGCACGACGTCGGCGAGCTCGGCGAGGAGGTCGTCGGACGGCGCGGATCCCATGCCGTCACCCTACCGACGTCGCGCATCAGTTATGCTTTCATAATCATGACCACGGACACCGGCTCCATCCGCGCGCACGCCGCGACACCCACGACCCGGCAGCAGGGCATCACCACCGGCCTGCTGCTCGTGCTCGGCCTGCTGAGCGCCGTCGCGCCCTTCGCGACCGACCTCTACCTGCCGGCCTTCCCGCAGATGACCACCGAACTGCAGGCGTCGGCGACGACCGTGCAGCTCACCCTCACCGCGTTCCTCGTCGGCGTGACCGCGGGACAGCTCGTCTTCGGACCGCTGTCCGACCGGTTCGGCCGGGTGCCGCCGCTCCTCGCCGGCGCCGCACTGTGCGTGCTCGCGAGCGCCGCGGCCGTGCTCGCACCGAACGTCGGTGTGCTCGTCGTCGCCCGCCTGCTGCAGGGCCTCGGCGGTGCGGCCGGCATGGTGATCGGTCGCGCGGTGATCTCCGACCTCGCGACGGGCAAGCCGGCGGCGCGGGCGTTCTCGCTCATGATGATCGTCGGCGGGGTCGCCCCGGTGGTCGCGCCGCTGCTCGGAGGGTTCCTGACGGGGCCGATCGGCTGGCGCGGGCTCCTCACCATCGTGCTCGGCCTGTCGGTCCTCATGCTCGTGGCGGTGCTCGCCGTGGTCCGCGAGACGCACCTGCGTTCGCGCCGCGATGCCCTGCGCGCAGAGCGACGGGCGTCCGGCGCGACGGGCTCGCCGCTGCGGGCACTCCGCTCCCGGACGTTCGTCGGGTACACCGCGGTGTTCGGCTTCGCGTTCGCCGTGATGATGGCGTACATCTCGGCGTCACCGTTCCTGTACCAGGACATGCTCGGGCTCGGCACGGTGGGCTACGGTCTCGCGTTCGGCTGCAACGCCCTCGCACTGATGGGCGTGAGCATCCTCTCGGCGAAGCTCACGGCGACCCGATCGGTCACCGGGGTGCTCGCGCTCGGCATCGTCCTCGTGCTGGCCTCGACCGTCGCGTTCGCGCTGCTCGTCGTCACGTCCGCACCGGTGTTCTGGCTCGCCGTCCCGCTGTTCACCGCCGTGGGGTCGCTCGGCCTCGTGCTCGGCAACGCGACCGCGCTCGCGCTCGGGGCGGTGCCGCAGGCTGCCGGGAGCGCCTCGGCGGTGCTGGGTGCCCTGCAGTTCGGGCTCGCGGCGCTCGTGTCGCCGCTCGTGAGCATCGGCGGCGAGGGGACGGCGGCGCCGCTCGCGGTCGTGATGCTCGCGGCCGCGGTGGTCGCTGTGGTGGCGCTCCTGGCCGCGCGCGGTCGGCGCGGCGTCAGCGCGTGACCTCGCGCTGCGCCGCAGGGCCCCGGGGCCGCAGGAACGGGATCTTCGGCATGAGCCAGTCGACCCAGACCACCCGCACGCCCGGCGCGACGGCGAGCGCCCACAGGATCGACGCGGCGGCGTCCGTCGGGTAGTGCACGGCGTCGATCGACACCGCGAAGAACACGACGACGATCGCCACGACCCCGAGCCCCAGCGCGAGGCGGTGCCACCGGGTGTCGCGGAGCAGCCAGATGAGCGCGATCACGAACGCGGTGATGTAGACCGTGTGCCCGCTCGGGTAGCCGGGGTCCGGCTGCACCGGGAACGGGTGCGGCAGCACGGCGACGTCCGGACGGGCCCGGTGCACGATCTCCTTGACGACGGCGGACGGCACCCACGTGATCGCGATCGTGCCCCCGAACGCCAGCGCCGGGCGGAGGTCGCGGGTCCGCCACCAGATCACCGCGACGACGACGACCGTGATCCCGATCGCCGGGGCGGGACTGATGACGTGGTAGACCGCCGTCGTGAACGCCCCGAGGGCGCCGGTGTGCAGCCCGTTGAGCGCCTTCGAGAGCCCGAGGTCGACCGTGTCGAGGGTGAACCCGACGATCGTGATGAGGACGACGGCGACGACGGCGATCGCCACCGACGCCAGCGGGTAGCGGCTCCGGTCGAGGATCCCGTACTCGTCGGACGCTCGTCGGCGGGGGCGGAGATCGTGGTCGGACATCCGCCCATCGTCGCAGGTGCGGCGTCCGGGCGGCCCCGAGTTCGGTGTCGGACGATCAGAGGTCGCTCAGCGAACGGCGGGGATCAGCCGCCAGGACTAGACACGAAGGCATGACAACCGTTGCCGAGAACATCGTCGCCACCCTCCGTCAGAACGACGTCGAACGGGTCTACGGTCTCCCCGGGGACTCCCTCAACGGCTTCACCGACGCGCTGCGCAAGGACGGCACGATCCGGTGGGAGCACGTCCGCCACGAGGAGGCGGCCGCGTTCGCCGCCTCGGCCGAGGCCGAGCTGACCGGGAACCTCGCCGTGTGTGCGGGCAGCTGCGGTCCCGGCAACCTGCACCTGATCAACGGCCTCTACGACGCGAACCGCTCCCGCGTGCCGGTCCTCGCGATCGCTGCGCACATCCCCACGGCGGAGATCGGTTCCGGCTACTTCCAGGAGACCCACCCGCAGGAACTCTTCCGCGAGTGCTCGGTCTACGTCGAGTACGTCGCCGACCCGTCCCAGATGCCGCGCCTGCTCGAGATCGCGATGCGCGCTGCGGTCGAGAAGCGCGGTGTCGCCGTGCTCGTCATCCCGGGCGACGTGCTCCTCGCCGAGGCCGTCGCGCCCCGCGTCACGACGATCGAGCGCGCCGAGCCGCGGATCATCCCCGCACAGGCCGAGCTGGAGCGCACCGCGCAGCTGCTCAACGGCGCCGACAAGGTCACCATCCTCGCCGGCGCCGGCGTCGCGGGCGCCCACGACGAGGTCATCGCCCTCGCCGAACGCCTGCAGGCCCCGATCGTGCACGCCCTGCGCGGCAAGGAGCACATCGAGTGGGACAACCCCTACGACGTCGGCATGACCGGGCTCCTCGGCTTCGCCTCCGGGTACCGCGCGATGGAGGACGCCGACGTGGTCCTCATGCTCGGCACGGACTTCCCGTACCAGCAGTTCTTCCCCGCAAAGGCGAAGCACGTGCAGGTCGACATCCGCGGCGAACAGCTCGGCAAGCGGCACCCGGTGGACATCGGCCTGGTCGGCACCGTCAAGGACACGGCGCTCGCCCTCATCCCGCTGCTCACCGGGTCGCACCCCACGAAGCACCTCGAGGACGCGCGCAAGCACTACGCGAAGACCCGCGCGAAGCTCGACGACCTGGCCGTGCCGGCCGGCAAGCACAAGCCGCTCCACCCGCAGTACGTCGCGCGCGCGCTCGACCGGCTCGCCGACCAGGACGCCGTGTTCATCCCCGACGTCGGCTCGCCCGTCGTGTGGGCGTCGCGGTACCTCACCATGAACGGCGACCGACGACTGATCGGGTCGTTCGTGCACGGCACGATGGCGAACGCGGTCCCGCAGGCGATCGGTGCGCAGGCGGCGTTCCCCGACCGGCAGGTCATCGCCATGGCGGGCGACGGCGGCCTCGCGATGCTGCTCGGCGAGCTCATCACGATCGTGCAGAACAAGCTGCCCGTGAAGATCGTCGTGTTCGACAACTCGTCCCTGAACTTCGTCGAGCTCGAGATGAAGGCGGCCGGGTTCGTCACCTACGGCACCGAGCTGCAGAACCCCGACTTCGCGAAGGTCGCCGAGGCGATCGGCATCGCGGGCTTCCGCGTCGACGAGTCCGACCAGCTCGAGGACGCGCTCGCCGCCGCCCTCGCGCACGACGGCCCCGCGCTCGTGTCGGTCAAGGCCGACCGTCAGGAGCTCTCGATGCCGCCGGCGGTGACCCTCGAGCAGGCGAAGGGCTTCACGCTCTACGCGATCCGCACCGTACTGTCCGGTCGCGGCGACGAGCTGCTCGACCTCGCGTCGACGAACTTCCGCCAGTTCATCTGACCGACGACGAGGGCGGCGCGGGTCAGGACTCCGCGCCGCCCTCGGCGACGATGTCCGGCGCCGGGTCGAGCGAGGCGCGGACCACGGCGTCGAGCGCGGTGACGATCCGGTCGAGGTCGAGCGAGGGGTCGTCCCCGGCGATGTCCGGGGTGGCCGGGACGTGCACGAAGCCGGCTCGGAAGCCCTCGCGGTCGGCGAAGGACATGAGCTCGTAGAACACCTGGTTGCAGGTGAACGTCCCCGCCGTGTTGGACACCGCAGCGGGGACACCGGCCGCTCGGACGTCCCGGACGATCCGCTTGATCGGCAGTCCGCTGAACGCTGCCGGGGCACCGAACGGGTCGATCGGCTCGTCCACCGGCTGCGCGCCCGCGTTGTCCGGGATCCGGGCGTCCATGACGTTGATCGCGACGCGCTCCGGTGTCACCGCGGCCCGTCCGGCAGCGAGCCCGGTCGCGATGACGACGGCGGGACGGTGCTTCGCGATCGCCGCCGCGAGCCGCGACCGCTCCTCGGCGAAGACCACCGGCAGCTGCTCGACGACGAGCGTCGCCGGGCCGTCCCATGTGGCCGCGAGCCGCTGCGCGGCTTCCCACGAGGGGTTCACGGCGTCGCCGCCGAACGGTTCGAAGGCGGTCAGCAGGACGGTCGGTTCGGTCGCGTCAGCCACGTCCTCATCGTAGGGACCTGCGGGCCGGGAGGCGCGGTGCGGGCCCGACCCGTCCCTCCCGTTCGTCGGATGGTCACCATCCGAGCGGCGCGCCGTCCTCCAGGAAGACACCCGTCGGACCGTCGGGGCCCGCGGCGGCCGCCGCGGCGACCGTCGCCGCACTGACCTCGACCGGACGGCCGTGCGGGTTCGGCACACCCCCGAACTCGGTCGCGGTGTACCCGGGCTCGACCGCGACGAAGTGGACCTCCGGCACGGCACGGGCGTACTGCACGGTGAGCATCGACACCGCCGCCTTGCTCGCGCCGTAGACGATCGCCTGGTACTGCGACGCCGGCTTCTCCGGGTCGTGGTTGGCCGCGAACGAACCGAGCGCGCTCGAGATGTTCACGACGATCGGGGCGGCCGAGGACCGCAGCAGCGGCAGCGCGGCCTCGGTCGCGCGGACGACGCTCACGGCGTTCGTGTCGAACACCTCGAGCGCCTCCGGTCCGTCCAGCCCGAGCTTGCCGATGCCGGCGTTGTTCACCAGCACGTCGAGCCCACCGGCGGCACCGATGGTCGCGAACGCCGCGGCGACCGAAGCGTCGTCCGTGACGTCGAGCTGCACGGCTCGGACCGCGTTCGGTCCCGTGCTGATCTCGTGGGCCACCGCGTGGCCGGTGTCGAGGTCGCGGGCGCCGATCCACACGGTGTGGCCGGCGGCGGCGAGCTGGCGGGCGGTCTCCTTGCCGAGGCCGCGTGTGGCCCCGGTGACGAATGTCGTTGTCATGGCCCCAGCGTCGCTCCGGCGAACGCCCTCGGGGAGCCGTCCCGCTGTCGTAGGACTGCTGGACCCAGGACAGCGGGCGCGACGGGTCGCAGACTGGAGCCGTGGAACACACCGAGTTCGGCCGCACCCTCCGTCGGCTGCGCGACCACGTCGCGCCGGACACCGTCGGCGTCGTCGCGGGGAGCCGTCGGCGCGCGGCCGGCCTCCGTCGCGAGGAGCTCGCCGCCCTCGCCGGGATCTCGGCCGACTACCTCACCCGGCTCGAACAGGGGCGGGCGACCTCGCCGTCCGCCCAGGTGGTCGAGGCGCTGGCCCGCTCGCTCCGGGTCGCGGACGCGGAGCGCGAGCTGCTGTTCCGGCTCGCCGGGCATGCCGCCCCCGGCGCCGACGTCGTGCCCTCGCGGATCCCGCCGAGCGTGCAGCGGCTGCTCGACCGACTTTCGGACACCCCGGTCGCGGTGCTCGACGCCGCCGGCACGATCCTCACCGCGAACGGGCCGTACGACGCGCTGATGGGGCCGGTCGGTGCGCTCCGTGGGCACGAGCGGAACACCGCGTGGCGCCACCTCGTCGGTCCGGGCAGCCGGGCGGTGCACTCGGACGCCGAGCAGCGGGCGTTCGAGGCCTCGGTCGTCGCCGAGCTCCGGCTCACGGTCGCCCGGTACCCGCTCGACCGCGGGCTGCGGCAGCTCGTGCGGGACCTCCGTGCCGCGAGCGAGCGGTTCGTCGAGCTGTGGGAGACCGGCGACACCGCACCGCCGCGGAGCTCTGGCCGGCGCAAGGTGGTGGAGCACCCGGCGGTGGGCCGGATCGCCCTCGACTGCGACACCCTGCGGATCGCGACCGATGACCTGACGGTGCTCGCGTACACCGCGGAGCCGGGGAGCGCCGATGCCGAGCGGCTGGCGCTGGCGGTCGTGCTCGGGACACAGTCGCTCGTCGGGTGACCGATCCGTCCGGGAGTCCCGGCGATCGGTAGGGTGGCGCCATGAAGACGACCGTCCTGGCTGCCGTCCGCCTCGCGCTCGCGGCCGCGTCCGTCGCCGGGGTCGTCACCCAGGTCGTGCTGAGCGTGCGGGTGGACTTCAGCCTCGTGAGCGTCTTCAGCTACTTCACGATCCTCGGCAACCTCTACGCCAGCACCGTGTTCGTGATCGGCGCCGTCCGGCTCCTGCGGGGTGTCCCGTCGTCGCGCGGGTGGGAGGTCGCGCGCGGCGCCGCGGTCGTCTACCTGGCGTTCGTCGGCATCGTGTTCAACACGCTGCTGGCCGGTGCCGACCTCGGCGAGCTCCTGCCGTGGGTGAACGTCGTGCACCACATGGTGGTCCCGGCGGCCGTCGTGGTCGACTGGTTCGTGGACCGCCCGCGGCACCGGCAGCCGTTCACCATGGTCTGGGCGGCCGCGATCGTGCCCGCCGTCTACACCGCGTACACGCTGGTGCGCGGCGCGGTCGTCGGGTTCTACCCCTACCCGTTCTTCAACCCGGCCCGTGTCGGCGGGTACGGCGGCGTCGCGCTGTACTGCGCGGCGCTGCTCGTCGGCTTCCTCGTGATCGCCGTGCTCGTGCGCGCATCGGGCAACGCCATGGCCCGGCGGACGGCGGTCGTCGGGTCGCGCTGATCGGCACGCCCGACGACCACCCCGACTCAGTCCTCGACGTCGAAGACCACGACGCGTTCGCTCGCGCCCTGGATGTACGCGGCGACGGGCTGGTGCTCCTCGTGCGGCAGGTACCCGGCGAGCGCCGCGCGGTCCCGGAACCGGACGACGAGCATCCAGTCGAAGCCGTCCTCGAGGCCCTCAGTGCTGATGCTCTCGCCTGACCGCACGGACTCGACGCCGTCGATCCGCGGCAGGTGCTCGCGCACGATGGCATCGGCTTGCGCCGACCGGTCGGCTGCCCCGCCGTCCCAGGCGACGAGGACCACGTGTGTCGTCCCGCTCATCGTGTCCTCCTAGAAGGCCGGGGTGCCGCCGGCGACGGTGATCGTCGACCCGGACTGGTAGCTGGACTCGGGGCTGACGAGGTGCACGTACGCGGCAGCGAGTTCGGCGGGCTGACCGGGGCGGCCGAACGGCGACTGCTCGCCGAAGTGCGCCACGGTCTCGGCGTCGTCGGACCCCGGCTGGAGGGGCGTCCACACCGGTCCCGGAGCGACCGAGTTCACGCGGATGCCCTTCGGCGCGAGCTGCTGGGCGACGGCCTCGGTGAAGAGCTTGATCGCGCCCTTGGACACCGCGTAGTCGATCTTGTCCGGGGACGGCGTGCTCGCCTGGATCGACCCGGTGGTGACGATCGTGGATCCCGGCTCGAGGTGCGGCACGGCGGCCTTCGTCAGCCAGAAGAGCGAGTAGATGTTCGTCTTGAAGGTCGAGTCGAAGTGCTCGGTCGTGAGGGTGAGGATGTCGTCGTTGCTGTCCATCCGCCCGGCGACCATGACGAGGGTGTCGAGGCCACCGAACTCGTCGACGGCCTTCTGGACGAGGTCGGTGCAGTACTGCTCGTCGGAGATGTCGCCGGGGAAGAGCACCGTACGGCGCCCTTCGCCCTCGAGCAGGTCGCGCACCTGTTCGGCGTCCTCCTGCTCGTCGGGCAGGTAGGAGAGGACGAGGTCGGCGCCCTCGCGGGAGAGTGCGATGGCGGCGGCGCGGCCGATGCCCGAGTCGGCGCCGGTGACGATGCCCCGGAAGCCCTTCAGGCGACCGAGCCCGACGTAGCTCTCCTCGCCGTGGTCGGGCTTCGGGTCCATCTTCCACGCGGCCCCGGGGAGCGACTGCTCCTGCTCCGGGTACGGCGGGGCGGGGTAGAGGGTCTTCGGATCGCGCTTGTCGTACTGGCTCATGCGCTCCACGATGCCCGGCGCCCCCTCCGCGACGGCTCAGGCCGCCGCTCATCACCGGCGCACTCAATCGAGGCGCGATCCTTGACAGCCTTATCAGGCTTAACGAGAACCGATAAGGTCGGAAAGATCGATAAGGAGGACTCGTGGATCGAGTACGCAACCCCTACACGCCGAATGCCGGTTCCGCTCCACCGGTCCTGGCCGGACGCGATGCCGAGCTGGAGGACTTCGAGAGCGTGCTCGAGCGCCTCGCCAGCGGCAAGACCGACAAGGCGGTCGCTGCGATCGGCCTCCGGGGTGTCGGCAAGACCGTTCTCCTCGGCGAGTTCGAGCGGATCGCACGCGAACACAACTGGGTGGCGGTGCCCGCCGAGATCTCGAAGACGAAGGAGTTCGGCCCGCAGCTCGCGAACCTCGTCCGCAAGGCGCTGTTCCAGCTGTCACCGAAGGCGCGGTGGAACGACGTCGCGAAGCGGGCTGCCGGCGTGATCCGGTCGTTCTCGATGACCGTGCAGCCCGACGGGGCGCTGACAGCGGGCCTCGACGTCGAGAAAGTCGACGGCACGGCGGACTCCGGTCAGTTCGACGAAGACCTCGCTGACGTGCTCGAGTCGCTCGGCGAGACCGCTCGCGACGTCGGGCGCGGAGTGGTGTTCCTGCTCGACGAGATCCAGTTCCTCTCGAAGGACGAGCTCGAGGCCTTGATCGGCGCCATCCACCGCTGCATCCAGCGACGGCTCCCGATCTCCGTTGCCTGCGCGGGCCTCCCGCAGCTCCCCGGCGTCGCGGGAGACGCGAAGTCCTACGCGGAGCGGCTGTTCCACTACATCCAGGTGATCGAGCTCGAACCCGCCGACGCGAGACAGGCCATCGTCGCACCGGCAGCCGAGGAGGGTGTCCAGTTCGAGGACGCAGCGGTCGAGGCGATCATCGCGTACACGGACGGCTACCCCTACTTCCTGCAGGAGTTCGGACGGTGGGTGTGGGATCTCGCGGAGGGTCCGGTCATCACCGCGGCGGAGGTCGCCGATGCGCGGTACCTCGTCGAAGCAGAACTCGACGAGAGCTTCTTCAAGACGAGGGTGCAGCGGAGCACGAAGGAAGAACTCCGCTACCTGCGCGCGATGGCTGCCCTGGGGCCGGAGCCCCAGAAGGCCTCGGACGTCGCTGAACAGCTCGGGAAGACGTCTGAACAGGTCGCGCCGCTCCGGGCACGGCTCATCGCGAAGGGGCTCCTCTACACACCCAAGTTCGGCTTCGCCGAGTTCACGGTGCCGCAGTTCGACAAGTTCATGCTGCGGTACATCCCGGACTTCTGACCCTCCGGTCGCAGCCGAGAGCGCATGATCCCGTCGGCTGCAAACCGACCGGGCACATGCTCCGAATGCACTGTGGGCGTCATGAGCGCCCGGACCGGCGCACCGGCGCTCCGGCCCTCGTTGAGAGAGAGGTCGCATCATGACCAGCAACGCAGCAACGAACCGCATCGGGCGCGGATCCACCTGGACGCAGAAGGGCGCCCTGGTCTTCGGGGTCGTCTTCCTCATCGTCGGCATCGCCGGCTTCATCCCCGGTCTCACGATGGACATGGGCACGATGTCGGTGGCCGGCCACGGCTCGATGGCACTCCTGCTCGGCACGTTCCAGGTGTCCGTGCTCCACAACATCGTCCACCTGCTGTTCGGCGTCGTCGGGCTCCTCGCGGCCCGCAGCGCTCGCGGCGCCCGGCTCTACCTGCTCGTCGGCGGGATCGTCTACGCGGTCCTGTTCGTCTACGGCCTGTTCACCGCCGGCATGGCCGACCCGGCGAACTTCGTGCCGCTCAACAGCGCCGACAACGTCCTGCACCTGGTGCTCGCCGTCGCGATGATCGTGCTCGGGCTGCTGCTCCCCCGCGTCGGGGCCCGTCGGGTCTGACCCGACCGTCGGCGGTCCTCCCGCCGACAGTACCCACGACCGGAGCCGGTCTGGGCCACGCGATCAGGTGGTCCAGGCCGGCTCCTCGTCGTCCCGGGAAGCGGTCGCCTCAGCGCGCGGGCGCACTCCCGAGCACCAGGTCCCGCACCTGCGCAGCGGCACCGAGCGCCACGGCGTCGGACCCCAGCGACGACAGGGCCAGCCGGATCGGCGCCCCGCTCACCGGGGGCTCCAGGGCGATGGCAGCGCTGATGGCCGGCTCGAGCAGGTCCCAGGACCGCGCGATCCCGCCGCCGATGACGATGGTCGTCACGTCGAGGATCCCCGCCGTCAGCAGGGCAGCACGCGCCAGCCCCCAGCCGGCGGTCTCGAACACCGCGGCGGCGTCGGGGTCCCCGGCGCGTGCGGCGTCGGCGACCTCGCGGACGGTGACCCGGCGCCCGGTACGTTCGGCGTAGCGGTCGGCGATGCCGCGCGCCCCGGCGATGGTCTCGAGGTGGCCGACCTGCCCGCAGGTGCACACCGCGTCGCCGAAGCCCGGGACGTGGCCGATCTCGCCCGCTGCGCCGCGGGGCCCGGCGAACAGCGAGCCGCCGAGCACGAGCGCGCCGCCGACCCCGGTCCCGAGCGTCATGCCGAGCACGTCCGGCTCCCCCGCCACGGCACCGGCGGCGACCTCGCCGAGGAGGAACGCGTTCACGTCGTTGTCGAGCGTCGCGGGGACGCCGAGGGCCGACGTGACCGCGTCCGTCACGCCGTAACCAGCCCAGCCGGTGAACGAGTTGCCCGTCACGAGCACCGTCCCCGTGCTCGCGTCGACGACGCCGGCAGCGCCCACCCCGACACCGGTCACGGAGGCGCGGTGCCGGTCGAGCAGGTCCGTCACGGCACCGAGGGCGGCCGTCACGATCGCGGCGCCACCCGCGTGGGCGGGCGTCGGCAGGTCGATGCGGTCGATCACCTCGAGCGCCGGGGTCGCGAGGACCACCTTCGTGTTCGTCCCGCCGACGTCGACGCCGGCGACGACCTCGCTCACGCGGTCACCGCCCCGAGGGTGGCGAGTCGCTCGACCCGGCGTTGCCGCTGCACCACCGGGTCGGGGACGGGCACGGCGGCGAGCAGCCGTCGGGTGTAGTCGGTGGTCGGGTGCATGAGGGTGGCACCGGTCGTGCCCTGCTCCTCGACGACGCCCTGGCGCATCACGACGACCCGCTCGGCGAACTGCTGCACGACGGCGAGGTCGTGCGAGACGAACAGGCACGCGAACCCGAGGTCGTCCTGCAGCTCGCGGAGCACCTCGAGCACCGTCTCCTGCACGCTGACGTCGAGCGCACTGGTCGGTTCGTCGGCGACGAGCAACCGCGGCGAGAGCACGAGCGCCCGGGCGAGGGACACGCGCTGCCGCTGCCCGCCCGAGAGCTCCCGGGGTGCACGCGACGCCAGGGTCCGGGGCAGCCGGACGGCGTCGAGGACCTCGTCGATGCGCTTCCGACGGTCGGCGGAGGACATGCCGCGACGGTGCACGGCGAGCGGTTCGGCGATGCACTCGGCGACCGACATCCGGGCGTCGAGCGAGGCCACCGGGTCCTGCAGCACGACGCCGATGCCCGACCGGAGCGCTCGGCGGCCGCGACCACGCGCCGTGCGCAGGTCGGAGCCGAACAGGTGCACGCTGCCGGACGTCGGCTTGACGAGGCCGAGCGCGACCCGGGCCGCGGTGGACTTGCCGGAACCGGACTCCCCGACCAGGCCGACGGTCTCGCCGGCGTGCACGGCGATGTCGATGCCCTGGAGCGCGTGGACGGCGCGCGCCCCGCGCCCGAACGTCACCGTGACGTCCCGCAGGTCGACCACCGGGGCCGCGCCGCGCCTCCCGTCCGAACCGTCCGCGACGGACGCACCGGACGTGACGGCCACGCCGGACGCACCGGACGCACCCGACGCGACGGCCGCACCGGACGTGACGGCCACGCCGGACACACCGGACGCGACGGCCGCACCGGCCTCGGCCACGGCCAGCCGCGGCACCGCCGCGAGCAACCGCTTCGTGTACTCGTGCTGCGGCCGGAGCAGGACGTCCTCGACGGAGCCCGTCTCGACGATCGACCCCTGCAGCATGACCGCGACCCGGTCCGCGAAGTCCGCGACGACGCCCATGTTGTGGGTGACGAGCAGGACTCCCGTGCCGGTGTCCGCCGCCAGGCGACGCAGCAGCTCGAGGATCTCCGCCTGCACGGTGACGTCGAGGGCCGTCGTCGGCTCGTCGGCGATGAGGAGCTTCGGCGAGTTCGCGATCGCCATCGCGATGACCACGCGTTGCCGCTGGCCGCCGGACAGCTGGAACGGGAACGCCCTGGCACGCTGCGCGGGCGAGGGGATGCCGACCCGGTCGAGCAGGTCGACGGCTCGTGCCGCGGCGTCCGCTGCCGAGACGTCGCCGTGGTTCCGGATGACCTCGGCGATCTGCGCCCCGACGCGGGTGAGCGGGTCGAGGGCGGTCGCGGGCTCCTGGAAGACCATCGAGACGGTGCTGCCGCGGAGCGAACGCAGGGCGGGCTCGGCGGCGCCGACGATCTCGTGGCCGTCGACGACCGCGCTGCCGGTGGCGGCGGCGTTGCCGGACAGCAGCCCCATCGCGGCGAGGGCGACGGTGGACTTGCCGGAACCGGACTCCCCGACGAGCGCGAGCGTCTCACCGGGTTCGACGTGCAGGGAGACCCCGCGGACGGCGTCGACCGTGCCGGACTCCGTGCTGAAGGAGACCCCGAGGTCGGTGGTGGTCAGGATGGACATCAACGGCCCCTCACGTCGAAGGCGTCCCGGAGCCCGTCGCCCACGGCGTTGAACGCGCAGACGACCAGGATCACGGCGAGACCCGGTGGCACGATGAGCCACCACCGCCCCGAGTAGGCGGCGGTGAGTCCTGCCGAGAGCATGCCACCCCAGTCCGTCGCGGGTGCCTGCACGCCCAGCCCGAGGTACGAGACGTAGGCGACGAGGAGGATCGCGTCGGCGACCTGGAACGTGGCGGCGACGACGATCGTGGACACCGAGTTCGGCAGCAGGTGGCGGCCGATCGCGCGGGCGTGCGACCCACCGATCGCCCGGAGGGTCAGCACGTAGTCGCGGTTCTTCAGCGTCAGCGTCTCGGCGCGGATGAGCCGGGAGGGCACGAGCCACGACACGAAGCCGAGGATCACGATGAGTCCCCACACGCCGGGCGTCGTGATCGCCGAGATGACGAGCAGGATGAACAGCGCCGGGATCGCGATGCCGGCGTCGACCACGCGCATCATCACCGCGTCGACCCAGCCGCCCACGTACCCGGCGATCGAGCCCCAGAGGGTGCCGACGACGGTGGCGAGGACGCCGGCGGCGATGCCCACCATGAGCGACACCTTGCCGCCGAACATCAGTCGGCCGAGCACGTCGTGCCCGACGGCGTCGGTGCCGAGCAGGTGCGCGGCGCCCGGGGCGAGGTTCGCCTGGGAGAGCTGGGTGTGCGTCTGGTCGGTCGGGTACAGGAACGGGCCGACGAAGCAGAACAGCACGATGACGGCGATGACGACGAGGCCGATCACCGCGAGGGTGTTGTGGCGGAAGCGGCGGACGGCGAGGCGCCAGCCGGTGGCGGCGACGGGCTGCACGAGCGACGCCGCTCCGGGGGCTTCGGGTGCCAGCTGTGCGGTCATGCGCGGCCTGCCTTCACTCGGGGGTCGATCAAGGACTGCGCGACGTCGGCGAGCAGCGTGCCCACCACGGTCGCGATCGAGATGACGAGGACGCACCCGAGCAGTGTCGGGTAGTCCGAGGTCTGCGCGGCGTTCCAGAAGAGGAGCCCCATGCCGGGGTAGTTGAACAGCTGCTCCGTGACGAGCGCCCCGCCGAACAGCACCGGCAGGTAGTACCCGAGCATCGCCACCACCGGAGTGAGCGAGTTCCGGAACACGTGCCGGCGCAGGATCGCCGCGGTCGAGGCACCGCCGGCGCGGGCGGTGCGGACGTAGTCCTCCTGCAGGTTCTCGAGCGTCGAGGCCCGCATGTACCGGCTGAAGACGGCGATCATGGCGAGGGCACCGGTGACGACGGGGAGCACGAGCCCGGCCGGGTCCTGGAAGACCTCGGCGAGGGTGTTCCCGCTCGGCGCCTGGGACGGCAGCCAGGGCAGCTGCTGGCTGAAGACGATGATGAGGACGAGCCCGAGGAAGAACGCGGGCGTCGAGTAGAAGACGAACGCCAGGGCGGTGGCCGCGTAGTCGACCGCGCCGTTGCGCCGGACCGCTTGCCACATGCCGACCGGGATCGCGAGCACGATGCCGAGCACCGCGGACATCCCGGTGAGGACGAGGGTCTTCGGCAGCCGCTCCGTGATGAGCTGCGAGACCGGCTCGTTGAGCGTGTACGACGTGCCGAGGTCGCCGGTGAGGAGGCGGCCGAGGAACCGGAGGTACTGCACGGGCAGCGGCTGGTCGAGCCCCTGCGCCGTGTTGAACGCGGCGATCTGCGCGGGCGTCGCGGAGACGCCGAGCACGCCGCGGGCGGGCCCACCCGGCAGGGCGTGCAGCAGGCAGAACACGACGATCGTGACGATGAGGATCACCGCGAGCGCCTGCAGGACGCGCCTGGTGAGGTAGAGAGCTGTGGTCATGCGGCTTCCGTCGTCTGGGTTGGTGCGGTGGGCCCCTGGAGGCGCGGTGCGGGTCGGACCCGCGCCGCGCCTCCAGGGGGTGTCAGGTGGTTACTTCGACCACTTCCACTGGGCCGGGTGGAAGTTGGCGAGCGAGTCCTGGTCGAACCCGGTCAGCCCCTGCTTGACGACCGAGATCTGGTAGTCCGGGCTCGGCAGCCAGATCACCGGCAGGTCCTTCGCGACCGCGGCGCTGTAGTCCTGCACGGCGGTGGCGTCGGGCGACGTGGTCGTCGCGTCGATGAGCTTGTCCACGTCGGCGTTGGAGTACGACCCGAAGTTCGCCGAACCGCCGGTCTGGAAGAGCGACTCACCGGTCGGGTAGGCCGGGAAGTACCAGCTGCCCGCGGTGCCGAAGAAGGAGAGGTCCCAGTCGCAGCTGGCCTCGTCGCTCGTGCAGGTCGGGGTCTGCGACAGGACGCTCGACACCGGCGCGGTCTTGATGGTGAAGCCGATGCCGGTCTTCGCGAGCGAGGACTGGATCGCGCTCATCATGTTGTCGGTGACCGTCGAGCCGGACTGCGAGAGGACGTTCATGGTGAACTTCGTGCCCTGCTTCACGCCCTCGCCGCACTGGCTGTCGGACGTACCGGGGTCGGTGCAGACCATCGTGCCGCCCTGCTCCGCCCACCCGTGGGACTCGAGCAGCGCCTTGGCCTTCTTCGTGCTGAACGGGTAGGGGTTGTCCTTCTGCGTGCTCGACACGTAGTCGGACTCCTGCGCCTGCGGGATCGGTCCGTAGGTCGAGGTGGCGGTGCCGTTGAAGACGACCTTGGACAGCGAGGTCTGGTCGATCGACATCTGCACGGCCTGGCGGGCGTACAGCTGCTTGAAGACGGCGCCCATGTCCGGGTTGTTGAAGTTGTACGGCATGTACGTGATCGCCCAGCCGGTCCAGGGCTGCACGTCGTAGCCCTTCGACGTGAAGGACGACTTCTGGTCCATGTCGGTGGCGTTGATGTAGCCGTAGTCGACCTCGCCCGAGCGGACCGCGTTCACCTCGGCGTCCGTCGTGGTGAACGGCAGCAGGTTGACCGTCGTGATCGAGGGCTTCTCGCCGCCGTCGTACTTCGTGTTCGCCGTCAGGGTGACCTTGCCCGCCGTGGTGAACGTCTTCACGCCGTAGGGCCCGGAGATCGTCTTCCACAGGTCGTCGCTGGCGTAGTCGGAGATCTTGCCGGCGGCGGTGTTGAGGTACTTCCACACCTGCTTCGCACCGGACGCGGTCTCGTCAGCGTCGGAGACCTTCGCGCTCGCACTCGTCTTGTCCCAGGCGTGCTGCGGCAGCGGGATGATGTGGCTCAGCTGGTTGGCGAGCATCCAGTCCGGGTTGTACGCCTTGTCGAACGTGATCGTGAAGTGCGTGTCGTCGTCAGCCGTGAAGGAGGTCCAGTTGTCCGGCGCCTTGCCCTTCGAGTAGGAGCCCCACTCGTCCTTGTTGGCCTTGATCAGGTTGAACCAGAACTCGACGTCACGGCTCGTGATCGGCTTGCCGTCGGACCAGTGCCGGTCGCCGAGGGTGACCGTGACGCTCTTCGAGTCGCTCGCGAACGTCGCGTCCGTCGCGACCGAACCGGCCTTGTTCCACGCGATCTTGCCGGTGGAGCCGTCGTAGGCGACGAGCGGCTCGTACAGCGACTGCGCGATCGAGCCGTTGTTCGTGTTGAGGTGCGCGGCGGTGCCGATCGGGAGGATCCAGTTCGGCGTGAAGTTGGCCGGCAGTGCGTAGTCGATCGTGTCGGAGCTGCTGCCGGACGAGGCGTTGCCGCCCCCGGAGCAGCCGGCGAGCAACGCGCTCACGGCGATCGCGGCTCCGGTGAGGAGCGCCCAGCGACGGGGCTTGGTCATGTGTGTCTCCTGGTGCGTGGGAGGTTCGGGGTGTGGAGCACGCGTGCCGAGCGGCACGGGGACAGTCAATGTCCAAAGCCGTTGGAAAAACAAACATCTCCGTGTAAATAGTTCGTTTCTGCCGTTCGGGCGAAAGGGTGGACCGGTCGATCTGCCGGTTAGGCTCGCGGCAGTCGGTGGCCACCCGCCGTGTTCCGCCCGGATTGGAGAAAGTCGTGCCGGACCTCAGCGCCCGCGTCCTGGAGCTCGTCGCGTCCGGGCAGGCCTCCAGTCGGACGGAGATCGCCGCGTTGCTCGGCGCCGCCCCCTCGACCGTGTCCCACGTGGTCGCGCAGCTCCTGTCGCACGGGCTGCTCGCCGAGGAGGGCACCGACGTCTCGACCGGCGGCCGCCCCCGCAAGGTGCTCCGCATCGGCGGCGTCGACGAGTACGCGGTCGCCGCGGACGTCGGCGGCGGGCACGCGCGCATCGGCATCGTCCTGCCTGGAGGCGCGCTCGAGTCCGTCGCGAACGTCCCGTTCGCGCTCTCCGACGGCCCGACCGCGGGACTCCAGCGGCTGGCGGCCCTGCTCGAGCGGCTCGCCGACGAGCGCGGTCGCGACGGGCTGCGGGGCGTCGGCCTCAGCCTGCCAGGGCCGGTCGACGTCGAGGCCGGCGTGGTCGACCTGCCGAGCCGGATGCCGGGGTGGAACGGGTTCCCCGTGGCGTCGTGGCTGACCGAGCGGTTCGGGTTGCCGGCGGTCGTCGACAACGACGCGAACTGCATGGCGGCGGGCGAGCAGACCGTGCAGGACCCGGGCCGGCGGCAGACCATCACGATCAAGGCCGGTTCGGCGATCGGGGCCGGGATCGTCATCGACGGACGGCTGTACCGCGGGGCGACGGGCTCGGCCGGGGACATCACGCACGTCCGGATCGACGCCGCCGGGGACACCCCGTGCTCGTGCGGGAACACCGGGTGCCTCGAGACCGTCGCGTCCGGAGCCGCCCTGGTGCGGATCCTGTCGGACGCCGGGGTCGACGTCTCCTCGACCGCCGACGTCGTCCGCCTGGCCTCGGACGCCCACCCCGAGGCGACTCGGGCCGTGCGGCTCGCTGGCCGGTACCTCGGCGAGGTGCTCGCCGCGAACGTCAACTTCTTCAACCCGGACGCCGTGTACCTCGGCGGCATCCTCTCCACCCTCGACCCGTTCATCGCCGCCGTGCGGAGCCAGCTGTACGAGAGCTGCCACCCGCTCATGACGCAGCACCTCGTCATCGAGCCGGTCTCGCTCGGCGCGGACGCAGGGCTCGTCGGGGCGGGTCAGTTCGCCCTGCAGCGGGGCCTCGCCGCGTCGCTCGAGGAACTGTCCGCGCCCATCCCCCAGTCCACCACCAGGAACAGGAACGTCCGTGTCTGAGCCCGTGTCCACCGCACCCGCCACCCACCGCCCGGTCATCGCGATCGCCGGTCTCGCCATCGAGACCTCGACGTTCACGCCGACGCGCACCCACGCACCGGCGTTCCACCCGGACCGCGGGGACGAGGTCCTGGCCCGCTACGACTTCCTCGGGCCACTGTCGGCGCACGCCGACTTCCGCGGGGCGCTCATCGGGCACGCGCTGCCGGGCGGGATCGTGGACCGTGACTCGTACGAGTCGCTCGCGGCGGAGATCGTCTCGCGGCTGGAAGCGATCGTCGAGGCCGAGCACGTCGACGGGCTCTGGTACGACATCCACGGCGCGATGGTGGTCGAGGGCCTGGACGACGCCGAGGCCGACCTGCTCGGCCGCATCCGCGCGGTGATCGGTCCCGATGTCATCGTGTCGGCGTCGATGGACCTGCACGGCAACGTCACGGCGGAGCTCGCGCACCAGGTGGACCTCGTCACCTGCTACCGGATGGCCCCGCACGAGGACGCCCTCGAGACGAAGGAGCGCGCCGTCCGGAACCTGGTCGACGTGCTGACCACCCGACCGGTCGGGCAGCAGCGCCCGGTGAAGGCCTGGGTGCCGATCCCCGTGCTCCTGCCCGGCGAGCAGACCTCGACGCGCCTCGAGCCCGCGGCGTCGCTGTACGCGCAGGTGCCGCTCGTCGAACAGACCGAGGGCGTGCTCGACGCGGCGATCTGGGTCGGTTACGCCTGGGCGGACCAGCCCCGCGACCGCGCGGTCACCGTGGTCACGGGCTGGGACGCCGACGCCGTCGCCGCGGGTGCCGAACGACTCGCGCGGGCCTTCTGGGACGTGCGTGAGGACTTCGTGTTCGTCGCACCGACCGGCACGTTCGACGAGTGTCTCGCCGCTGCGCTCGCGCCGGGCGCCGCGAGGCCGTTCTTCGTGTCCGACTCCGGCGACAACCCGACCGCCGGCGGCTCGGGCGACATGACGTGGGGGCTCACGCAGGTGCTGGCGAACCCGGCCTTCGCGGAGCCCGACGGCCCGACGGTGATCTACGCGAGCGTCCCCGGCCCCGCGGCCGTCGCGGCGGCGGTGGAGGCCGGCGTCGGTGCGACGGTCACCGTGACGGCGGGGGCGTCGGTCGACGCCGTCCACGCCGGGCCGATCACGATGACCGGCCGCGTGCACGCGATCAAGCACGGTGACCGCGACGCCGAGACCGAGGTGGTGCTGCAGGTCGGCAGTGTGTTCGCGATCCTGACGACGCTCCGCAAGCCGTACCACCACGAGCACGACTTCACCGACCTCGACCTCGCCCCGCGGGACGCCGACGTGGTGATCGTGAAGATCGGGTACCTCGAGCCGGAGCTCTTCGACATGGCTGCCGACTGGATGCTCGCGCTGACGCCGGGCGGGGTCGACCAGGACCTCGAGCGGCTCGGACACCACAGGATCGTCCGGCCGATGTTCCCCTACGATCGAGTGTTCCCGTCGGCGCCGGACCTCGGCGCCCGGATCATCCCGCCGTCGAACGAACCGCTCGGAGCCATCGCGTGACCACCGCCGCCCCCGTCGCCCTCGAGATCGCCGTCACCTCCCCCGCCGGCGCGATCGTCGCACGGGACGGCGGCGCCGACCGTGTCGAGCTCTGCGTCGGGCTCGAGCTCGGTGGCCTCACGCCGTCCCAGGCACTCGTCGAGACGGCCCATGAGACCGGCATCCCCGCGCACGCCCTCGTCCGCTGCCGTCCCGGCGGCTTCGTGCACACCCCCGACGAGGTCGAGCTCATGGTGCGCGAGGTCCGCACGGTCCTGCGCTCCGGGGCAGCGGGCGTCGTGGTCGGTGCCCTGCGTCCGGACGGCACGCTCGACGAGGACGCCCTCCGGCGCTTCGTCGACGCCGCACGCTCGGTCAGCGCGACCGCCGAGGTCACCCTGCACCGGGCGATCGACCACGCGGCCGACCCCGTCGCCGCCGCGGCCACCCTCGCCGACCTCGGGTTCACCCGGGTGCTGACCTCGGGTGCAGCGCCCACCGCGGTGGCCGGTGCGGCGACCATCACGCGCATGGTCGACGCCGCCGGGCCCGTGCAGGTCATGGCGGGCGCCGGTGTCACCCCGGCCGACGTCCCCGCCCTGGTCGCGACGGGGGCCGCCGCCGTGCACCTCTCGGCGAAGCGACCCGCCGCCGACAGCGCCCACGCGGGCGTGCCGATGGGCGGCGCGGACGACGGTTCGGCGCACTTCGTCACCGACGCCGAGGTCGTCGCCGCCGCCCGCCGGGCCCTCGACGCCTGACCCGACCCGTCACGCGGGAATGGACCGCGCGGGCGCGTGCTTGACGCCCGCATGACCTCGTCAGCAACGCGCCGTGGGTGGCTCAGCGTCGCATCCGTCGCACTCGGATCGTTCGTCCTCGTCCTGTCCGAGTTCCTCCCGATCGGCCTGCTGCCGGCCATCGCCGCCGACCTCGACGTCGGTGTCGGCACCGCGGGGCTCATGGTCGTCGCGACCGGCCTCGTCGGAGCGGTCGCCGCACCGGTCGTCACGGTGTGGACGTCCGCGCTCGACCGCCGGGTCGTCCTGGTCGGCCTGACGGTGCTGCTCGTCGTCGCGGACGCGCTCGCAGCGGTGGCACCCTCGTTCGGGGTGCTGCTCGTGGCCCGCATGCTCCTCGGCGTCGGCATCGGCGGCTTCTGGGCGATCGGCGCCGGGATCGCCGGACGCCTCGTCCGCCCCGAGTCCGTGATCCGCGCCACGTCCCTCATCACCGCGGGCGTCTCGGTCGCGACCGTCGTCAGCCTGCCCCTCGGCGCACTCGTGTCGTCCCTCGCCACGTGGCGGCTGGCGTTCGTGATCGGCGGCGTGCTCGGGCTCGTCGCGCTCGGCCTGCAGCTCGCGATGCTCCCGCGGATCCCCGCCCAGCAGCGCGTCCGGTTCGGCACGCTCGGGTCGCTGCTCGGTGTGCGCAGGGCCCGGGTCGGCCTGATCGGTGCCGCGTTCCTCTTCACCGCGCAGTTCGCCGCCTACACCTACATCGCGCCGTACCTGCAGGACCTCGTCGGGGTCGGCGCGGACACCGTGACGATCGCGCTGCTGGTCTTCGGCATCGCGGGCATCGTCGGGAACTTCGTCGCCGGGTTCACACTCGGCCGGAGCGTCCTCGGCACGATCGGCTCCGCGAAGTTCGTCCTCGCCGGCGCGGTCGTCCTGCTCCCGCTGCTCGCACACTCGGTCGTCGGGGTGTTCGTCCTGCTGGTCGTGTGGGGCCTCGTGTGGGGAGCACTGCCGCTCGGCATGCAGACCTGGATGTCCACGTCGTCGCCCGCGGGGTCGGAGACCGGGCTCGCGTTGTTCGTGACGACGATCCAGCTGGCGATCGCGGCCGGGTCGGTGCTCGGCGGCGCCGCGGTGTCGTCGTTCGGGTTGGCCGTCGACTTCTGGCTCGCCGGCGGGGTCGCGGTCGTCGGGGCGATCGTGCTCGTCACGCTGGGTGCGCGCCGCTCGAGCGCCGCCCCGGCGCAGGTCACCGCTCCCGCGGTCCCCGATCCGGCAGGTGCCACCGCTCCGGCGGAGACGACCGCGACCGGTTCCGTCGCCGTCGCCTGCCCCTGAGCGGATGCCCGAGAGCAACCGGCCGCGACGATCGACTCAGCCGAAGTCGCGAGCGGATCCGGGCATGCGCAGGACGGGGCGATCCTCGCCGACCATCGCGACCGCGATCTCGAAGGCACGGACAGCGCTGATCTCACCGAACGCGACGAGCTCTTCGAGGACGTCCCTCGTGTCGCGCGTGACGATGCCCATCGTCCTCGCGACGCGGAGTGCCCCGCCGTCTTCACTCATCCAGACGCTGCCGGCGAACTCGGGCCGGGTCCGCAGGAGATGCAGGGTCTGACTCTCCCCGAGGTGTTCCAGCGGAGCCGTGTCGTCGCCGCCGAACCGGTTCCGACGCATGCTCTCGATGGCCGCGATGTCCCGTTCGTCCTCGAAGCTGATCGACTCACCGAACCACGCGGTGGTGTCGAGCCGGACGAGGTTGCGGACGCGCTGCGCGGAGCGTCCGATCTCGTACTCCACGGCTTCGACGATCCGACCTGATCCGTGGAGACTCGTGCGGAGGAGCTCGAGTTCGTCGACGGCAGCGAAGTTGCAGATGAGTGAGTTGTCGGGGAACCAGTGGACGGGCACGGCTCAGCGCTCGCCCGGTCCGGGGTCCTCGTCTTCTCCCACCCCGTCGGTCGCGAAGAACTCCTCGGTCTCGTGCGGTGCCCACCCGAGCAGCCGCGCCACGGGCTTGATCGTGGTCTCGCCGTCGCGGTACGCATCCGCGTACGCGTTCACGAGCAACCATCCGGGCCTCGGGTCGCCCGCTGCGAGAGCCAGGTCGACGTACTCGGCCGGCTTGCCGAGGGCGAAGTAGGCCGACTTGGCCGTCATCTTCCGGAGGTCATCGCAGGTGGATCGATCGATCAGGCCCTCGTTGAGGAGCCTCCATGCGAGGGACGCAGGGGAGAGCTGGAACCGCTCGACCAGCTCGGGGAACACCGCGCGGGCATCACGGCCCGCCAAGACGGCTCGGAGCTCGTCGGACGGTGCCAGGAACGCTGCGGCGAACGTGTTCGCGCGTGACTCGACGTTCGACCGATCCACCCACATCCGCTCCTCGAGCATGCCTTGCCGGGCGTCCCCGAACGCGATGTGCGCGAGTTCGTGGGCGAGCGTGAACCGCTGCCGCAGCGGCTGATCGGCCGTGGCGAGGACGATCACCTTCGCGTCCGCATCCTCGTACGAGAGCCCGTCGACGTCGTCCGGGAGATCGGCCACCACGATCACGATGCCGAACGTCCGCTCGATCACGGCGAAGAGCTCGTGCGTCGCGAGACCGGCGAGCGGGACCCCGATCTGCTGCACGTACTGCTGTGCCAGACGTGGCGCGGCGACCGTGTACCAACTCGAGTGCTCGGCAGGCTGCGGCAGCGGTGGCAGGACGAGACGCCGATCGAGCTCCGCCAGGCCACGGACCGCGGTCACGACCCGTTCGACGATCGCCGCTCCGTCATCGTCGTCCACCGCTGCGCTGCGGACGCGACGCGCGAACACCGGGCGGAACGGCGCGGCTCCGGTGATGAGCCAATCGACGCTTCGACGGCCGACGTCAGCCACCCGCGCCAGTTCCAGCGACGTGAAGCGGCGACGACCGGCCAGGGACTTCGAGAGCTTCGTCGGGTCCATCCCGACCGCTGCTGCGAACTGTGCGTGGGCCATCCCGGATTCCTCGATGACCGCCAGCACGCGTGTCTCAACCGGTTCGTCCATGGCCCCATCGTACCGGAATTGCGATTATCGCAACACCGTTTCGGACGGGAGGCACGGTGCCGGCTGGCACCGTGCCTCCCGTCCGCCGTCGTCTCAGCGACCCGCCGCCGCGTGGTTCGCGACCTGGGTCGCCGACAGGACGGAGCCGTAGACCGCCGCGTACCGCATCGACCCCGTGAAGGCGAAGTTCGACGGCTGCCCGGGCCACCCGGACACGGTGTCGTACCCGATGCGGAAGTAGCCGGTGTAGTTCTCGGGCACGGTGAACGCGGTGTTCGACGCGACGAGGGCGCCGTCCGCGTAGAGGCGCATCCCGGTGCTCGCGGACATCGTCGCCACGACGTGGTGCCACGCGCCGTCCGTGTACGCCTTCGGTGACGTCACCACCTGGGTCGTCCCGTTGTAGGTGCCGAAGACGAGCTGCCCGGCGGTGTTGAGGTAGACCTGGCGGTCGTGCTGCCCGGAGACGGAGACCTGGTTGCTGCCGAACCCGACGAGCATGCCGCCGGCGACCGTCGTGCGGAACCAGACCTCCTCGCTGAAGGTGGTCGGGTTGGCGTACGACCGCGGGGTCGAGACGAAGCTCGTCGAGCCGTTCAGCGCGTACGAGCTCCCGGCGTCGCGCGGGCAGGCGTTCGGGCTCGGCGTGGTCGCCGTCATCGAGCCCTGGTAGGTGCCGTTCAGGCCCTTGCCCGACCAGTCCGTGGCGGTCGTCGAACCGGAGGCCTCGCCGAGGCGGTAGGCGAAGAGGGCGGTCGAGGTGTCGGCACCGACCGCAGCGGCGCAGGTGAAGTAGGGCGCGGTCGCGGCGCTGTTGCCGGTGTTCGCGACCACGGCGCTGAAGGCGGACCGCGTCGGTGCGAACGCGTTGGCGAGGCCGACGACCGCGACGGCGAGGACCAGGACGAGGGCGACGACGCGACCGTCACGGAGGCGGCGGAGTCTCACGAGGGACGCACCGCCTCGACCCGACCGACGGCCAGGCAGAGCACGAGCGGGACGAGGCAGGCGACGACGAGGAGTCCCCACCCGACCGGCCCGAGGTCGATGTTCGAGGTGAGCTGGTAGTGCCCGTTCCTCGTGAGCTCGCGGATGACCATGTGCCCGACCTGCCCGTCGACGAGGTGGACGCTCTCGGCACCACGGGCCTCGACCCGGACCGGGAACATGCCGGAGGACACGATGGTGGCCTCGACGCCTCCGTGGGTGGCCGAGTTCGTGATGGTCGTGACGTTGACGAACGGCTTGAGGATGAAGGCCGCGTACGACAGCGTGAGTGCACCGCCGGCGATGCGGAGGCAGGTGCGGGTGACCCGGTCGGTGAACACGCTCGTGAGCGTCCAGATCACCAGCGTGCCGATGAGCAGGAGCGGCGCCGCCCGGAACAGCCACCCCAGGTTCGGGACGAGGAGCACCGGGGACCCGATGACGTTCTCCTGCGTGAGCGTCCACGGGTCGGTCGCACCGTTGATGTCACCGCGGGTGTGCAGTCCGGCGGCGTCGACGTCGATGATGCGGTGGGTGTAGACGACGCCCGGGTTCGCCGCGGTCTCGAACGAGACGACGTCGCCGACGCGCAGGGTGGCGACGTCCACGGGCAGGTCGAGGACGAGCGTGCCGACCGGGGCGGCCTCGCCCATCGACGGCGTCTCGACGACGAACCACCGCCCGCCGGCGGACAGGAACAGCACGGCGGCGGTGAGGAGGACGGCGGCGACCGCGGCGACCGTCCAGGCGAGGACCGTCTCGAAGCGGGTGGCGGTGTGGCCGCCGAGGAGCGGACGGTCGAGCGTGCCGCTGAGCGGGATGGCGGCGGTCTGGCTCATCTGCTGCTCCGGTCGTGTGCGGCTGGGCGGTGGGGGGGGACGGGGTGGGGTGATGGGTGGCGGGGGGCGCCCCCCGCGGGGGGGGGGGGGGCCGGCCCGGGCGGGGGGGGGGGGGGGGGCGCCGCCCTCGGGGGGGGGGGGGGGGCGCGCGCCGCCGGTCGGGGTGGCTAGGCCGTGAAGGTCCAGGTCATCGGCACGGAGGCGGCGAGGCCCTGGTAGGTGTTGCCGGCCGAGGAGTCGAGCGTGACAGCGAAGGTGAACGGCACGGAGGCGCCGGCGGCGGGTGCGGCGGGCATCGTGAACGCCGAGGCGGCCGCACCCTTGAAGCTGGCGAGCGTGCCGCTGAACACCGTGGTCGAGCCGGAGGAGATGACGAGGTTCATCTTCGCGCAGAGGTCGGTCGCGGTGCCGTTCACCGAACCGTTCGCCGACTGGGTGCACGTGGCGCCCGGGGTGAGCGTGAACGTCGAGGCGTTCGCGGTGCCGGTGTTCTTGATCGAGATCGCGGTCGTGACGGTGTTGCCCGGCGTCATCGTGGTGCTGCCGCCGAACTTGTTGATCGTCGAGCACGTGGCGGAGTTCGTCGAGACCGAGCCGCCGTCGGTGCTCGTGCAGGTGACGGTGCCGCCGGCGTTCTGCTCCTGCATGGTGAGCGTGCCGCTGGCGGCGGTGTTGCTGCTGTTGGTGATGCTCGCGGCGAACCCGGAGAGGGTGCCGGTGAGCGAGAGGGAGAGCAGCACGGCGGCGAAGATGCCCGCGAGGAGTGCGACGGGGGCGAATCGGATCCGCTTCAGGGCGGAGGTGCGGAGCTTGTCGGACACGGGAACCTCTTCGGTCGGGCGTTCAGGGAAGTGGAGGAGCAATCGGCTCGGGCTCGTTTGCTTCGATCATCAAGATAGTCAGTCATTCATCAAATTGACCACTCGTATACTGACCCCAGTGCGAGGGACGCCACCGCACCCGACCCGAAGCGAGGAACCCGTGACCCCTGCGCCGCCGACCGACCCGACCGACGCGGCCGACCTCATCGCGGCGTTCGACGCGGTCGTGCGCGCGAACGCGAGCCTCGTCGGACAGCTCAGCGCCCGGGCCGGCGTGCACGAGAACGCCCTGCGCGCCCTGGTGCTCGTGAGCGACACCGGCTACTCCACCCCCACCGAGGTGGCCGGGTACCTCGGGCTGACCTCCGGCGCCGTGACGAACATGATCGACCGCATGACGGCCGCCGACCTGCTCGAGCGCGCGCCGAACCCGAACGACCGCCGCGGTTCGCTGCTGCGACTCCTGCCCGAGGGCGAGCGGGTCGTCCGCGAACACCGGGAGCGGTACGCGCAGGTGCTCGCCGAGGTCGACCGGACGCACGCCGGCGGCCTGCTCGCGGTGCTCACCGACCTCGCGACGGGCCTGTACGGGTCGGCCGGCGAAGCGATGCGCTGACACCGCACCCACCACACGACGGGAGGCACGGTGCCAGCTGGCACCGTGCCTCCCGTCCGTCGTGGGCGCGCGTCAGGACCCGCGCGTCATCCCTTCACCGGGATCGACTGCGCCTTCAGCGCCGCCACGGTCTTCGACTGCCCCGACTCGAGCGCGTCGAGGAGCGTGCCCTGCCCGGACGCCGCCTGCCCGAAGCCGTCCGACACGTCGGAGTAGGTTTGCGTCATCGTCGGACCCCAGGTGAAGGGCTGGATGTCCTTCGCCGCGGTCGCGAACTCCTCGTAGATCTTCTGGTTCCCGTAGAACGGCAGCCCCTCGGTCAGTGCCGGCAGCTCGGCGCCGGTCGACGAGGCGGGGTAGAGGTTGGCCTCCTTGTTCAGCGCCGCGAGTGCCTCCTTCGAGGTGTTCAGCCAGACCAGGAACTCCGACGCCTCGGCCGGGTGCTTGCTCCCCGCGAAGACGACGTTCGACGAACCGCCCCAGGCAGCGGACTTCGACTCACCCGCGGTCCACTGCGGCATCGGCGCGACGGCCCACTTGCCGGAGGTCGAGGGCGCACCGCTCGAGATGGTGTTCGCACCCCAGACGGCCGAGACCCAGGTCCAGTCCTGCCCCTTGTCGTAGGCGCTGTTCCACTGGTCGGTGAAGCTCGGCAGGGTGTTCACGAGCTTCTTGTCGATGAGGTCCTGCCAGTAGTCGGCGACCTTCTTCGACGCGCTGTCGGTCAGGTCCACCGTCCAGTCCGAACCGGAGTTCGAGAACCACTGGCCACCGGCCTGCGAGACGAGCCCGGCGAACTGGTTGACGTCGCCCTTGGCGAAGTTGGTGATGTTGCCGCCGAGCGCCTTGATCTTCACGGCGTCCTGGGCGTACTCCTCCCAGGTCTTCGGGACGTCGAGGCCGGCCTTCTCGAACAGGTCCTTGCGGTAGTACAGGGCCATCGGACCGGAGTCCTGCGGCACGGCGTAGACCGACTTCGACTCACCGAACGTGACCTGGTTCCAGAGGCCGTCGGAGAAGTCCTTCTTCGCGGCGCTGATGCCGGAGCACGCGCCGATGTCCTCGAGGCCGCCCTGCACGCGGAAGGCCGGCAGGGTGTCGTACTCGACCTGACCGATGTCCGGCGCCTGCTTCGCCTTGAGCTGGTTGAAGAAGTTCTGGTACGTGCCGCTGTTGCCGTTCGCGACGATGGAGACCTTGACCTGGATGTCCGGGTGCTCCTCGTTCCAGATGTCCACGACCTTGTCCATGTTCGGCACCCAGGTCGTGAAGTCGAGGGTGACCTTGCCGCTGGACGGCTTGCAGCTCGCGGCGGCCGTGTCGGATCCGGAGCCTGCGCCGATGCCGCCGGTGCTGCAGCCGGCGAGGGCGACGGTCGCGGCGACCGCGACGGCGGCGACGCTGAGGAACTTCGTTGTCTTCATGCTGTTTCCGTTCGGGATGTGAGTGGGGTCGGTGGTGCTGGTCAGGCGTTACTTCAGGCCGCCGGCGCCGAGGCCGGACCGCCAGAAGCGCTGCAGGGAGAGGAACGCGACGAGGAGCGGGATGATCGAGACGAACGACCCGATGAGCACCAGGGTGCGGAGGTCCGGGTACTGGTTCACGCTCGAGTTCCACGTGTAGAGGCCGAGGGTGACGGGGAACAGCGACGAGTCGCGGAGCATCACCAGCGGCAGGAAGAAGTTGTTCCAGATGGCGACGAACTGGAACAGGAAGATCGTCACGAGCGCCGGCGACATGAGCCGGACGGCGACGGTGAAGAACGTGCGGACCTCGCCGGAGCCGTCGATGCGGGCGGCCTCGATGATCTCGTCCGGCACGCTCGACGCCGCGAACAGCCGCGACAGGTACACGCCGAACGGGCTGACGATGCTCGGCAGGAAGACCGACCAGAACGTGTCCGTCAGGTCGACCTGGCTGAAGATGAGGAACAGCGGCAGGGCCAGCGCGGTCGCCGGCACGAGGACGCCGCCGAGGAACACGTTGAAGAGGGCCTCGCGTCCGCGGAACCGGTACTTCGCCAGCGCGTAGCCGCACATCGCCGACAGGACGGTGCCGATGAGCCCGGCGACACCGGCGTAGGCGATGCTGTTGAGCATCCAGCGCACGTACACGCCGTCCTGCCGGGTGAACAGCTCGCCCAGGTTCGCGACGAAGTCCTGCACTGACGAGGCGCTGAACCACAGCGAGAACGTCGTGTTGAAGTTCGCGGTCGTCTTGGTCGACGACACGAACAGCCAGAAGATCGGCAGCAGGAAGTAGATCGTGAAGACGCCCATCACGAGCATCGCGGCGCTGCGCGAGATGACGCTCTCGCGCGGTCCGCGCGCACCGTGCTGCAGGGGCCTGGAGGAGCGGTTCGGCTCGAGCGGTCGGCCGGCGGTCCGCACGGCGTCGCGTCGGCTCGGTGCGTTGACGGTCACTGGTCAGCCTTCCGCTGGGTCAGTCGGAGGAACCCGATCGACAGGACGAAGGTCGCGACCGCGAGGACGACGGAGAACGCGGCGGCGAGGTTGAAGTTGGGCACCGACGAGGTCGAGTAGACGAGCATGTTCGGCGTGAAGGTCGACGAGATCGTCGAGGTGAACTGGCGGAACACGGTCGGTTCGGTGAGGAGCTGCAGGGTGCCGATGACGGAGAACACCGCGGTGAGCACGATCGCCGGCACCACCATCGGGATCTTGATCGACCAGGCGATCCGGAACTGCGACGCCCCGTCGAGCTTCGCCGCCTCGTAGATCTCGGTCGGGATCGCCAGGAGCGACGAGTAGATGATGAGCATGTTGTAGCCGACGTAGACCCAGGTCACGACGTTCGCGACGGCCCAGAGCACGGTGCCGGAGCCGAGCAGGTCGACCTTCGAGGTGACGGCGGAGAACGGCGAGAGGTTCGGCGCGTAGAGGTAGCCCCACATGATCGCGGCGATGACGCCGGGCACCGCGTACGGCGCGAAGAACGCCAGGCGGAAGAACCGCTTGCCGCGCAGCAGGGGCGAGTCGAGCAGGAGCGCGAACACCAGTGCGAGGGCGAGCATCACCGGTACCTGCACGACACCGAAGAGCAGCACGCGGAGGATCGAGCCCCAGAACTCGCTGTTCTGGAACACGAGCACGTACTGGCTCAGTCCGCCGAACACCTGCGTCGGCGCACCGAAGGTCCCCTGGCGCTCGATCTTCTGCAGCGACTGCCACACGGCGTAGAGGATCGGGACGAGGTAGAACGCGGTGAAGAGCACGGCGAACGGCGTGACGAAGACGGCGATCGCGCGGCGGTACCGGAAGCCCCCGCCGCGTCGACGTCGGGCGACCCGGGGTCGCTGGGCTGTGGTGGTCATGGGCGCTTCCTGTCCGTGCGGATGATCTGGGTGCCACCGGGGGCGATGGTCGTGGTGCCGGTCCGGGGTCGGTCGGCGACGAGGTCGTGGCCCGTCACGTGGTGCTCGACGGGCTGATCGGTGTGGTTGAGCAGGAACACCCACTCGTGGGTGTCGTCGCGGCGTCGGACGACCTCGAGGCCGGGCTGCGCGGCGGGGTCCGGTGCGACGCCGACCTCGGCGAGGACGTCACCGAGCAGGCCGCGGAGCGTGTCGGCGCCGAGGACGGTGGAGACGTACCAGGCGGCTCCGGCACCGTGCGCGTTGCGGGTGACCGCGGGCGATCCGGCGAGCTGGCCGGCGGCGTAGTCGAGGACGCTCGTCGCGCCGCGGAGCTCGACGGGTTCGCTCCAGACGGTGCCGGTGGAGCCGTCGGACAGGGCGATGCGCGCGTCGGCGGCGAGCGGCAGGAACTCGTCGACCCGCACACCGAGCAGGTCACGGAAGACACCGGGGTACCCGCCGGTCCGCACGCGGTCACGCTCGTCGACGATGCCGCTGAAGAACGTGATGACCGCCCGGCCCCCAGCGGCGACGTGGTCGACGATGACCGCGGCGTGCTCGTCGCGCACCAGGTAGAGCTCGGGGACGAGCACGACGGCGTAGCCGTCGAGCGGCGCACCCGGCGCCACGACGTCCACCGTCACGCCGAGGTCCCACAGTGCGCCGTGGAACGCGTGGACCTGTTCCAGGTAGCGGAGCGCGGTGGTGGGGTGCGCCTCCAGGTCGGCCGCCCACTGGTTCTCCCAGCTGAAGACGAGCGCGACGTCCGCGACGACGCGGGAACCGCGCAGTTCGCCGAGCCGCTCGACCAGGTCGCCGAGCTCGACGACGTCACGCCAGCCGCGGGAGTCGGTCCCGGCGTGCGGGAGCAGCGCGGAGTGGAACTTCTCGCTGCCCTGGACGGACGCCCGCCACTGGAAGAAGCAGACCCCGTCGGCACCGCGGGCGATGTGCGCCACGGTGTTCCGGAGCATCTCCCCCGGTGCCTTGGCGACGTTGTGCGGCTGCCAGTTCACCGCGCCCGTCGAGTGCTCCATGAGCAGCCAGGGCGCCCCGCCCGCGAGCCCGCGCGTGGTGTCGGCGGCGAAGGCGAGCTCGACGTGCGGTCGGGGCAGACGGTGGTCGAGGTAGTGGTCGTTCGCGATGACGTCCATGTCCGCCGTCCACGACCAGTAGTCGAGCGCGGTGATGTGCGCCGCGACCATGAAGTTCGTCGTCACCGGCTTGTCGCTCAGACTGCGGAGCACCTCGGCCTCGGCGCGGTGGTGCGCGAGCAGCTCGTCGGACGAGAACCGGTCGAAGTCGAGCGTCTGGCCGGGGTTCGTGAAGGACAGGGTCGCCCGGGGCGGCAGGACCTGCTCCCACGCGGAGTAGCGCTGGCTCCAGAACGCGGTGCCCCACGCGGCGTTGAGCTCGTCGACGGTGCCGTACCGGGCGCGGAGCCACCTGCGGAACGCCTCGGCCGACACGTCGCAGTAGCAGTGCGCGTTGTGGCATCCGAGCTCGTTCGAGACGTGCCAGAGCGTGACCGCGGGGTGGTCGCCGTAGCGCTCGGCGGTGGCGCGGACCAGGGCGAGGGCGTGCTCGCGGTACACCGGCGAGCTCGGGCAGAACGCCTGGCGTCCACCGGGCCAGCGGGTGGTGCCGTCGGCGACGACCGGCAGGACCTCGGGGTGGGCGGTCGTCAGCCACGGCGGGGTGGAGGCGGTCCCGGTGCCGAGGTCGACCCCGATGCCGGCGCCGTGCAGAAGCTCGATGACCCGGTCGAGCGCGGCGAAGTCGTACTCGCCCCGTCGGGGCTCGACGTGCGACCAGCCGAAGACGTTGATCGCGACGAGGTTCACGCCGGCCTCGCGCATGAGCCGGACGTCCTCGACCCAGACCTCGGGGTCCCACTGCTCGGGGTTGTAGTCGCACCCGAACGCCAGGCCGGTCGAGCCGAGCCCGAGCGCGCCGGTGGCGGCCGTCGGCAGGGTGGTGGTGGTCACGTCGGGTCCTCGCTGATCGGGGCGGCGCTGCACCGTCCGGTCGCGAACGACCCCTTCGACGGCGAAGGTCACCCAGGTTCTGGGAGCGCTCCCAGTCCGCACCGACCGAACGGGGTCGGAGGGTTCTGGGAGCGCTCCCAGAGTAAACGACACAATTCCTGCCGTGTCAACACGACCGTGCCGAACCAGGTATCCGACGTCGAACCAGCACCGACGCCCGATTCGACGTCGCGATCGTGGTTCGACGCCGTCCGACCGCCGATCCGCGGGTGTCCAGCCGCTATCGTTGCCGCATGTCCGCCCGTTCCCGCGCCACGATCCAGGACGTCGCCGACGAGGCCGGACTCTCCCGCGGGACCGTCTCCCGCGTGCTCAACGACGAACCGTACGTGTCACCCAGGGCCCGCGAAGCCGTGCAGGACGCCGTCCGTCGCGTCGGCTACGTGCGGAGCGCCGCCGCACGCAGTCTCGTCACCCGGCGGTCCGGCGCCGTGGCGCTCATCGTGCACGAGCCGAGCGTCCAGGTGCTCGACGACCCGAACATCGGCAACATCCTCATCGGCACGAACGCCGTCCTGTCCGAGGCGGACCAGCAGCTCGTCACGATCATGGTCGACTCCGCCCGCGACAACGAGCGCGTCGTGGAGTACCTGCGCGGCGGCTTCGTCGACGGCGCGATCGTGCTCTCCGCCCGCGACGGCGACCCCGTCACCCGGGCGATCGAGCAGATCGGGCTGCCGGCGTGCTTCGTCGGCCACCCGTCCGACGCCCCGAACACCTCGTGGATCGGCATCGACAACCGCGCCGCGGCCGAGCAGATCACCCGCCGACTCGTGGACACCGGCCGCCGACGCATCGGCATGCTCGCGTCCGGCCTCGACCGCGACTCCGGCCAGGATCGCTTGGCGGGGTTCACCGCGGCGCTCGGCGACCGCTTCGACCCCGGGCTCGTCGCACGGAACCCGCTCTTCAGCTACACCGCCGGGGTCGAGGGCATGCGCGAGCTGCTCGACCGGGCACCGGACGTCGACGGGGTCTTCGCGGCGTCGGACGCCGTGGCCGCCGGCGCGATGGACGTCCTGCAGCGTGCCGGTCGGTCGGTCCCGGGGGACGTCGGCGTGGTGGGCTTCGACGACAGCGCGTGGGCACTCCGGTGCGACCCGCCGCTCTCGACCGTCCGGCAGCCCGCCCGGACCCTGGGCGAGCACGCGGCGCGGCAGGTGCTCGAGCAGATCGCGGGGACGGACGACACCCCGCGCGGGTTCGTCCTGCCCACCGAGGTGGTCTGGCGCGGCAGCGCCTGACACCCCCGAGCGGATCGCGCAGCGCCGGTCAGCGCCACGTCCGCGCGACGACCCACCCGGTGCCGTCCGGCGCGACGTCGACCACCACCACGTCGTCCTCGCCGTCGTCCGCACTCACCTGGAACCGCCAGCCCACCGTGTGCTCCGGCGCGTGCGTCACCGCCGACGGCAGGTACTCCGCCGTCGCCGTCAGCCGCGTCGGGGTGTCGGAGACCCGCCACCGCCGTTCGCGCCAGACCATCCGGACCGGCACACCGCGGTACCACCACAGCGTGGCGACCTCCTGCGTCAGCATCATCTCGCCCTCCTCGTTCGAACGTGTGTTCGAATGGTAGACGACCCGACCGACGTCCGCGCGGCGTACTGTCCGGTGCATGCCCGCTCTCATCGACACGTTCACCCTGTCCAACGGCCTGCACATCCCGAAGATCGGGTTCGGCACCTGGCAGATCCCGTCCGGCGCCGACGCCTACGACGCCACCAAGTCCGCGCTCGACGCCGGCTACCGCCACATCGACACCGCACTGGCGTACGGCAACGAGGCCAGTGTCGGCGAGGCGATCCGCGACAGCGGCATCCCGCGCGACGAGCTCTTCATCACCACGAAGCTCCCGGCCGAGGTCAAGACCGCGTCCGGCGCGCGCGAGGCCTTCGACGAGTCCAGCCGCAACCTCGACCTCGGACACGTGGACCTGTACCTCGTGCACGCGCCGTGGCCCTGGAGCGACATGGGGTCGGACCACCGGGACGGCAACGTCGAGGTGTGGAAGGTCCTCGAGGAGGTCTACGACGCCGGCCGGACGAAGAGCATCGGCGTCTCGAACTTCGCCGTCGCCGACCTCGAGGACCTGCTCGGCCGCACCGACGTCGTCCCGCACGCCAACCAGATCCGCTGGTTCATCGGCAACACGCAGGACGAGACGACGGCCTTCGACCGCGAGCACGACATCCTCACCGAGGGGTACTCCCCGCTCGCCACCGGTGGGCTCCTCGACAACGAGCAGATCGCCGAGATCGCGGCGAAGTACGACAAGAGCGTCGCCCAGGTCGCGATCCGCTACCTGCTCGAGAAGGACGTCCTGCCGCTGCCGAAGTCGACCACGCCGTCCCGCATCGCCGCGAACGCCGACGTGGACTTCGTGCTGTCGGCCGAGGACGTCGCGACGCTCGACGCGCTCGAGGACACGACCGCCTGACGCAGCGCGGGAACACACGACCGGCCCCGCCGGTTGCACCACACGGTGCCGCAGCCAGCGGCACTCCCGAACCCAGGAGGCCACCATGACCACCACCGAAACCGCCATCCTCGCCGGCGGGTGTTTCTGGGGAGCGCAGCAGCTACTCCGTCGCCGTCCCGGTGTGATCAGCACGCGCGTCGGGTACTCCGGCGGCGACACCCCGAACGCCACCTACCGGAACCACGGCGACCACGCCGAGTCGGTCGAGATCGTCTTCGACCCGTCGCAGATCTCGTACCGCGACCTGCTCGAGTTCTTCTTCCAGATCCACGACCCGTCGACGAAGGACCGCCAGGGCAACGACGTCGGCCGCAGCTACCGCTCCGCGGTGTTCTACACGAACGACGAGCAGCGTGAGGTCGCCCTCGACACGATCGCCGACGTCGACGCGTCGGGCATCTGGCCGGGCAAGGTCGTCACCGAGGTCGAGCCCGCTGGCGACTTCTGGGAGGCCGAGGAGGAGCACCAGGACTACCTCGAGAAGCACCCGCACGGCTACACGTGCCACTTCGTGCGCCCGGGCTGGACGCTCCCGCGCCGCGACGAGGCCGTCAGCGCGAGCTAGCGCGTCCTGATCGGACGCGGCGGGTCAGCGCGACCCGCCGAGCAGTTCCAACCAGTCCCCGGGTAGGCGATCCGCCGGCCCGGGGACTGCCTGTTCCACGGGGTGGCTCGTCGGCGCCGCGAGCTCGACGCCCTCGAACGTGGAGTGGTCGCGGTAGTCGTACGACCACGTCTCGCCGGGCTCGTAGCTCTGGATGACCGCGTGCCCGGTCGCCTCCCAGTGCCGGGTGGCGTGGGTGTCCAGCGAGTCGTCGCAGCAGCCGACGTGGCCGCACGCGGCGCACCGGCGCAGGTGCACCCACCAGGACCCGGTGGCGTCGCACTCGACGCACCCGGGTCCGCTCGGTGCGACGTCGGGGTGGATCATCTCGGCGTGGTCCGTCATGGGACCATCCTGGCCCGGACGGAGCCCCGCGGCCAGGGTGCCGCCCGGACGCAGCCCCGCGGCCAGCGCGCCACCCGGACTCAGCCGCGCGGCACCAGCGCGTCGATGGCCGCGAGCTCCTCGTCGGTCAGTGGCGCACCATCGAGCGCGTCGAGCGTCCCGTCGAGCTGCCGGACGCTCGACGCCCCGACGAGCGCGGACGTGACCGCCGGCTGCCGGAGCACCCACGTGATGGCGAGCTGCGCGAGCGTCTGCCCACGGGACACGGCGATGTCGTTCAGGGCGCGCGCGGTCGTCAGGTACTCGTCGTCGATCCGGTCCGCGCCGAACCAGCGCCCCTCCGCCGCCCGCGACCCGACCGGCACCGAGCCGTCGAGGTAGCGGTCCGTCAGCAGCCCACCGGCCAGCGGGGAGAACACGATCGCGCCGGTCCCCAGACGGAGCAGCTCGTCGAAGAGCCCGTCCTCGGGGACCCGGTCGAACATGTTGTAGCGCGGCTGGTGGATGAGCAGGTGGATGTTCTCAGCGGCGAGCGCCTCGGCCGCGGCGGCCGTCTGCGCCGGGTCGTAGTTCGAGATGCCTGCGTAGAGCGCCTTGCCCGAGCGGACCGCGGTCACGAGGGCGCTGACGGTCTCCTCGATCGGGGTCTCGGGGTCCGGCCGGTGCGAGTAGAAGACGTCGACGTACTCGAGCCCGAGGCGTCCGAGCGACTGGTCGAGCGAGGCGAGCATGGACTTGCGCGAGCCCCAGTTGCCGTACGGACCGGGCCACATGTCGTAGCCGGCCTTCGTCGACACCACGATCTCGTCGCGGAACGGTCGGAGGTCCGACTCGAGGATGCGACCGAACTGCTCCTCGGCGGCTCCGGGCGGCGGGCCGTAGTTGTTCGCGAGGTCGAAGTGGGTGATCCCGCGGTCGAACGCGTGCAGCACGATGTCGCGCTGGGTCGTGAGGGCTCGGTCGGCGCCGAAGTTGTTCCAGAGCCCGAGGGAGATGCGGGGCAGGAGCAGGCCGCTCCTCCCGACGCGCTGGTACGGGAGTCGCTCGTAGCGGTCGTCGGCGGGGCGGTGGACGTCAGGCATCGTTGCTCGATCCGGTTCGTGAGGGGGTGGCGGGGTCCGGTGTCGACGCTAGCGGACTGCGGACGCGACCCGGTGACGGACGGGAGGTGGACCCCACCAGCCGGTTCCGGCGCACCGCGCCAGCGCGGTGACGGCTGTGCCTGGAGGGACGGTGCGGGCCCGACCCGCGCCTCCAGTCCGTCTCGTGGTGCGTCCACCGCCGGACGCGCGCGACGGGCGCGGTGCAGGACCGCTACGCCGTGCCGGCGTCGCGGGAGACCTCGTCGTGCGACTCGTCCTCGCGGCGCATCCGCAGCAGGCTCGCCCCGGTCGCCACGCCCATCGCCACGACGATGACCAGCAACGACACCCCGGTGCCGATCTCCGGCGCCCACTCGACGTGCTCCCCACCGTTGATGAACGGCAGCTCGTTGCCGTGCAGTGCGTGCAGCACGAGCTTCACGCCGATGAAGGCGAGGATCGCCGCGATCCCGTACTTGAGGTAGACCAGCCGCTCGAGCAACCCGCCGAGCAGGAAGTACAGCTGCCGCAGGCCCATCAGGGCGAAGACGTTCGCGGTGAACACGATGAACGCGCTCTCGGTGATGCCGAAGATCGCCGGGATCGAGTCGAGCGCGAACAGCAGGTCGGTCGTCCCGATCGCGATGAGGACCACCAGCAGCGGCGTGAAGTGCCGTGCGCCGTCCTGCACGATGCGGAACTTCATGCCGTCGTAGGTGTCGGTGATGCGGATCCGACGCCGGAGCAGCCGCACGATGAGGCTGTCCTTGTCATCGTCGTCGTCCTCGCCACGGAGCTGCTGGATCGCCGTCCACACCAGCCACGCGCCGAAGAGGTAGAAGATCCACGAGAAGTCCTCGATCAGACGGGCGCCGAGCAGGATGAAGACGCCGCGCAGGACCAGCGCGATGATGATGCCGAGCATGAGCACCTCCTGCTGGATCGCCTTCGGCACGGAGAACCGCGCCATGAGGATGACGAACACGAAGAGGTTGTCGATGCTCAGGCTGTACTCGGTCAACCAGCCCGCGAGGAACTGCCCGGCCGGTTCCCCACCGGCGAAGACGAACATCGCGACGGCGAACAGCAGCGCGAGGCCGACGTAGAGGCCCACCCACAGGCCGGACTCCTTGAGCGTCGGCACGTGCGGACGCCGCGCGACGACGAGGAGGTCGGCCAGCAGGATCGCCACGATGGCGATCAGGGAGCCGACTTCGAACACGGCCGGGAGCTCGAGCATCCGGGGCCTTCCTGGTTGGGGGCGTCGGGGACGTCCAAGCTTGCCACGCGCGCGGGCCGGCCCCGCACTCGACGGCGCGGTTCGTGACCGCCTCGACCCGGCGGGGTCAGCCCACGGGGTCCGCCTGCACGACCGGCGCACCATCGACGAACGTCAGTTCCGTCGCAGCGATGCACCACGTGTGTCCGTCGTCCGGGTTGCCCTGGAAGAACAGGTACTCGCGCCCGTCCTCGTCGCGGAAGAAGCCCGGGTGGCCGGACTCGGAGTGGTTCCACGCCCCCTCCGGCCCCGCCGGCACGAGCGGCTCGTCGGAGCCGCGGGTCCACGTCCGGCCGTCCGGGCTCGTCGCCCACCCGATCTGCTGCGGCTGGTTGTTGTACGCGCCCGCGTAGAACACCGTGAACGTCTCGCCGTCCCACCGCAGCGCCGGTGCCTCGATGCAGTCCTGCTCCCACGGCAGCTCCGGGGCCAGCGCCGGCCCGTCGATGGACAGCTGCTCCCAGTCGCCGCGGCCGTACGCGCTGCCCAACGGCGCTCGTGCCGTCCCGAACAACTGCGTCGTCATCGTCGGGTCCCGCGTCACCCACCCGAGCAGCAGCCAGTCGCCCGCGACCACCAGGTCCGCGTCGATCGCTCGGCCGCAGGTCCACTCCCCCGTCGGGCGGAACACCGGGTTCTCCGGGTTCGGCGTGAAGGTCAGGCCGTCGTCGCTGACCGCGTGGCAGATCGAGTCCTCGCGGCCGCGGCCGTAGGTCTGGAAGAACAGGTGGACGCGTCCGTCGATCACCACCGCGCCGGGCGCTGCCGCACCGCTGCGGTCGTACTCCCCGAACGACGGCAGCACGGCCACGGTCCGCCACGTGACGAGGTCGTCGCTCTCGGCGATGCCGACCGACCAGCCCTCCGGCTCGTCGTCGCTCGCGGACGGGAGCGAGCAGTACAGCAGGTACCGGCCGCCGAACCGGATGACGGAGGGGTCCTTCGCGTAGGGGCGGCCGCGGCGGGACGTGTCGCCCCAGGGGGCGCCGAGGAGGCGCACGGCCTGTGGCGTCGCGGCGGGGTCGGGTGCGGATGTCGGCATCGCTCCACTCTGCGCCCCGTCGGCGTGCGCGGACCAGCGTGACCGCTTGTCGGACTGGAGGCACGGCTGGCGTCCGGTGTCGCGCCTCCTGTCCGGTGGTCCGACCGTCGCGTCTCGTCCTTCGCGCGCCTCGCACTGGGGCTCGCAGACGGGGCTCGTCGTCTGCCTGGATGGGTCCATGGCGACCGACCACACGACCGGCGCAGGCGCGTCCGCGCAGCGCGAGTACGACCGGCGCAGGGCGCGCGACGAAGCGACGATCCGCTCGACGTGGGGCGAGGGGCGGATCGGCACGATCGCCGTCGCACTCTCGAGCGAGCACTGAGCCGACGACGGGACGAACGCACCGAAGCACATCAATCGACGCGCTCACGAAGACCTGCGAGTGAGCGAACGGGAACGGTGACGAGGTCTCGAGCTGTGGCCGCATCAGCCAGGCCGTCCGCGACGTGCACGACGCCGCACCACTAACACTCTTCGGCGACGAACAGGCGGCACCCATGACTGAGGCCGTTCCTCGTCGGCGCCGATAGCGGCCTCCTATGTCACATCAGCAACGTAGACCTCGACGTTGTGCCATTCGATTAAGAAGTGATGACAACGGGCGTCTCAATTTGTTGCGATACAGGGGTCCACAAGTCTACCTCAACAGAGGGTGCTTCAATACTAACTACCAGCGAGTACTCGACGCCTCGATCGCTCTGATCGTATCGCGGGCGGTCTTTCCACCAGCCCGCAACCGGATACACGGCAATCGCACCCTTGCTTGCCAAGTCAATCGCCGGCCCAGTCCAGATGTCGGTATGAAGAGACCCAGCAGACTGCTGCTGGTTACTGCCGAACCACCATCCCACCTCAGTGTCTAGCGACGCTGGCTTCGCGCCGGCGTCTCGGGCGCGCTTATTAATTCGCTTCCGAAAGTTTTCGACGCTATCCTCTGGGCGCTTCGTCGCAAACCGAAGACCGTGAGAAGGGTACCGATAACGGCCGGTCCACCCGCGGTCCGAGGGATTAGGTTCCACGAAGTAGGATAGCGTGACGCGCAAACGGACGTCGGTGTTTCCTAGGTCCTGCAATTGTTCCGTCGGCCATGGAAGTTCGTGCAGGTTCATTTGACGCACCTTCCCCTTTGCGGTATTTCCCTCCCGCTCATAAGGCTGTATGCGAGCTTCAGCGACCAGAGTTAGGGCATCTGTTGCGCTCCTCAACGCTCGATTTAAGCTGGGCACACCCATGCCATATCGTCGCAACAACATCGAACGAGCTGTTTTAGCTTCATCCTGGTTGAATTGAGCAAGCATTGCTGGCGTCCACTCCGCGGAGTGCACGACCAGCGCTCGGATCGTTTCGGGACGAAGACCCGGGTAATTAGCCTGCACGTCCGCGGCGATCGAAGCTACCTGCGCAGTGGCGGCTGACGTATCGCGCGTCGTCGTGAAGTATCCTCCGCCAGGCTCTTGAAGCCGTGTCGTGAGGACCGCGAGGTTCTCTGGAGTGTCCACACTTGACCCGTCGGGCGAGGAAGCAACATTCCCGCCTTCCGCAACAACGTCCGGCTTGAAAGGCCACTTCGACTTATCGAAGAGTAGTGACGTTCGACTCACAGGGGACAGTTCACCGCGCGGAGCTATCGGCGTGTAACCAGAGAATGCCGGGTGCGCGCCCGACATGTCATCCCGTTCCGTATATGCACCCACAGCGAGGGCGTTCCACGCCTGCGCAGGGTCTTCAACCTGCTCCAGATCGCTCCTGTCTAGGTGATTGTCGGTGGCATCCAGATCGACAATGTTTCCCGCCGATATGACGAAGAGGCGCGGCGTAGGAGGCTCGTCCCGATCTAGATAGGTCAACTTCGCGTCAGTGTCGTCGATCGCTCGACCAAAGGCCAGCGCATCGATAGTTGCCGACCACGAGGTTGGCTTACCGGCCTCGTACCGCTCCAGCTGTGTGGGGTCAGCGCCGGACGGACGCTTCGGCCGCGGCGCGGTGACCGCGAGCATAAACACTCGCCGCCTCCCCGGAGCTTCGATTTCAGGACGATCAATCGAACGTGCCGTGATCGCTCCATAAATGTCACGGCTATTCGACCCTTGGTCGGGCAAGATCTTGACCGATTCGAGTCGGTGTTGCAGAGCCACATCATGTTCGCTCAGCACCGCGGCTTGAAGGTCGCCGTAAAGTGCAAGGCCGGCCATCTCAGTCCCATGGCCTAGAACGGCGCGAAGGAGCCAAGCCGGGTCTGCGACGTGCTCGTCGGACGCGTGGAGAGAGTTGACAAGCAGCGGATGCGTGCGGTGCACGCCAGTGTCCAGAATGCATACTGACGGTGCATCAGGGCCTGCAGGACGTACCCGGCCCTCCAACTCGCGCACCCAATCGATTTGCTCGGTTGCAGGCAGACTTGGCAGGAGACTCGCCACGTCATGGGGCCGCCGTAGTTCCGCTATGTCATCGAGCGATTCGAACGCTTCGGATAATTGAGCAAGCGTCGCACGCACTAATACGACAGTCCGCTCGGCGAATCCGAGGTAGTGAGGACTCGTGCTTAACCCAAGCACTTCCGTGAAATTGGTGAAACGCGCCAGCTCGCCCCCGTCTCGGCGACGGAGCCACACCTCCCACCAATGTGCTTGCCCGTCAGTAGGGTACAACTCGTAGGGATCGGTCCACAGCTCTCGCAGCGTCGCTCGCCGGATTTCTCGAATCCCCTCGACAAGCTTGGCGTTTTTCAGTGATTTAGTTTCTAGGGATTCAACATAAGCGTCGAGGCGGTTGAAGAAGTATTCGCGCTTTCCATCTGGGATGTAGACGGTAGCCACCTGAGCGACACCCTCGTTGGTCGAATCACGACCTACAGAAATCAACTCGGGCTGCGCCCCCGACCCCTGCGGGTCGAGGCTCTCGAGGGCGAGTTCAAAACCTGGGAAGGAGACAAAGGTTACATATGTGCCACGGTCGATCGGTTCATCGTTCTCCGGCGGCAGCGCGTCCTCGAGTTCGCGCCGAAGGAGTCTGCCGTGCGCACGTCGATCGCCACTGAACAACACCGGATCACCGCCACCCCCGCCACTGCTGAGTGTGAACGGTTCATATGCGGGCGGATTGGGTACAACTACGTGCCGCCGGTCTCGTTCGGCCATACCCTTACAGATTCTCCTGGGTTCGATCGAGCGGACGTGGTCGATGTTCGAGCGCGACCACTAGATCATCGGTTCGTACTTGCGCTCGCCCTGAAAGAATAGTTCGCTTGGCTGCGTTCTCGGCAGCAAGTGCTATCTCAGCGTGACTGAGTCCCTGCGCTGCAGCCTCAACTCTTTTCCAGCTCAAGTTGCCCGTTCGGAAGGATGACAACCTGTTTTTCACTATAGCCGCCACGAGCCCCGAGTCAGGTAGTGGGAAGGTCAGAACAGTGTCGAATCGGCGAAAAATGGCCGGATCTAACAGCTGAGCATGGTTCGTTGCGGCAACGATAAGACTGTCAGAGGGATCGTCTTCGAGGAACTGAAGGAAGGAATTCAAAACACGTCGAATCTCACCCACGTCATTACTCGCTGCACGGTCGCCAGCGAGGGCGTCGACTTCGTCGAATAGGTAAACACCACGCACTTCCACGAGGGCATCAAATATGAGACGCAGCTTCGCAGCTGTCTCTCCCATGAATTTCGTGATGATTGTATCGAGGCGGATGGCAAACAGTGGCAGACCGAGTTCCCCCGCAAGCACGCGGGCAGTGGACGTCTTGCCAGTCCCGGGAGGACCAATTAGGAGAAGGCGACGAGCTGGCTTCAACCCGTGCCGACCGAGCACATCTCGTTGGCGTTGTTCAAGTAGCACGTGCTCAAGGCGATCAGAGACATCTTTGGGTAACACTAAGTCCGACGCCCGGGCGCTCGGGTAGGAGACTGACAACAGCGAAGCCAGCTCTCCCCGCGGTTGAGAAACGGGTACTACAGATGCCACACGAGCGGAGGCCACTTGGCGCTGCCGCAGGTCATCCACCATGTCGCGCAGTTCGCGAGCAAACTTCTCGTTACCTGCACGTGCCGCCTTCGCGGCCACTTGCATAGCCACCGAGTAGAACTGCGGGTCATCCCGATCGGCATGGCTTTGTACGAGCGCCTTGAACTGGTCGTTGGTCGCCAACGTCCGCCCCCTTCGCGCTCCAGTACCTTCACCCGGCCTACCGAGCGATGCGCCAAGTCTACGTGCGTACCGTCGAGACCCCTGCAAGCACGCGGTCCGGGTTCATCAGCCCTTCCCCTACGAAGGGGTTCGCGCTGCTCTGGGGTATAGCCCAGAGCGACGGTCGCGGCCAGCCCTGGACATGCTGTTCTGGCGTCCCGCTCGGCACCTTGCCGCACATCTGGGCACTGGTCTACATATTGTGCAACGCCAACCAACGGCGGCGCTCGACTCGCCACGTACGCTCGTGAAACAAGCGAGTGGATCTGAGCATCAGCCCGGGAGGAACCCCGACATGCAGCCCTGCCGAGGAGATGGCGGTCACGAGAGGGGCGGACTGAAGCGGTGGATGGAGGGCCTGCACCGGAGCCACTTCCACGAACGAAGAAAACCCCCGCGTGAACGGGGGTTTTCTGTGGCGGTACCGGTGGGATTTGAACCCACGGTGGAGTTGCCCCCACACATGTTTTCGAGACATGATCCTTCGGCCGCTCGGACACGGTACCGGGAAAGAGTTTACACGATCCAGGAGGCGCGACGCACCACCGCGCGTCGGCTCCCCCTCCACAGGTGTCCGGTCCCGGACGCCCGTCCACGGCCCGGTCGGGACGGATCGCCTCCCGAAGAAGTCCGCGTAACGTCCACCGCATGAGATCTCGCACGCTCATCGCACTGCTGTCGTCGGTCGTCGGCGGCCTCACCGTCCTCGGGGGCGCTGCCTTCGGCGCCCGGGCAGGCGTCCGTGGCCAGCGCGCCGCCGCCCGTCGCGTCGGCGAGCTGCTGCCCGTGCACGCCGACTGGTGGCGCGAGCGTTTGCAGCACGAAGGGCAGATCACGTACCTCGCGATCGGTGACTCGGCAGCGCAGGGCGTCGGTGCGAGCGAACCCCACCGGGGGTACGTGGGGCTGCTCGCCCGCCGGATCCGACACCGCTCCCGGTCGTCAGTCCGCGTGGTGAACCTCAGCGTGTCCGGCTCGACGACGTGGGGCGCTCGGAAGGACCAACTGCCGAAGCTCCGCAACTACACGCCCGACATCTGCACCGTGTCGATCGGCGCGAACGACATCGCCGACTTCCACCCCGACAAGTTCGAGCGGAACATCCGCGACATCTACGGCGCGGTCCCGTCGCACGCGATCGTCGCAGAGCTGCCGTGCATGTTCGTCCCGGACCGTGAGCGCAAGGTCGCCGTGGCGAACGAGATCGTGCACCGCGTGGCCGAGGAGTTCGGGCTCACGGTCGCGCCGCTGCACACCATCACCAAGCGGGTCGGTCTGCGCCGGACGTTCTTCAACAGCTACGGCGACCTGTTCCACCCGAACGACCGTGGGTACGAGATCTGGGCGAGCGCGTTCGAACCCGCGGTCGATGCTCGGGTCGACGTCGTCGCCGCGATCCGGCACTACCTGTCCGCCCGTGAAGCCGAGGACCTCGGCGCCGGAGCCGGAGCGGTGGCGACCGCCCGGGCCGAGCAGGACACCGAGGGCGCCGAGGCTCTCGACCACGCCGAGCGCCCCGGCCGCATCGACCGCCTTCGGCAGCGCATGACCGGGTCGGTCACCCTGCCCGACGCCGGACCCGACACGCGCCCCGACGGTCCGGACGACCGCGCGGGTGATGTCGGCGGCACCGCCTAGCCTGGCGATCATGGCGCGCGCTCAGTCCCTCTACCGCTGCACCGAGTGCGGCTGGACCAGCATCAAGTGGGTCGGCCGCTGCGGCGAGTGCCAGTCCTGGGGCACGGTCGAGGACTCCACTGCGGCCACGGCCAGTACCCGGGGAACCGCCTCGGTTGCGGTCACGGGCAACCGCGTGGCACGGCCCATCACCGAATCCCGCGGAACAACGGTCCAGCGCTGGCAGACCGGCATCGGCGAGTTCGACCGCGTCCTCGGCGGCGGAGTGGTCCCGGGTGCGGCGGTCCTACTGTCCGGCGAGCCCGGCGTCGGGAAGTCCACGCTCCTGCTCGAGGTCGCTTCACGAGCGGCAGCGACCGGCAAGCGCGTGCTCTACGTCAGCGCCGAGGAATCCGTCGACCAGGTCCGGCTCCGCGCCGAACGCACCGGGGCGATGCACGACGACCTCTACCTGGCGAGCGAGGTCGACCTCGGCGTCATCCTCGGCCAGATCGACCAGGTCAAGCCGGACCTCCTCATCGCCGACTCGGTGCAGACCATCTCGTCGAGCTCGATCGACGGCATCGCCGGTGGCACGTCCCAGGTGCGCGAAGTTGCCTCCACGCTGATCCGCGTCGCGAAGGACCGGGCACTCCCGGTCCTCATCGTCGGCCACGTGACGAAGGACGGCACGATCGCCGGACCCCGACTCCTCGAACACCTCGTCGACGTCGTGTGCCACTTCGAGGGCGATCGGCAGACCGCACTCCGGTTCGTCCGTGCGCTCAAGAACCGCTTTGGCCCCACGGACGAGGTCGGCTGCTTCGACATGGCCGGCGACGGCATCCACGAGGTCCCCGACCCCAGTGGCCTCTTCATGTCGAAGAACGGCGCGCCGGTGTCCGGTACGTGCGTGACCGTCGCGCTCGAGGGACGCCGAGCGCTCCCGGTCGAGGTGCAGGCACTCGTCGTCCCGACCTCGGCGCCCCAGCCGCGCCGGGTCGTCAACGGCGTCGACTCGTCCCGCGTGGCGATGCTGCTCGCGGTGCTCGAACGTCGCGCCGGCCTGAAGCTGTCGGATGCCGACGTCTACGTCTCCACGGTGGGCGGCATGAAGCTCACCGAGCCCGGCGCGGACCTCGCCATCGCTCTGGCCCTGGCGAGTGCCGCCCGCGACCGCCCGTACCCGCACACGCTGGCGGCGGTCGGCGAGATCAGCCTCGCGGGCGAGATCCGCCCGACCACCGGCACGAAACAGCGCGCAAGCGAAGCCGCACGCCTCGGGTTCACGACCGTGCTCGGCGCGGACGCCCAGCACCTCCGCGAAGCACTGCGGGTCGCGTTCTCCCTGGCCGCGAACGAGCGGGAGCGCGAACTCGACCGAGCGTTCTGACCGATCACGGCAGCACCGATCACGGCAGAGCCGGCGGTGCGACACGCCGCCGAACGACGCACACGCAAGCGGGAGTCAGGCTCGGAGCGCCGCCAGCAGGTCCTCGGGCGTCGCCTGCATCGTGTGCGGGCCTGCGATGTCGAAGAAGACGCCCTCGAGCGAGTCCAGGTGCGCCGCGATGAACTCCTCGAGCCGCGGTCCGTCGTAGACCATCACCTGCCGGACCTTCTCGTCCGGCACCATCGCCGTGTACGCGTCCGCCGACGAGAACAGCAGCAGGATGCGCTTGTCGGAGCCCTCACGCCCGAACACCCGCACCTGCATGTCCTTCTTGCCGGTGACGAGCCGGGGGACGATCACGATGTCGTTGCGGAGCGCGAAGGCCACCGCCGCGACGTCCTGCTTCTCGAGCGCCGCCTCGAGCTGTTCGCTCCGGAAACGCTGTTCCTTGTCTGCCATCGGGACCCAGTCCACCAGATTCATCGACGTTCGGCGACTTCGGCTCTTCCCTTGTGGCCACAAGACTGTAGATTGGTACCAACCGCTTCGGCGGGAGTCCATCGTTCTTCCGGTGCACAGCACCTCGAGCGCCATCGGTCACTGGCCTTCCCCGGCCGCCTGGCCCCGAACCCGTTCTACCGGCCCCATGCCCGCAGGACGCATCGATCTGACGACATCCGTCGGTGGATCGGCGGTAGCGAATACCGCATCGCAAGGCAGTCGACTGCAGATGTCGACTGGCAAGAAAGTAAGGAACGCCATCATGGCATCGACCGGCACCGTCAAGTGGTTCAACAACGAAAAGGGCTTCGGCTTCATCGCCCCGGACGACGGCTCCGCTGACGTCTTCGCTCACTTCTCCGCGATCGCTGGCAACGGCTACAAGTCGCTCGAGGAGAACCAGAAGGTGGAGTTCGACATCACCGAGGGTCGCAAGGGCCCGCAGGCGGAGAACATCTCCGTCATCGGCTGATCTCCTCCAGCCCGAACGGGCCCGTCGTCCTCGTGACGACGGGCCCGTTCCCGTTCCACGACACGGTTACAGCACCGAGGACCGTGGCCTCGAGGTCTCCCCGGACAAGCGAAAACCCCCCTGACAAGCGAAAACCCCCGGAGATCCGGGGGTGTGACGCCGATCGGGCATTCCCAATCCACTTGCCTTCATCGTAGTAGGGGGAGCACCGCCGGACTACCCGAGGATGAACTGCACCGACGCCTTCGACTCGATGTTCCCCACCGCCACCTCCAGGTGGTAGCTCGCACCCCCACCGGTGACCGACGGCCGTGACGAGTCGCACGTCGACGTCGACGATCGCGTCCGGTCCCAGGCGATCGCCGGCGTGGTCAGGGTCTGCCCGGCCTTGATCGTGACGTCCTGGTTGGTCCCACCGGTCTGGCAGTCCTTCGACGACCAGTACTGCTCCTCGCCGGACGAGATCGTGAGGACCTGTTGGGACGACCCGAGGTCCATGTGGCACGAGTTCGACCCGGTGTTCTTGATCGACATGGCGATCTTCGGGTCCTCGGTGGGGCCGTACGAGGTCTTGTCGACGACGGGCGTGAGCTCGATCTGTTCCTTCGCACACGTCGACCCGTCCTTGGCCGACGCCGACGCCGACGCCGAAGACGAGGCCGAGGCCGACCCCGACGACGAGGCCGACCCCGAGGGCGAAGCGGCTGCAGAGGGCGTGGCACGCGGCGACGACGACGACCCGGCAGACGATGCGGAGGCGGAAGTGGGAGAAGAACCCGGGTCAGCAGACGCCCCACCCCGCCCGACCACGATCAGCACGACGACGACCACGATCAGCAGCAGCACCCCGATGACCATCGCACGACGGCGCCAGTAGACGCCCGGCTTCTCGGGCCCGACGGGGTGACGGAACGACGACATGCGCACAGGGTAGACAACGGCGCGAGCCCGACGAGGGAACCCCGCCGGAGGGCAGGCGAAAGCGTCAGAGGATCTTCAGCATGCGGGTGTTGCCGAGCGTGTTCGGCTTCACCCGTGCGAGGTCGAGGAACTCCGCGACCCCTTCGTCCGACGACCGGACGAGCTCGGCGTACACCTCGGGCGAGACGACGCTCTCGCCGATCTCGAGGTACCCGTGCTTCGTGAAGAAGTCGACCTCGAACGTGAGGCAGAAGATGCGGGCGACGCCGAGTTCGCGAGCGTCGTGCTCCAGTGCCTCGAGCATGCGGTGGCCGACGCGCTTGTGGATCCAGTCGGCGTCGAGGGCGAGCGTGCGCACCTCGGCGATGTCGTCCCAGAACACGGCGAGCGCACCGCACCCGATCGGGACGCCGTCGGGGCCCTCGGCGATCCGGAACTGCTGGATCGAACCGTAGAGCGCGACGTTCTCCTTGCCGAGCAGGATCCGCCGGTCGACGTAGGGCGAGATGAGCCGCTGGATGTGCGGGACGTCCGACGCCAGGGCCGGGCGCACCAGGATGCCGTGCTCGTCACGTTCGTGGAACGCGTGCTTCCCGTGCTCAGTCATCTCCCTCACACTAGTGCGCCCCGGGGGACAGGCCCCTGTACGGCGCCCAGCCGTGGCCGCCTACCGTCCGGGTCATGCCTCAGATCATCGAAACCGTCGACGTGAACGTCCCCGTCGCAGCTGCCTACGGCCAGTGGACCCGCTTCGAGGAGTTCCCCGAGTTCCTCGACGAGGTCGAGAAGATCGTCCAGGTCGACGACAAGACCACCGACTGGACCGTGAAGGTCGCCGGCCAGGAGCGCGAGTTCCGTGCACTCATCACCGAGCAGCACCCCGACGAGCGGGTCGCGTGGACGGTCAAGGACGGCGAGACCGACCACGCCGGCGTCGTCACCTTCCACAAGCTGTCCGACGACGAGACCCGCGTCACCGCGCAGATCGACTGGGAGCCGTCCGGCTTCCTCGAGAAGCTCGGCGCAGCGGTCGGCGTCGGCGGTCACGCCATCAAGAAGGACCTACAGAACTACAAGGAGCGCGTCGAGTCGGCGCCCACCGACACCGGGTGGCGGGGCGACGTGCAGGCCTGACCAGGCCGACGCACGAGAGCGCGACCACGGTCGGGACGGGAGGCGCAGTGCCAGCTGGCAGCGCGCCTCCCGTCCGTCGTCGGCTCGCGACCACCGCACGGCGCAACCCGCCTGTTCGGCATCCCCCCACGAAATGCCGACCTGACGAACGGGCACGCGCCTGGCAGAGTGGGTGTCGCTGGCCGACGCGCTGGTTCAGTTTTACCATGTCTGAGACAGATGTACAGGGCGGGGAGACATGATCGAGTACACCGACGACGACGCACACCGACGCGAGCTCTCACGCAAGCTGCAGCTCCTGATGGACGTCGTCGAGGCCAATTCCGGGCAGCGCCCCTCCTACAAGGAGATCGTGGCGGAGATCGAGGCGCAGGGCGCCTCGATGAGCCGACCGCGGTGGGGCTACATGCTCGGGGGCAACGGGCCGGCCGTCCGTGACCAGCGCCTGCTCGTCGCGCTTGCCGGCTACTTCGGTGTGCCATCCGAGTACCTCACCGACGCCGCGGGCAACACGGACGTCCCGGAGCGGGTGCAGGCGCAGCTCGAACTCGTCCTCGAGCTCCGCAAGCGCGAGGTCGTGGCGTTCGCCACCCGGCGGCTCGGGGAGTTCGCCTCCGCGGCCGAGATCCGCGACTTCACCGAGCACGTCCGGCGGCTCGACGACTCCGGGTCGACGCCGTGAGCGCGTTCGCCGACCGGATCGGTGCCCGCCGCCAGCAGGCCGAGGCCCGGCGCAGCGTGCAGCGGCTCGGACTCCCCCGGCGACTGACGCTGCCGGAGCTGCTCGTCCGCGCCGAGTCCGCCCTCGGCAAGCCGATCCGGCTCCGCACGACCGCACTGCCCGGTGACCTCTCCGCCCGGCTCATCCAGCGCTCCGACCACGCTCTGCTCGAGACGCGCCCCGACCTGTCCGAGCGCTCCCGGGTGGCCTGCGTGCTGCACGAGCTCGCGCACGTGTTCCTCGCCGACCCCGGCTGCGACCACGAGGCGTACACGGGGCTGCTCACCGGACGGACGGCGTTCACCCGGTCGCTCGACACCCCGCACGAGCAGGCGGTCGAGCTCGTCGCCGACCAGCTCGCCCTGCGGATCGGGCTGCTCGACCCCGACACCGCGCCGCGCGGGATCTTCCGGTGACGCTGCACGTCTGGGGATCACTCCCGGTCTGGCTGATCCTGGCCGTCCTCGTCGTCCGGCTCTGGCTCGTCCGGACCCAGTCGGCGAGCGTCACCTGGCTCATGGTCTGCTGCGCGTTCGTCGCCGTCGGACTGAGCATCAACCAGCCCGACGTCGTGACGTTCCTCGGCGGGCTGACCCGCACGCCGAACGTCGCCGACCTGCTCGGCCGCTGCCTGATGGTGTGTGGCCTGTTCGCCCTCGCGCAGTCGGTCGAGGCGGCCGCCCGGTCCGCGCGACTGCTCCGACCGAGTCGGCTCGTCGGCGTCGCACTGGTCCTCGTCGCCCTCGTCGTGCTGTTCGTGCTGATCGACGCCCCCGAGCCCACCTCGCAGTTCATGGTCGAGTACGGCGACCAGTTGCCCACGGCGCTCTACTCCGCGGTCGAGATGACGTACATCGCCGTCGTGATCACCCGGTCGGCACTGGCCGTCCTCCGCGCCTTCCGCGAGGGCGACGGCCTCGGACGCATGTACTGGCTGTTCGTCGTCGGCGCCGCGGCGATGGTCCTGCTCGCGGCCATCGCGGTCGCGCTCGACGCCGTGCACGTGCTCGGCCTGGACGCTGCGGTCCGGGTGCTCGGCACGGTCTACGCGCCGGTCTTCCTCACCTCGATGGCCCTGCTCGCCGTGGGTGCCGCCGGCGGGGTGCTGCCCGACGCGGCCCGCGAGTTCCGCGACTGGCGGGCCGCCCGGGTCCGCTTCCGGACGCTGGAGCCCGATCTCCGGCGGCTCGAGGGCGCGTCCGGCAACCGGGGGCTGTACTTCACGATCGCCTGGCAGCGTCGCCAGTGGCGGAGCCGACTGCACCGGCTGTCCGTCGAGATCGAGGACCGCGCGCGCGAGGCCGGGCAGGACGTCCCGGCCGCCGCGACGCTCACCACCGCACGACTGGAGGAGACCACATGACCGGTGGACGCATCGCCGCACTCGGGACCGCAGCGGGTGCCGTCGGGACGCTCGGGCTGGGCGCGTTCGTCGCACGTCGGCTGCTCTTCCCCACGCCGTACTCGGCGACCGCCACCGTGCGGGGCGCCACCCCGACCGATGCCGAGTTCGTGGCCACCCGCGACACCCGCCTGCCCGGGACGTACCGGATCACCCGCGACGGCCAGGACGTCCGCGTGCAGGAGGTGCTCGACATCGACGGGGACACGGTCCGGCGGCGCACGGACGGCCCGGCAGCCGTCGGCGAGTGGGGCTGGGACGCGCTGCTGTACGACGACCTCGCGGACGTCCCCGGCGACGAACCGACCGACGTCCCCGGTGACGAGCCCACGCACGTCGTCCACGTGCACGGGCAGTCGCTCGGGCCGCGGCAGGTCCTCCGGGGCATCCCGGTCTGGCGTGCCCTCGGCGCGACGTCCGAGGTCGTCGACACGACCGACCTCCCGCTCCGCTCGCTCGACCCCGGCGCGGTCGACCGCATCGTGACGGCGGTCCGCGCGGCCCGGGGCCGCGGGGCCACCCGGGTCGTGCTGCAGGGCTGGTCTGCGGGGGCGCTCGCGTGCTCTGTTGCCGCCTCCCGGGTCGAGGTCGACGGCCTGGTCGGGATCTCGCCGCTGCTCAGCGTGTCCTCGGCGCTCCGCGGTGCGGTGTCGGGCGCGCACCTCCCCGCGTTCGTCGGCACGGTCGCGGCACGGATCGCGACCACCGGCGTGCTGTCACGGCTGGCCGGCGCCGCTGCTCCCGTCCAGACGACCGCGTGGCAGGCGTCGGCGACCCCGACCCTGCTCGTGCACTCGGCGGCCGACGGCCTCGTCGCCGAGGCCGACGTCGCCGCGCAGACCGCGCGTCCGGGGACCCGGGCGGTCGCGTTCCGGACCGCGCCGCACACGCTCGAGTGGAACGAGGACCCGGAGCGCTGGGAGCGGGCCGTCCGGGACTTCGCGGCCACCCTCTGACGCGAGACGCGAGACGCGAGACGCCAGACGCCAGACGCCAGACGCGAGACGCGAGACGCGCGCCGAGCGCCCCGGCGACGTGCAACGGCCCCGGTCTGCGAACAGACCGGGGCCGGCGCGTCTCGACCTGTTGGGGGGAACCGGTCGAGCGCTGCGTGCGAGGTGTTGGGGGGAACCCCTCGCGCGCAGTCACCACCGTACCCCCGGACGGGGGCCCGTGGTACCGCGACGCGCGAACCGTCCCGGGTCTGGGTCGGGCGACATCGCGCCGCGCGTAGCGTCCGGCGCATGGACGATCAACCCGAACCCGAAGCCCACGAGCGTCACCGCTCCGTGGCAGACCTCAACGACGAGTCACTCGGACGCCCCTTCGACCAGACCAACGGCCTGGCGGACGGACTGAGCGGCGACTCGGACGGCACGGCCGAGAGCGAGCAGCCCGGCGTGCACAAGCGACACGAGAAGCGCGAGAAGCACCGCGGGCGCGACCACCAGGGGTGACCGCACCCACGACGTGGCGGGGGGGGGGGGGGGGGGGGGGGCCCCGCCCCCCCCCCCCCGGGGGGGCCCCCCCCCCGCCGGGGGGGGGGGGGGGGCGGGCCCCCGCCCCCCCCCCCCCTCCCGTCATGTCCGTGACCGGGTCCTAGGACTCGATCTCGCCCTGCGGCGTGTCCGTGGCCTCGACGGCGGCCGCGCCGGCGAGGACCTCCTCGCGACCCGGCTGACGCCCGGTCTCGAACTGGAACTCGCCACCGGTGAAGTCGACCTTCACGTGGTCGCCGGCCGTGAGCTCACCCTGCAGGATGTGCTCGGACAGCTGGTCCTCGACCTCGTGCTGCATCGCGCGGCGGAGCGGGCGGGCACCGAGTGCCGGGTCGAACCCGACCTTGATGAGCTGCTCCTTGGCGGCGAGCGTGAGCTCCACCGTCATGTCGCGGTCGAGCAGGCGGTCCGCCAGGCGCTTCACGAAGAGGTCCACGATCTGCAGCAGCTCGGGCTGCGAGAGCTGCGGGAACACGATCGTGTCGTCGACGCGGTTGAGGAACTCGGGCTTGAAGTGCTTCTTGAGCTCCTCGTTCACCTTCGAGCGCATGCGGTCGTAGCCGACACCGGAGTCACCCTCGACCTGGAAGCCCACCGGGCCACCGGCGATGCCCTGCGAACCGAGGTTCGTGGTCATGATGATGACGGTGTTCTTGAAGTCGACCACGCGGCCCTGACCATCGGTCAGACGACCCTCTTCGAGGACCTGCAGCAGCGAGTTGAAGATGTCCGGGTGGGCCTTCTCGATCTCGTCGAAGAGGACCACGGAGAACGGCTTGCGACGCACCTTCTCGGTGAGCTGGCCGCCCTCCTCGAACCCGACGAACCCGGGAGGGGCGCCGAAGAGTCGCGAGACGGTGTGCTTCTCGCCGAACTCCGACATGTCGAGGGAGATCAGCGCACCCTCGTCGTCGAAGAGGAACTCGGCGAGCGCCTTGGCGAGCTCGGTCTTCCCGACGCCCGTGGGGCCGGCGAAGATGAACGAGCCGGAGGGACGGTTCGGGTCCTTCAGGCCGGCGCGGGTGCGGCGGATGGTCTTGGAGAGGGCCGAGATGGCCTCTTCCTGACCGATGACGCGCTCGTGCAGTGCCTTCTCCATGAAGACGAGACGCGAGGTCTCCTCTTCGGTGAGCTTGAACACCGGGATGCCCGTGGCCTGCGCCAGGACCTCGGCGATGATGCCCTCGTCGACGGTGCCGGACGCGGCGACGTCACCCGCACGCCACTGCTTCTCGAGGCGGAGACGCTCGCCGAGGAGCTTCTTCTCCTCGTCACGGAGCGAAGCGGCCTTCTCGAAGTCCTGCTCCTCGATCGCGGCTTCCTTCTGCCCGCGGACCGCCGAGATCTTCTCGTCGAACTCGCGGAGCTCCGGCGGCGCCGACAGGATCGACAGGCGGAGGCGTGCACCGGCCTCGTCGATCAGGTCGATCGCCTTGTCCGGCAGGAAACGGTCCTGCACGTAGCGGTCCGCGAGGTTCGCCGCGGCGACGATCGCGCCGTCGGTGATGGACACCTTGTGGAACGCCTCGTACTTGTCGCGGAGGCCCTTGAGGATGTTGATCGCGTGGGGCAGCGACGGCTCATTGACCTGCACCGGCTGGAAGCGACGCTCGAGTGCGGCGTCCTTCTCGAAGTGCTTGCGGTACTCGTCGAGCGTGGTGGCACCGATGGTCTGGAGCTCACCGCGTGCGAGCAGCGGCTTGAGGATGGAAGCGGCGTCGATCGCGCCCTCGGCAGCACCGGCACCCACGAGGGTGTGGATCTCGTCGATGAAGACGATGATGTCGCCGCGGGTGCGGATCTCCTTCGTGACCTTCTTGAGGCGCTCCTCGAAGTCACCGCGGTAGCGGGACCCGGCGATGAGCGACCCGAGGTCGAGCGAGTAGAGCTGCTTGTCCTTCAGCGTCTCGGGCACGTCGCCCTTGACGATCGCCTGGGCGAGGCCCTCGACGACGGCGGTCTTGCCGACGCCGGGCTCACCGATCAGGACGGGGTTGTTCTTGGAGCGGCGGGAGAGGATCTGCATGACCCGCTCCATCTCCTTCTCGCGGCCGATGACCGGGTCGAGCTTGCCGTCACGCGCCGCCTGGGTGAGGTTCCGACCGAACTGGTCGAGGACCTGCGAACCCTGCTGGGCGTTCTGCTGCTGCTCGCCGCCGACGGCGACCGCTTCCTTGCCCTGGTAGCCGGACAGGAGCTGGATGACCTGCTGACGGACGCGGTTGAGGTCCGCGCCGAGCTTGACGAGCACCTGGGCGGCGACGCCCTCGCCCTCGCGGATGAGGCCGAGGAGGATGTGCTCGGTGCCGATGTAGTTGTGGCCGAGCTGCAGCGCCTCGCGCAGGGACAGCTCGAGCACCTTCTTGGCGCGCGGCGTGAACGGGATGTGCCCGGTCGGCTGCTGCTGGCCCTGCCCGATGATGTCCTGGACCTGCTCGCGGACGGCATCGAGCGAGATGCCGAGCGACTCCAGCGCCTTGGCGGCGACGCCCTCGCCCTCGTGGATGAGGCCGAGGAGGATGTGCTCGGTGCCGATGTAGTTGTGGTTGAGCATCTTCGCTTCTTCTTGAGCGAGGACGACAACACGACGGGCTCGGTCGGTGAATCTCTCGAACATGTGCTCTCCCTTGCCGGGCTCGTGGAAGTCCGGTGACGTACATCGAGAGTAACCAGCGCACCCCGGGTGGTCTGCCCCTGTTCGCCGTGGGCGTGACCTCGTTGCGTCCGGTGAACAGGGGACGGTCGGGAGGCGCGGTGCGGGTCCGCCCCGGAGCCTGCGCCCGGTGGTGCTCACGGGGGTCGCGCGGCGGGTCGCGCCGGGTGTCGGGTCGGCGCGGGCCGGCGCGGGCCGCGGGTCGGCGCGGGCCGCGTGGCGCGGGGCGGCGCGGGGCGCGTCAGGCGCGTCGTGCGGCGCGACGCAGGGCGCGGCGGAAGCGGCGCGGGTCGACACCGAGACCGTCGAGGACGTCGTGCGCGGCCCCTGTGAACGGATCGTCGATGCCGTCCAGCACCGCGAGCAGCACGTGGTGCGGTCGGACGCGTTCCGCCGGGCCGGCGAGCTGTGCGGCACGGGCCAGCACCCGCGCCGCGGCCGGTGTGCACGTGACCCGGTCGGGCGAGACCGGTCCGGGAGCCCCGGCGCCGACGAAGGCACTGCTGGCGGTGCGGACGCGGTCCGGCGTGACGCCGTGCGCGTCGAGGACGTCGAGGAAGCGGGGCATCCCGCTGCAGAGCGTGACCGCGGCGACGAGGAGGTGTTCGGCGTCGAGGAAGCCGAACCCGGTCTCCAGTGACTCCTGTTCCGCGAGGAGCACGATCTCGCGTCCGTGCCGGAGTGTGGGCAGGGCGACGGAGAGCGTGGCGATCTGCATACATGCAGAATATCTCATGTGTGAGCGGTCCGCCAGAGGAGATCCCGGGCGCGATCGGTACGATCGCGACCATGGAGCAGCCCGTCGTCGGACTCGTCGTCCACCCGACCAAGAACGTGCAGGAGTCCGTCGCGACCCTGCAGCGTTGGAACGCCTCCGGCCGCGGACGCCTCGTCGCCCGCCGCGCCGACGTCCAGCGCATCGGCGGCGGGGTCGACGTGATCGGGGACGAGGACTTCACGGAGGAGGTCGACCTCGTCGTCGCACTCGGCGGGGACGGCACGATGCTCGGGGCCATGCGGCTCGTGGCGAAGCGTCCGGTGCCGGTGCTCGGGGTCAACTACGGCAACGTGGGCTTCCTCGTCGAGATCGAGCCGCCCGAGCTCGAGGTCGCGCTCGAGCGACTGTCCGCCGGCGACTACCAGCTCGAACCGCACCACGCCCTCGAGGCCCGGCTGTTCTGGAGCGGAGCCCGCACCGACTACCTCGCGTTCAACGACCTCACGATCGTGCGACGACCGGGCGCCGGGCAGGTCTCCGCGGACCTCAGTGTCGGCGGGCTCGGGTACGGCTACTACCGGGCGGACGCCATCGTCGCCGCGACCCCGGCCGGGTCCACCGCGTACAACTACGCCGCCGGTGGCCCCGTCCTCTCCCCTGCACTGTCCGGCTCCGTCGTGACCCCGGTCGCGCCGATGGCCGGGATCGACCGTGCCGTGGTCCTCGCCGCTCGCGAGCGCTACCGGTTCGACATCGCCGAGGGCACCCGCAGCGCAGCGCTCGAGGTCGACGGACTCGTCGTCGGCGAGGTCGCCACCGGTGCGCAGATCGACGTGCGGCTGCGGAAGGACGCCGGCAGCGTGGTCCGCCTCGACGCCGAGCGCCACGGGCGGACCGGACGCGTGAAGCTCAGCCTGCTCGACCTGCCCGTGCGACCGGACCAGCTCATCGAGCTCATCCCCCAGGACCTCCGCCAGAAGCTCGGGCGCGAGGTCGAGGAGTAGCGGGCCGCGCCCTGCGCCCTGCGCACCGCTCGGTTCCGGGAACGTGAATGGCCCGCTCACGCCGAAGCGCGAGCGGGCCGTCCCATCACCCCACCGGATCGTCTTCCCACAGAACGACCCGGTTCCCCGTGCCGGCACTCACGCGCCGGCCGAAGTCCACTGACCTAGTCGGTCAGGTACAGCTGCATGTCCTGCGAGACCGCCTTGGCGAAGAGCCGCAGCTTGGCGCGGGACTCCACACGGCTGACCGCCTGGCGGGTCGTGTGGACGATCTTCGAGATCTCGTCGAGCGTCATCGGCTTGTCGTCGTCGAGGCCGTAGCGCATGCGGATCACGTTCGCCTCGTCGCTCGGCAGTTCGGCGACGATCGAGCGGATGTCGCGGTGGAGCAGCGTCGTCTCGGTCAGCTCGTTCGGGGACGCAGCGTCCTCGTCCTCGATGAAGTCGCCGAGCTCGCTGTCGTCCGAGTCGCCGACCACGGTGTGGATCGACACCGGTTCGTGCGAGCGGCCCTTGAGGTCGACGAGCTCGTCGACACTCATGCTGAGCTCGGCCGCGACCTCGTCCGGCATCGGCGCGCGGCCGAGGTCGACGGTGAGGTCGCGCTCGGTGCGGGAGATCTTGTTGATCAGCTCGACCGTGTGGACCGGGATGCGGATCGTGCGTGCCTTGTCGGCGAGACCGCGGGAGATCGCCTGACGGATCCACCATGTGGCGTACGTCGAGAACTTGTAGCCCTGCGTGAAGTCGAACTTCTCGACCGCGCGGACCAGGCCGAGGTTGCCTTCCTGGATGACGTCCATGAAGGGCAGGCCGCGCTGCGAGTAGCGCTTGGCGATGCTCACGACGAGGCGGAGGTTCGAGGTGATCATGCGCTCCTTGGCGCGCTCACCGTCACGGACGAGCCAGCGCAGTTCACGCTGCAGGGTCTTCGCGAGGCCCTTCTCGGTGGCGAGCTTCTCCCCGGCGAAGAGGCCGACCTCGATGCGGCGGGCGATCTCGGCTTCTTCCTCGGCGGTGAGGAGCGAGAGCCGGCCGATGTGGCGGAGGTAGTCGCCCACCTGGTCGACCGAGGCGCCGCGGACACCCGCGAGCTGCTCGTCGGCCTCGACCTCGGTGTCGAGCGTGGTGGTCTCGACCGCGGTGACCGGAGCCTTCGCTGCGGTCGTCTTCTTGGTGCGACGTGCGGTGGTGCCGGTGGTCGTCGTCTTGGGTGCTGCGGTTGCGATCGTCATGATGACTCCCTGCGTTCGACGGGTGATGACCTCGTTGGGGGTGTCACGAGTAAAGCGTTCCGGAGGTGTACCCCACAAACCGATCGGATCGATTCTCAGGCTTCTCCGTGCTTCACCATGGATACCGTCCCCCGAGGGGTACAGCCTGTCGTCAGTCTGGTCCCCCGCACGGTCGAGAATCAAGGGGATGTCGCCGTGTTTCCGGCGTTGCATCGGTGTTTCTTGCTCGTTTCCGATCCTGTACCCCGGGCCGCCGCGTCCAGTGGACACGAAAAAGGGGTACGGCGGTCCGGATCGTGGCGATCCGGTCGTCGTACCCCGAAAACCGAACGGGCGGGGGTCACCAGGAGGGCTCGAGCCACCCCTCGCGACGCTTCGAGACCTCGAGGTCAGCGTCTCGGTCGAACTCGTCGTACTCGCTCTCGATGTCGCCGACGAGGCTGCGGCCGGTGAAGACGCCCCCGCGGTTCGCGAGGACACCACCGGAGATGATCTGCGTGATGGACATGCGGACGATGCTCACCCCGGCAGACGACGTCGGGGTGAACGGCCGGTGACGGTGTCCGGACGCTCAGACGTCGATGTCGTCGTCGTCGCCCTCGCCGTCGGGCCACACGGTGTCGTCGCGAGCGGGATCCGCGACCGCCGGGTGCCCGAAGGCGTCATCGGGATCGAGGTCGGCGAGGTCGGGGTCGGCGTCGAGGTCGGGGTCGGGGTCCGTACCGTCCGGCGTCGCGCGCATGCACGCCAGGGTCGCACCGCGCGGTGAACACCGGGTGACGTCGACCGCGGGCGGCTCCGGATCGGGAGCGGGTTACTCCGCAGAGGCAGGCGCCGGTGCCGGCACGCCGTGCTCACGCTCGAAGCGGGCACGCTCCTCGGCCTCGACCTTGGCGTACGCGGCACGCTCGGTGCGGTCGGCCCGCATGATGGCGCGCATCACGAACCAGAAGATGAGGCCGACCACGACGGTCGGCGTCAGGGCGAAGATGATCCCGGTCACGACTCCATGCGGCACCCGAGCATCCTAACCCCCGGAACGGAGCCGTCAGCTGGGTCCTACTTCACCAACGGGAACAGGATCGTCTCGCGGATGCCCAGGCCCGTGATGGCCATGAGGAGCCGGTCGATGCCCATGCCCATGCCCCCCGACGGCGGCATCGCGTGCTCGAGTGCCCGCAGGAACTCCTCGTCGACGCGCATGGCCTCGAGGTCGCCGCCCGCAGCGAGCTTCGCCTGCTCGACGAACCGCTCCCGCTGCACGACCGGGTCGACGAGCTCGGAGTACGCCGTCGCCAGCTCGAAGCCACGGACGTAGAGGTCCCACTTCTCGACGATGCCCGGACGGCTGCGGTGCTCGCGGGTCAGCGGCGAGGTGTCGACCGGGAAGTTCATGACGAACGTCGGGCGGTCGAGCGAGTCGATGACGAAGTGCTCCCAGAGCTCTTCGACGTACTTGCCGTGCGTGGCGTGCGCGACCTCGACACCCTCGGCATCGGCGAGCGCCCGCAGCTCGGACAGCGGCGTCTCCGGGGTGATCTCGCGACCGGCCGCCTCGGACAGCGACCCGTACATGTCGATGCGCGGCCACTCGCCGCCGAGGTCGTACGTCGTACCGTCCGCCCAGGTGACCTCGAGCGAGCCGCCGGTCACCGCACGCGCGGAGTTCTGCACGAGCTCCTGGGTCAGGTCGGCCATCTGCTCGTAGTCGCCGTACGCCTGGTAGGCCTCGAGCATCGCGAACTCGGGCGAGTGCGTCGAGTCGGCGCCCTCGTTGCGGAAGTTCCGGTTCACCTCGAACACCCGGTCGATGCCGCCGACCACGGCGCGCTTGAGGAAGAGCTCCGGCGCGATGCGGAGGTACAGCTCGGTGTCGAACGCGTTCGAGTGCGTGACGAAGGGCCGCGCCGAGGCACCGCCGTGCTGGGTCTGCAGCATCGGGGTCTCGACCTCGAGGTAGTCGTGACCAGCGAAGGTCTGCCGGAGCGACGACATCACCGCGGCACGGGCGCGGACGGTGGCCCGGGCCTCCTCGCGCACGATGAGGTCGAGGTAGCGCTGGCGGACCCGCGTCTCCTCGTTGAGTTCGTTGTGGAGGTTCGGCAGCGGCAGGATCGCCTTGGCCGCGATCTGCCAGTCGTCGACCATGATCGACAGCTCGCCCCGCCGCGAGGAGATCACCCGGCCGTGCACGAACACGTGGTCGCCGAGGTCGACGAACTCCTTCCAGCGCGCGAGCGATTCCTCGCCCACCTCGGCGAGGGACACCATCGCCTGGATGCGGGAGCCGTCACCGGACTGCAGGGACGCGAAGCAGAGCTTGCCGGTGTTGCGCGAGAACACGATGCGGCCGGCGATCCCGACGACGTCCTGGGTCTCCTCGCCGGTCTCGAGGTGCGCGTACTGCGCACGGACCGCGGGGATGGTGGTGGTGACCGGCAGCCCCGCCGGGTACGCCTCGATCCCCGATTCGAGGAGCTTCGCCCGCTTGTCGAGCCGGACCTGTCGCTGCTCGCTGGTCTCCGCCGCGGCGATCTCGGCGGCGGAGGGCTCGGTGGCGGGTGCGGTCTCGTCGGTCATGCTGGTGCGGCTCCGATGGTCGTGGGGGTCCCGGAAATCGTACAGCGCAGCCGGACTAGAGCGTCGCCTGCCCGTCGGCCGCCGCGAGCGCGTTGTCGACGGCCGTGCGGACCAGCGCTCCGAGGACCCGGCCCGGGTACTCGACCCCGATGCCGGACAGCGTGCCGGCGGACTGGTCGACGATCGCGGTCGAGAAGCTCACCGCGGCGCGGACGGCGTCGGCGTAGGCGGCCCGGTCCTGCTCGGTGACGACGAACGGCTCCGCACCCATCTCGACGACGAGCGCCTGGGCGATCGGGAGCACGGGCGACGGTGCGGTCACGGCGCAGTACGCGTCGCGGAGCCGGACGAGGTCGACGCTGGTGCCCGTGAACGCCATCGCGGGGTGGATCGCGAGCGGGATCGCCCCCGCGGCCATCGCCGGTGCGAGGATGCCGACGCCGTGGTCCGGGCTGGTGTGCACGACGAGCTGCCCCGGCTGCCAGATCCCGGCGTCCGCGAGTCCCTGCACGAGGTCGGCCAGCTGGTCGTCCGGCACGGCGAGGAGCACGAGTTCGCTGCGCTCGACGAGGTCGGGGGTCTCGAGGACGGGTGCGCCGGGGAGCATCGCCTCGGCGCGGTCGCGTCCGGCCTCGGACACGGCCGTCACGCCGACGACCGCGTGCTCGGCGTTCGCGAGCGCTGCTCCGAGGACCGGTCCGACCCGTCCGGCACCGAGGACGCCGACTCCCAGCCGCCCGGCCCTCACCGCGCGGCTCCCGGCGGCGGGGTGTCGCCCCAGGGCGATCCAGGAGGCACGGTGCCGGTCGGCCGCACCGGCTCGGCGCCGCCGGGTGCGCGCTCTGGCGACGACTGCTCGCGGTCCACCGCGCCCACTCGTCGCTCTGGTGACCACTCCGGGGCCGCGGCCGGGGCGACGGGGGTGAGCCGCGCCTCCCGTTCGCGCCACCGGTGGGAGGTGTCGGCCGCAGCCGCCTCGACCGCGCGGGCCGAGGCGTCCGACCACAGCTGCTGCGCGTCCCGCGCGTCCAGCGCACCGATGCTCGCGGAGACCGGGCCCTGCACGGTCTGCACGTGCACCGACGCGAGCCGCAGCGCACGCTCGAGCGGCCCCTGCGAGACCTTGACGCTCTGCACGCGCGGCAGCGGCACGATGACCAGCGAGCGCCAGACGGCACCGAGCCGGAGCAGGACGGCACCCGGGACGAAGCGGTAGCCGTTGCGGCGGAACGCGAACGGGCGGAGCAAGGCGCCCCGGCGCGGGGAGTGCACGAACCCGCCGCGGTCGCCCGTGGTGGTGAGGCTGTCGTCGACGACGTCCACGGCCTCGGCCGAGCCCTCGCGGAGCTGCTCCTGCGAGGCGGCGGGACCGGCGACGGCGGTGCCGACGAGGCCGGGGAGGATGATGTCGAGGACCTCGCGGACGTCGCGCGCGGCGCCGACCGGCAGGACGATCGACGAGACCTGCTGGTTGTTCGAGGCCCCGTTGCCGGCGTTCGTCGCACGGTTGATCCGGACGTCCCACCAGCCGAACGGCCGCCAGAGCAGCGGCTGCGCCACGCTCACGGCGTGGATGCGGCCGGGCGGCAGGGTCTCGTTCGAGGTGGACACGAGCCCGAAGCCGATCCGGATGCCGTCGCGGGTCTCGGCGATCGTGTACTGCAGCGAGCGGGAGAACTTCCGGACGTAGTACCCGCCGGCGCCGATCACCGCGGGGAACAGGCCGAAGAGGATCCCGTACTCGCCGGTGAGCGCCACGCTGACGATCATCGCGGCGACCGCGGCGAGGATGAACACCGTCGTGCCGGAGAGCAGCATCGACGCGATGAGCCGGCCGGGGTGCACCTTCACGATGCGCGTCGCGCGGACCGCGGCGGGGTCGAGTTCCGGCGAGAAGATCTCGTCGACACGGTCCTGCAGCACACCGTTCGAGGCCCGGGCCGGGTCGTGCTGCCGCTCGTCGTCCTTCGCCCCGGAGGCGAGCACGAGGATGCGCTGCCGCAGGTCGTCCGCAGCCGTGACCCCGAGGTAGGCGAGCTGCACGTTCGCGTCGTTGCCGGCCTGGGCGATCTCGAGCTTGGCGGTGCCGAAGATCCGCGGGATGAGCGGCCGCGAGATGTTGATGCCCTGGATGCGGTCCAGCCGGGCCTTGCGGTTCGTCCGGAAGAGCACGCCCGAGCGGACCTCGACGATCTCGCCGGTCACCCGGAACTCGTGCATGCGCCAGGACAGGGTGAACAACGCAAGGAGTACCAGCAACAGCACAGCCACGCCGAGCAGCACCCAGCCGACGACGCCGTGCTCGTAGACGTACCGCACGGGGTCGCCGTCGTCCTGCGGGCCACCACCGGGGATGAAGAACTCGACGAGCTGGTCCCGCAAGCTGTTCAGCACGTAGCCGAGGATCACGATGAGGAAGATGCCGCCCTTGAGCAGCGGCGTCAGCGGGTGCATGCGGTGCCACTCGCCGTCGGTCAGCGGTGCGGCGGCGGCGGCGTTGCCCCGGTGTGGCGGAGCGGGCGGCGGCGGGCCGGGTCGGAAGGTCATGCGGCCCTCCTAGAGTCCGGCGCGGCGGGACTCGGCGAGCTCGACGAGTCGGTCGCGCAGCTCGTCGGCATCGGCGAAGGGGATGCCGGGGATCCGGACGTTGGTCGACGCGGCCGCCGTGACGAACTTCAGCTCGCTCATGCCGAGCACCCGGTCGAGCGGTCCGCGGTTGACGTCGACGAGCTGCATGCGGCCGTACGGGACGGCGGTGAACCGCTGCCACATCAGGCCGCGCCGGAGGACGAGGTCGTCGTCACGGAGGGCGTACCCGATCGCCCGCACGCGTCGCGGCGTCAGGATCGCCGTCACGAGGGTGACGATCGCGACCGCGATCCCGATCAGCGTCCAGACGGTGCCCGCAGTGCCGGAGAACCCGCCGCTGACGACGCCGATGATGACGCAGCCGGCGGTCACCACGAGCCCGATCACGATCGTCGTGACGAGCTCGGTCCAGACGAGCTTGGGCGACACCCGGGTCCAGGTGGTGCCGGTCAGTCCCAGACCGGGCTCGTCGAGTCGTTCACGCGGCATCGCGGGCCTCCTGCGGTCGGGTCGTGCTGGGCGGTGCGCCGGGTCGTGCCGCCCGGTGTCAGTGCGCCTGCGTCGTGCCGCCCCGGGGGAGGTCGTCGTCGTCATCGTCCCCAGGAGGAGCGATGCACATGCGTTCGGCGACGAGTGCGCACACCGTCAACACGAGTCCACCCCCGACCGCCACGGCGTTCGGCAGGACCGAGCCTAGCGAAGGGAAGGCCGAGCGGGTCAGGAGGTAGACGAGCAGGCCCGCGCCGAACCCGCCGAACAGCGAGCCCGCGATGCTCGACGCCTTCGCGAGCACCACGACGCGGATCGCGTAGAGCGGGTCGACGGGGTGGGACCGGGACGCGCCGTCGCGAGCGTGCCGACGGACCGGCCGGGCCATCAGGACCACGGCGATGCCGATGAACGCGAGGGTGACGCCGAGGGGTGTCGCGAGGAACAGCGTCGGCGCCTGCCGCGACGCCAGGACGGCGTCGAGGGCGAAGCCGGCGACCGCCGCGACGACGGCGACGCTGAGCAGGGTGGAGGCGCGGGTGGGCTTCACGAATCGCTCGTCTCTGGCCTGGAGGCGCGGGTCGGCTCGTCGAAGAGGCGCGGCTCGTCGACGCGCTCCGTGTCGTCCCCCACCCGCTCGAGCAGGTCGGCGACCGGCCCGACACCCGGCAGGACGGCGTCCGGGTCGGCGTCGTGCCACGGCGCGAGCACGAACGCCCGCTCGCCGGCGCGCGGGTGCGGCACGGTCAGGGTCACGGTGTCGAGGGACAGGTCGTCGTACGCCACGAGGTCGAGGTCGAGCGTCCGGTCGCCCCAGCGGACCTCGCGCGTGCGGCCGTGGGTGTCCTCGATGCCGTGCAGGGCGTCGAGGAGTTCCTGCGGCTCGAGGTCGGTGTCGACGACCACGACGGCGTTCCGGTACCGGGGCTTCGTCGTGTCCGGGCCGTCGAGCGTGACGGCGACCGACTCGACCTCGCGGCTGGAGGCCACCGGACGCACCCCGGGGAGGGCGACGATCGCGGCGGCGGCGGCGCGCAGGGTGCTCCCCCGGTCGCCGAGGTTGGCGCCGAGGGCCACGACCGCCCGGCTCACTCTTCTTCCTCGACGTCGGACCCGGCGGCACGGACGCCGCCACGGGTCCGGCGGATCGTGATCGACACGTCGGTGAACGGCACCGTGATGGGCGCCTGCGGCTTGTGCACCGTGACCTCGGTCGCCAGGGCCGCACGGTGCGTCAGCACGGCGGCGGCGATGCGCTCGGCGAGGGTCTCGATGAGGTCGACCGGGTCGCGCTCGATCTCGGCGACGACCTGCTCGGCGAGCACGCCGTAGTGCACGGTCTCGTCGAGGTCGTCGGAGCCGGACGCGGCGCGGGCATCGACCTCGACGGCGACGTCGACCACGAAGTCCTGGCCGTCGGCGCGCTCGTGGTCGAAGACCCCGTGGTGGCCGCGTGCGCGGACCCCGGTCAGTCGGATGGTGTCCCTCACGATCGAGCTGCCCTCCAGGCGTCCCAGACGTCGAGCACGGCACGGGTCGGTGCCGGGTCGTGCACGCGCACACCCCACGCCCCGCGTTCGGCGGAGAGCAGGCTGATGGCGGCGGTGGCGAGGTCGCGCTCCTTCGGGGCGGCACCGGCAGCGCTGCCGACCCCGTCGAGGAAGCGCTTGCGCGAGGCGGCGACGAGCACCGGCAGGCCGATCGACGCGAACCGCTCGTAGCCCGCCAGGATCTCCCAGTTCTGCACGCCCTGCTTGGCGAAGCCGAGGCCCGGGTCGATGACGACCTGTTCCTGGCGCACCCCGAGGACGATGAGCTCGGCGACGCGGAGTTCGACCTCGCGCCGGACCTCGTCGACGGCGTGCACGTACTCGGCGTTGCGGTACATCCGGTCGCTGTGCCCACGCCAGTGCATGACGACGAACCCGGCACCCGTGTCACGGACGACGCGCGCCATGTCGTCGTCGGCCAACCCACCGGAGACGTCGTTCACGATGGCGGCGCCGAGGTCGACCGAACGCTCGGCGGTCGAGGCGTTCATCGTGTCGACGCTCACCGTGATCCCCTCGGCCACGAGCTGCTGCACGACCGGGAGCACCCGCTGCTGCTCGACCTCGACGGGGACGCGCTCCGACCCCGGCCGGGTCGACTCCCCGCCGACGTCGACGATGTCGGCCCCGGCGGCGACGAGTTCCCGGGCGTGCTGCACCGCGGCGTCGTACGCCTGGTGCAGACCGCCGTCGCTGAAGGAGTCCGGCGTGACGTTGAGGATCCCCATCACCCGGGTCCGGTCGTCGGCCGGCGCACCGCGATCGCGGTCGCGCCGCCGACCGGTCACGATCTCCGGCACCGGTGCTGGTGCCCGGAGGTCGATCGCGACCGTCGGCGGCTCGGCTGCTGCTGCCCGCGCCTGGCTCACCTCGGCGAGCCGACGCGAGCGCCTCGTCGGCAGGTCCGTCATGCCGGCCTACGCGGGGGCGATACCCGGGTTGCCGAAGGGACGGCGACGGGGCTTCGACGACTCGTGGTCGGACTGCTCGGACGCGGTCGAGGCGGCCTTGCCCGGCACCTCGATGGCGGGCAGGTTGCTCACCGGACGCTTGTCGCTGGAGAGCCACTGCGGGCGCTCCGGCAGCTTGCGGACGTCCTTGAAGATCTCCACCAGCTCCGGGGCGTCGAGCGTCTCCTTCTCGAGGAGCTCCCCGGCCAGACGGTCGAGGATGTCGCGGTTGTCGTTGAGCACCTGGTAGGCCTCGTCGTGCGCGGCCTCGAGCAGGGCACGGGTCTCGGCGTCGACCGTCTCGGCGATGTTCTCCGAGTAGTCGCGGCTGGTCCCGCCGCTCATGTCGCGACCGACGAACGGCTCGCTCGACCCGGAGCCGAGCTTGACGGACCCGACGGCACGGCTCATGCCGTACTCGGTGACCATCTTGCGCGCGGTACCGGTGGCCTTCTCGATGTCGTTCGACGCACCCGTGGTCGGGTCGTGGAAGACGATCTCCTCGGCGACGCGACCACCCATGGCGTAGGTGAGCTGGTCGAGCAGTTCGTTGCGGGTGACGGAGTACTTGTCCTCGAGCGGGAGCACCATCGTGTAGCCGAGGGCACGGCCGCGCGGGAGGATCGTGATCTTCGTCACCGGGTCGGTGTGGCGCATGGCCGCGGCCGCGAGGGCGTGACCACCCTCGTGGTAGGCCGTGATGAGGCGTTCCTGGTCGGACATGATGCGCGTGCGGCGCTGCGGTCCGGCCATGACGCGGTCGACGGCTTCGTCGAGGGCGCGGTTGTCGATGAGCTGCGCGTTCGAGCGGGCCGTGAGGAGCGCGGCTTCGTTCAGGACGTTCGCCAGGTCGGCGCCGGTGAAGCCCGGCGTCTTGCGGGCGAGGAGCTCGAGGTCGACGCTCGCGGCGAGCGGCTTGCCCTTCGCGTGCACCTCGAGGATCTGCTGGCGGCCGGCGAGGCCCGGGGCGTCGACGCCGATCTGGCGGTCGAAGCGACCGGGGCGGAGGAGCGCCGGGTCGAGGACGTCGGGACGGTTCGTCGCCGCGATGAGGATCACGTTGGTCTTGCCGTCGAAGCCGTCCATCTCGACGAGGAGCTGGTTCAGCGTCTGCTCGCGCTCGTCGTTGCCGCCGCCGATGCCGGCGCCACGGTGACGACCCACGGCGTCGATCTCGTCGATGAAGACGATGGCGGGCGAGTTCTGCTTCGCCTGCTCGAAGAGGTCACGGACACGGCTCGCGCCGACACCGACGAACATCTCGACGAAGTCCGAACCGGAGATCGAGTAGAACGGGACGCCCGCCTCACCGGCGACGGCCCGGGCGAGCAGCGTCTTGCCGGTACCGGGAGGGCCGTACAGCAGCACGCCCTTCGGGATCTTGGCGCCGACGGCCTGGAACTTCGCCGGCTCCTTGAGGAACTCCTTGATCTCCTGGAGCTCCTCGATCGCCTCGTCGGCGCCCGCGACGTCGGCGAAGCTGACCTGCGGGTTCTCCTTGTTGTTCATCTTCGCCCGGGACTTGCCGAACTGCATGACCTTCGAGCCGCCGCCCTGGGCGTTGGCGAGGAGGAACCAGAACAGGGCACCGATGATGAGGAACGGCAGGAGGATGCCGAGCAGCGAGAGGAACCAGTTCGACTGCTGGACGGTGTCGTTGTAGCCCTTCGGCAGGTTCGCGTCGTTGACGGCCTGGATGACCTCTTCACCGCGCGGCGTCGAGTAGTAGAACTGCTCGTGCGCGTTGCCGTCCTTCAGGGTGAGGTCGACGCGCTGTTCGGTGGAGTTCACCACCACGGAGGAGACCTTGCCGTCGGAGAGCTGCTGGAGGCCCTTCTGCGTGTCGATCTGCTGCGTGCCGGACTGGCTGATGACAGCCCATCCGATCCAGATCCCCACGATCGCGATCAGCACGTAGATGTACGGCCCGCGAAGGATGCGCTTGAAGTCCATGTGATCCGGGCAGAGCGCCCGACACCTTTCTCTGCCGAAGTTGCGTGCTGATCAGCATACGGCTGCGATTCTGTGGCGAGAATGGGTGTCCTCTGCGGGCGAACTCCACCCGCCGCCAGGATCAGCTGTAGACGTGCGGCGCGAGCACCCCGACCCCGCGCAGGTTGCGGTAACGCTCGTCGTAGTCCAGCCCGTAGCCGACCACGAACGCGTCCGGGATGTCGAAGCCGACGTACTTCACGTCGACCTCGACCTTGGCCGCCTCGGGCTTGCGCAGCAGTGCGACGATCTCGACGCTCGCCGCACCGCGGGACTCGAGGTTCTGCTTGAGCCACGACAGCGTCAGACCGGAGTCGATGATGTCCTCGACGATGAGGACGTCCCGCCCGTGCAGGTCGGTGTCGAGGTCCTTGAGGATGCGGACCACGCCGGACGACTTCGTGCCGGAGCCGTACGACGACACCGCCATCCAGTCCATGCGCGCCTGCATCTTGAGGTGGCGCGAGAAGTCCGCCATCACCATGACGGCACCCTTGAGGACACCGACGAGCAGTGGGTCGCGCCCCGCGTAGTCGGCGTCGACCACCGCGGCGAGCTCGGCGAGCTTGTCGTCGATCTGCTCGGGGGTGAAGAGGACTTCGGACAGGTCTGCCTGGACGTCGGAGAGTTCCACCACCCCAGCCTAACCGGCGGTGAAGGCCAGACGGTCGCCCGATCGCGACGCCTGCACGCCCGGCAGGTCGATCGGCCCCTGCCCGCTCCAGTCGGTGACGAGTCGGCACACCTCGAGCGTCTGCACGCGGGACAGCGTCACGCCGAACTCGCTCTCCACCGCCAGCCGCACGAGCCGCTGCCGGAGGGCCGGCGGGTTGGCCGCGAGCTCCCGCACGGACAGCGAGATGCCGGCCTCGGAGTGCTCGGCGAGGTCCTCGGCCATCTCCTCGGCGAAGTGGTCGAGCGCGGCCGAGTCCTCGCGGAGCTGGTCGGCGGTGCGGGCGAGGGCCTCGGGCACGCCGGCACCGAGTTCGCGTTCGAGGGCGGGCAGGAGCACGTTCCGGACGCGGACGCGCGCGAAGGCGGGGTCCGCGTTCTGCGGGTCGTCCCACGGGGCGAGTCCGGCGGCGGCGCACGCCTGCCGCGTCGTGTGTCGACGGACGCCGAGGAGCGGCCGCCCGTAGGCCGGCCCCGCCTCGCGCCGCGTCAACGGCGCCATGCCGGACAGCGAGTCCGGCCCGCTCCCGCGGGCGAGGCCGAGCAGCACGGACTCGGCCTGGTCGTCCAGCGTGTGTCCGAACAGCACGAGGGGTGACCCGACGTCGGACGCGACGAGCGCGATCGACGCGTGCCGCGCCTCCCGAGCCGCCGCTTCGGGACCGCCCGCGGAACCCACGGCGACACGACGGACGGTCACCGGTGCGAGTCCCAGCTCGGACGCCTGCCTGGAGGCGCGGCTCGCCACCGCCTCGGACCCCGCCTGGAGCGCGTGGTCGACGACCACCGCCCCTGCTCGCAGGTCCTGCTTGGGCGCCTCGAACGCGGTGGCCGCGGCGAGCGCGAGCGAGTCCGGTCCGCCGCTCAGCGCGACGAGCACGAGGTCTCCGGGGCGCACCGTGCCCTCGTCGAGCGCCTGCGCGAGCAGGGAGCGCACGGCGCGACGGGTGTCGGCGACCGCAGGGTCGAGCCGGGGACGCGGAGTGTTCACCCGGTAACGTTAGCCGCGCTTTCTTCCCGCACATCAGACCAGGAGCGCAACATGGCCGCGTACGACGTCGTCGTCGAGATCCCCAAGGGCAGCCGCAACAAGTACGAGGTGGACCACGAGACCGGTCGCGTGTACCTCGACCGCGTGCTGTTCACCTCGTTCGTGTACCCGACCGACTACGGGTTCTTCGAGAAGACCCTGGCCGACGACGGTGACCCCGTGGACGCGCTGCTGCTCCTCGAGTACCCGACGTTCCCCGGTGTGGGCGTCAAGGTCCGCCCGGTCGGCGTCTTCAAGATGAGCGACGAGGCCGGCAATGACGCGAAGGTCCTCGTGGTCCCCGCGAAGGACCCGCGTTGGGCGCACATCCAGGACATCTCGGACGTCGACGAGCAGACGAAGGCCGAGATCGCGCACTTCTTCGAGCGCTACAAGGACCTCGAGCCGAACAAGTGGGTCAAGGCCGAGGGCTGGGGCGACGCCGCCGAGGCCGAGGCGATCGTCACGGCCGGCCAGGCCGCGTACGTGCCCGCCGGTCACTGACGCTCCCGGTTCCGTTCCGGTTCGACCGGGACTGCACCGCCTGACGACGAGTGCGCACGATCCCTCGTGCGCACTCGTCGTTCTTGCGTGCGGCTAGAGCGAACCGCTCGGCCGTGCGACGTAGGGCAGCAGCTGGCCCGGGGTCCAGATCGCCCGCTCGAGCACGCCGCGCTGCGGGTTCGCCGCCTCGACCATCATGCCGTTGCCGGTGTAGATCGAGTCGTGGTACGCCTCGTTGACGGTGCCGTTGTACGAGTAGAAGAGGATGTCGCCGGGTTGCCGCTGCGACATCGGCACGAGGCGCCCGATCGACTTGAAGTAGTTGTACTGCCAGACGACGTTGTGGCCACCGGTGGCGATACCTTGCGAGCTGTAGGCCATCATCACGAGGCCGGAGCAGTCCCACGTGTTCGGGCCCGCACCGCCGAACTGGTACGCGTCGCCGATCTGTGCTCGGGCGTAGGCGATCGCGCCGGCTGCCTTCGAGGGGGTGCTCGGTGCGGTCGGGGTCGTCGGGGTGGTGGGCGTGCTCGGCTTCGACGGGGTGGTCGGAGTGGTCGGGGTGCTCGGCTTCGACGGTGTGGTCGGGGTGCTCGGCTTCGACGGTGTGGCCGGGGTGCTGGGCTTGGTGCCGCCGCCGGCGCTCGGCTGGGTGCTCGTGCCGCCGCCCGTGCTCGGCGTGCTGCTCGCGGCATCCCCACCCGAGCCGGTGCCGGTGCCTGCGGCCGCGGTCGCCCCGGAGCCACCGGTGGTCGACGCGAGCTGCGCCTCCGCCCGCTTCGCCTGCTGCGCGGTCCAGTAGGCGGCCTCGGTGGCGACGCTCGTGCCCTTGAGGTACGCGAGCTGCTGCAGCACCTCGTCCTGCTGGTCCTGCTCCCGCTGCACGCGTGCCTGCGCCGACGCTGCGGTGTCGTTCGCCTCGGCGAGGGCGGCCTTCGTCGTGTCCGTCGCCTTCGCGAGGGCCTTCGTCGCGGCGGACTGCTGCGCGGCGATCGCGTCGACGGTGTTCTGATCCGCCTGGGCCTGGGCGAGGACGGTCGCGGACCGCTCGGACAGGTGCGACATCGTGCCGACCCGGTAGAGCAGGTCCTTCGAGTCCCGCGAGTCGATGAGCATCGCCGCGGACAGGTCCCCGCCGCCGGTGCGCGACAGCTCGACCACGAGGCCGGCGACCTGCTGCGCGGAGGCGTCCGCCGTCCGCTCCGCTCGCTTCGACTGCGCAGTGAGGTCGTCCAGGGTGGCCTGCGCGTCCTGCTGCTGCGACGCCGCGAGGGCGTACGTCTGACCGGCCTGGAGCTCGGCGACCTGTGCGCTGTCGGCAGCGTCCTGCAGGGTCTGCAGCCGGGTGCTCAGCTCGTCGACGGTGGACTGGGCCTCGGCGGTGTCCGCCTTCGCCGCTCGCACGTCGTCCCAGCTCGGGGCGGACGGTGCCGCCTGGGCCGGGCCGGCGATCACGACGGAGAGACCGATCCCGAGGACGGCCACCACCGCGATCCCACAGGACAGGGTGCGAGCGGAGTGCTTCACGGCGTTCAGGGCCTTTCGGGCGCGCACACGGTCATACCGAGATCCCCCGCGCTGCCATGAAGGGGACCGGGTCGACGGCGGAACCGTTCACCCGGGTCTCGAAGTGGAGGTGGCAACCCGTCGACCACCCGGTCGAACCGACCTTGGCGATCTGCTGCCCGGCGGTGACGTGCTGGCCGACCGACACGAGCGTGCCGCCGTCGACGATGTGCCCGTACGCGGTCGAGATGCCGCCGCCGTTGTCGAGCACGACCTCGTTGCCGTAGCCGCCGCCGTTCGCCGCGAAGGTCACCGTGCCGGACGCCGCCGCGTAGATCGGGGCGTAGCAGGCGGGAGCGAGGTCGACGCCGGCGTGCAGGGCGTAGTTCTTCGTGTACGGGTCGAGTCGGTAGCCGAACGGGCTCGTCTGGTACCCGCCGGTCGGGCGGACCCAGCCGGACGAGTTCGGCGAACCGCCACCGGTCCCGCCCTGGCTCGTCGCCGCGGCCTTCGCTGCCGCTGCCGCGATGCGGGCCAGCCGGGCCTTCTCCACCTGGACACCCTTGTTGTAGCGCGCCTCGACGTTCTGCTCGCTCGTGGTGAGCAGGGTGAGCTGCGCCTCGAGTCGCTCCTTGTTGTCCGCCTGCGCGTCCACCGAGGACTGCGCCTGGTCGGCGGCGGTCTGTGCGGCCTGCATCTTCTGCTGTGCCTGGTCGGCGAGGTCGCCGAGGGCCTCCTTGGCGCGGTCCGCCTTGTCGGCGAGGCCCTGGGCCACGCCGCGGTCCTGCGACGCCTGCGCGTAGATGCCGTCGGCCTGCTCGCTGAGCTTCGACATCGCACCGAGCTCGTACAGCAGGTCACCCGACTTCGTGGGGTGCGTGAGGATGTCCGTCGTCACGTCGTTCGCGCTCGCCCGCCCGAGCTGCGCCGCGAGCTGACCGGCCTGCGCCTCGGACGCGGTCGCGGTCTTCTCGGCGTCGTCCGCCTGGGACTGCAGCTTCTTCTGGGTCAGCGTCGCGTCGTCGTACTTCGTCTGCGCGGTCTGGTACGCCGTCCCGGCGGCCTCGGCGGACTTCTGCGCCGCGGAGGCCTTCGCCGTGAGGTCGGCGATGAGCCCCTTGATCTGGGTCACCTTCGCCTGCTGGGCAGACTTCGACGCCTTGGCCTTCTCGACGTCCGACCAGCTCGGGTACGACGCCGCACTGGCCGACGTCACCGGGGCGAGGGCCGCGAGGGTGCCGGCGGTGAGCGCGACGGCGACCGCGGCGGCGATGAAGCGGCGGCGGGGACCGGGGCGGAGTGAGAGCGATGGTGAGGTCGACATACATCTCGATTTCGTAACAGCGCGGCAAGGCTCACGCACGTAACACTGTTAACAAGCGCAACAGTAACAACAGGTGTCGCACCCGCACACCCCCTCGCACGAGGGGCACGGGACCGACGACGATGGTCGCATCGGAACATCGACAGCACGAATCGGGGCCTGGTGCCCCAGGGTGAGTGAAGCCCTGCGCCCGGTCAGCGATACCGCGACACGCCGGGGATTCCGCGGTGGAGCGGCTCGATTTGTGAATCCCGGGAGGCATCCGTATGCTTGTCCATCGGTAGCGCGAAGCACCGCTTGCGGCCCTATCGTTTAGTGGCCTAGGACACCGCCCTTTCACGGCGGCAGCACGGGTTCGAATCCCGTTGGGGTCACTCCTCGCAGAGTGAGCAAGCAAGCAGAGCACTACCGAACAACACAACACAACATGGCCCTGTAGCGCAGTTGGTTAGCGTGCCGCCCTGTCACGGCGGAGGTCGCGGGTTCAAGTCCCGTCAGGGTCGCCACGGCTGGATAGCTCAGTTGGTAGAGCGTTCGACTGAAAATCGAAAGGTCCACGGATCGATGCCGTGTCCAGCCACGGTGAAAGGCCCCCTACTCCGGTAGGGGGCCTTTTTGCGTTGGTCGGAGCGCGACCACGTCCAGGAGGCGGGGGGGGGGGGGGGGGGCCCCCCCCCCCCCCCCGGGGGGGGGGGGCCCCCCCCCCCCCCCCCCCCCCCCTCCTGGGACGGTCACCTACGCCTCGCGCGTCTTCGGGCTGCTCTCCTCGGTCTTCGCCGGGTCGCGTTCGACCACCGAGCCGAGGGCATCGTCGATGCGGGACAGCAGCTCCGCGGGGATCGTCACCCCGGCAGCGCCGGCGTTGTCGTGCACCTGCTCCGGACGCGAGGCGCCGATGATCGCGGACGCCACGTTCTGGTTCTGCAGCACCCAGGCGACTGCGAGCTGCGCCATCGACAGGTCCAGCTCGTCGGCGATCGGCTTGAGCTCCTGCACGGCGGACAGCACCTCGTCGCGCATGAACCGCTCGATCATCTTCGCGCCGCCCTTGTCGTCGGTGGCGCGGGAGCCCTCGGGGAGCGGCTGACCGGGCTGGTACTTCCCCGTCAGCACACCCTGCGCGATCGGGGACCAGACGATCTGCGAGATGCCGAGCTCCTCGGACGTCGGGACGACCTCGCCCTCGATGACCCGCCAGAGCGCCGAGTACTGCGGCTGGTTCGAGATGAGCTGGACGCCGAGGTCGTCGGCGATCTCGTGTCCCGCGCGGAGCTGCTCCGCCGTCCACTCGCTCACGCCGATGTAGAGCGCCTTGCCCTGCCGGACGACGTCGGCGAACGCCATCATCGTCTCTTCGAGCGGCGTCTCGTAGTCGAACCGGTGTGCCTGGTAGAGGTCGACGTAGTCGGTCTGCAGCCGCTCGAGCGAACCGTTGATCGACTCGAGGATGTGCTTGCGGCTCAGGCCGGTGTCGTTGTGCCCCTTGGGTCCGGTCGGCCCGAACACCTTCGTGGCGATCTCGAGGGACTGGCGTCGCTCCCCCTTCAGTGCCTCGCCGAGGACGGTCTCGGCACCGGTGTTGGCGTAGACGTCGGCGGTGTCGAACGTCGAGATGCCGACGTCGAGCGCTGCCCGGACGCAGGCGATCGCCGCGTCGTTCTCGACCTGGGAGGCGTGGGTGAGCCAGTTGCCGTAGGTGATCTCGGAGACCTTGAGGCCCGAGTTGCCGAGGTAGCGGTACTCCATGTGCGTGTCACTCCTGTCGTGGCCGCGTCGGTGCGGCTCCGTCGGCGACGGTAGTCCTCGGGACCTCCGTGCGAGCCGGTGACTGTACGCTGATGTTTCAGGAGCGACGGGGAAAGACGAAACCCCGGCGATGTGGCCTGGGCCAGGGATCGTTCCGGGGTCTTCGTGGACAACGGTAGCAGACAGGGGTGTGATGCAGGAAGACGAGCTCGAGCGCTTGATCACGCCCGATCGGCTCCGTTCGTACACCGAGCGGACGGGGTCCTCGACCGGCGCGTTGCGGCTGTACGAGTGGAACATGCGCGCCGCGGCGTCGGTCATGGAACTCACCGGCGTCGTCGAAGTGGTCGCGCGCAACGCACTCGACCGAGAACTCAGCGACTGGGCGGCGGGTCGCACCGGGAGCCCGTGGTTCGACGTCGCTCCGCTCGACGGCCGCGGCAGTGCAGACCTCGCGAAGGCTCGAGCACGTGCGAGTCGGAACGGACGTCTCGACGAAGTCCACGGCCGGGTCATCGCCGAGCTCACCTTCGGGTTCTGGCGGTACCTCGTCGAATCGCGGTACCACACCTCGCTCTGGGTGCCGGATCTGCACAGGGCCTTCCCGCGCGGGCCGGACAACCTTCGCATGCGGCGGAGCGAGGTGACGCGGCGCCTGCAGCAACTGCACTTCGTGCGGAACCGGGCGGCGCACCACGAACCCATCCACGCACGTGACCTGCAGCGGGACCACGACTACGCGCTCGAGCTGCTCGGCTGGATCAGCCCGCACGCGGCGGCGTGGGCGGCGGACACCACCTCGCTCCGAGCCGTGCTCCGCGCCCGTCCCGACGGGTAGGTGCAGGATCGGAAGGGTTGCGGTGCAGTGGTGCACCGCCGGGAGCGAAGGAGCGTCCATGTCGGGAGCCAGCGTGCTGTTCATCGGCGGCAGCGGGGTGATCAGTGCCTCCTGTGTCCGCGAAGCCGTCGAGCAGGGGTTCGACGTCACCGTGCTCAACCGGGGGACCACCGGGGGCAGGCCGATCCCGGAGGGTGTGACGCGCCTCCAGGCCGACGTCTCGGACCGGAGCGCCCTGGCAGAGGTGGTCGGCGACCGCCACTGGGACGTCGTCGTGAACTGGATCGCCTTCACGCCGGACCAGGTGCAGGCCGACGTCGACTTCTTCGCCGAGCGGACGAGGCAGTACGTGTTCATCAGTTCGGCCTCGGCGTACCAGACCCCGGCGACGCACCTGCCGATCACGGAGTCGACGCCCCTGAAGAACCCGTACTGGCAGTACTCGCGGGACAAGATCGCGTGCGAGGAGCTGCTGATGGCGGCGTACCGGGAGCAGGACTTCCCGGTGACGATCGTCCGGCCGTCGCACACCTACGACGAGACGAAGCTCCCACTGACGGGCGGCTGGACCGCGGTCGCGCGGATGCGGGCCGGCAAGCCGATCATCATCACGGGCGACGGCAGCTCGCTGTGGACGATCACCCACAGCCGGGACTTCGCGGTCGGGTTCACGGGGCTGCTCGACCGGGCCGAGGCGATCGGTGAGGCCTTCACGATCACGAGCGACGAGGCGCCGACCTGGAACCAGATCGCGCACGAGATCGCAGCGGCAGCAGGCGTCGAAGACCTGCGGATCGTGCACGTGCCGGCGGATGCGATCAACGCCGTGGACCCGGAGTGGGGTGCGGCGCTCCTCGGCGACAAGGCGAACAGCTCGGTCTTCGACAACAGCAAGGTGCGGTCGCTCGTGCCGTGGTACCGGCCGCGCACGCCCTACCGGCAGGGCGTGCGCGAGGTCATCGCCTGGTACGAGGCGAACCCCGACGCGCAGGTCGTCGACGAGCGGCTCGACGCCCTGATGGACGAGCTGGCGGCGCGCTGGGCGGTGTGAGCCGCGGGGCGCCGCGGCGCGCTGCGCCCGGCGCCGCCGTGCTTCGTGAGCAGAAATGGTCGGGTCGCCCGAGGGCACCCGACCATTTCTGCTCACGAAGCGAGCGCGGAGTTCAGAAGCGAGCGCGGAGCTCAGGCTCGCGCGCGCAACACCTCGGCGAGGGCGCCGATCGCCAGGCGCACCTCGTCGTCGGTCACGACGAGCGGCGGCGCGAAGCGGATCGTCGACCCGTGCGTGTCCTTCACGAGCACCCCACGGTCGGCGAGGTCCTGAGCGATCTGCTTGCCCGTGCCGAGCGCGGGGTCGATGTCGATCCCCGCCCAGAGCCCGGCGACCCGGTGCGAGACGACCCCGGAGCCGACCAGGTCGTCGAGCAGCCCGCGCAGCAACGGTTCGCCCTCGAGCGCCCGCTGCTGGAACGTGCCCTCGCCGAGCATCGCCACGACCTCGGAGCCGACGGCGGCCGCGAGCGGGTTCCCGCCGAAGGTCGACCCGTGCTCGCCCGGACGCAGGACGCCCAGCACGTCACGCCGACCGACCACGGCGGACACGGGGACGATCCCGCCGCCGAGCGCCTTGCCGAGCGTGATGAGGTCCGGGCGGACCCCGACGCGCTGCACGGCGAGGGTGTGGCCGGTGCGACCGAGCCCGGACTGGATCTCGTCGGCGACGAGGAGTGCGCCGAACTCGTCGCAGATCGCCCGGACGTCGGGCAGGTAGGACGGAGGCGGGATGACGACCCCGCCCTCGCCCTGGATCGGCTCGAGCAGCACGGCGACGACGGTCTCGTCCATCGCCTCGCGCAGGGCAGCGGCATCGCCGTACGGCACGGTGCGGAAACCGGGCGTGAACGGCCCGAAGTCGTCGTGCGCCGACGGGTCGTCCGAGAACGAGATGATCGTCGTCGTGCGACCGTGGAAGTTCCCCGAGGCGACGATGATCGTGGCGCGCTCGGCGGGGACGCCCTTGACGCGGTAGCCCCACGCACGGGAGACCTTGATCGCGGACTCCACCGCCTCGGCACCGGTGTTCATCGGCAGGACCATGTCGGTCTCGGTCAACGCGGCGAGCGCCGAGGCGAACGGCCCGAGCTGGTCGTTCACGAACGCGCGCGAGGTCAGCGTGACCCGGTCGAGCTGCGCCCGCGCGGCGTCGAGCAGCCGCGGGTTGCCGTGGCCGAAGTTCACGGCGGAGTAGGCGGCGAGGCCGTCCAGGTAGCGCTTGCCGTCGACGTCCGTGACCCACGCGCCTTCGCCCGATGCGATGACGACGGGCAGCGGGCTGTAGTTGTGGGCGAGGGAGCGTTCCTCGACGGCGAGCGCCGCAGCGGTCCGCGAACCGAGCGACGAGGCCGTCATCGCGCGACCGAGGTGCCGGTGCCGACGGGGTGCAGGTCGAGCGTGCAGCACTTCACGCCGCCGCCGCCGAGCAGCAGCTCGGACAGGTCGACGCCGATCGGGTTGTAGCCCTTCTCGCGGAGCTGCTCGGCGAACCGGACAGCCCGGGCGGCGATCACGACGTTGTACCCGTCGGAGTAGGAGTTCAGGCCGAGGATCGCAGCGTCCTCCTCGGTGGCGATGATCGCGTCCGGGAAGCGCTCGCGCAGGATCGCCAGCGACGGCTCGTCGAAGGCGCTCTCGAGGTAGGCGATGTTCGACGTGCCGTCCGCGGCGGGCTCCGGGTCGAGGACCGCGATCGCCGTGTCGAGGTGGTAGAAGTTCGGGTTGATGAGCTTCAGGGTGACGACCTCGCGGCCGGAGATCCGCGCGAGCTCCTCGTGGGAGGTGCTGTCCGAGCGGAAGCCCGTGCCGGCGAAGATGGTGTTCCCGATGAGCAGGAAGTCGCCCTCGCCCTCGTTCGTCTCCTCGGGCTCGGCGACGGTCAGGCCCGCGCTGCGGAACCAGTCCATGTACGCCGGACCCTCGGGCTGACGCTCGGGGTACTGGAACTTCGCGCCGTACGCGACGCCGTCGAGCACGAACCCACCGTTGGCCGCGTAGACCATGTCCGGCAGGCCCTCGATCGGCTCGATGTACGAGATGTCGAAGCCGAGCTGCTCGTAGACGTCCACGAGGGACTGCCACTGCTCGACGGCCTTCGACGTGTCGGTCGGGTCCTCGGGGTGCATCCACGGGTTGATCCGGTAGCTGACCGTGTAGTGCGTCGGCTTGCACATCAGGATCGTCCGCTTGGTGGCGGTACGGGCCGGTGCATCGGTGGTCGAGGGTGCGGTGTTCGACATCAGTCCTCCTGAGAAGGGACCGGGGCCCGAGCCTGCCAGGAACCACCACTGAAGAAGAGCTCCGGTGAGATGCAGGCTCACTCACCGCAGCGGACCAGGTCGACGCCGCGTCGATCCTCGCACACACCAACCAGCACGTGCAGTCCCCCACACTGCGGGTCAGTGGCACCCGTTCGGGTGACGCACGTTTCGTGCGCCGAACCCACCGGGCGTGCAAGAAGTCCGCGTACCATGGGTGCAATGGATTCGCTCGACCACCGCATCCTGGATCAACTCCGGGAGAACGCCCGCGCCGGCTACGGCGACATCGGGTCGGTGGTCGGACTCTCGGCCTCCGCCGTGAAACGTCGCGTCGACCGGCTGGTGGGCGACGGCGTGATCCAGGGCTTCACGATCAAGGTCGACCCCGCCGTCGAGGACCGCGGCACCGAGGCCTGGGTAGAGCTCTACTGCCGCGGCACGGTCTCCCCCGACGAGCTCCGCACCCTGCTCGACAGCGTGCCGGAGGTCATCGATGCCGGCACCGTCACGGGCAGCGCCGACGCCGTCGTGCACATGCGATCGAAGGACCTCTCCGCGCTCGAGGAAGCCCTCGACAAGGTCCGCCTCGCACCCCAGGTGGACCACACGCGGTCCGCGATCGTGCTCTCCAAGCTGGTCAGTCGCGAGACCGCGTAACGTCCCGCACATGGGACTGAAGGCGGCCAGGAGGCACGGATCGCCTCCCACGGGTTCGCGCACGGCCCGCCGGCTGGTCACCGCTGCGAGCGTCGCCTACGTCGCGAACTGCGCCTGGGGCACCGCCGTCGCCGTGCGGCTCATCCGGACGAGGAAGCTCCGCGTCGTCCACCACGGCCTGTTCGTCGTGACCGCCACGCTGACCGGTGTCGCGGCGACCACCCCGGTCTGGACGCGAGGCCGATCGGCGCTCTTCCTGCTCCCGGCGCTCGTGCCGCTCGCGGTCGCACCACGCACGAACCCGCGCTCCGGAGCACACTGGCAAGTCGCGGTCGCCGCGGCGCCGTCCTACCTGGGGGCGTTGCTCGCGGGCCGCCGAGCAGAGAGGTGAGCAGTGGAGCTCTTCGAGGCCATCAGACGCCGGCGGACCACCAACGGACCGTTCCTCCCCGACCCCGTGTCGCCCGAGCACCAGCGGCTGCTCATGGAGCTGGCCGGCCGGGCACCGTCGCAGCTCAACAGCCAGCCGTGGCGGTTCGTCCTCGTCGAGGAGCGCGACACGATCGACCGCGTCGCCGAGATCAGCGGCTCGTCGATGACCCGGACCATGGCCGAGGGGACGTTCTTCGAGCGGTACAAGCCGTACTTCCGGTTCTCCCAGGCCGAGATGGACGAGCGGCGCGACGGCATGCTGTTCGACAAGCTCCCCGGACCGCTCAAGCCCTTCACGAAGCAGGTGTTCACGAAGCGCGGGCAGCTGCTCATGAACACACTGCGGGTGCCGCACACCCTCGGTGAGGAGAACCGGAGGCTCGTCGCCGGGTCGCCGCTGCTGCTCGGCGTGCTGCTCGACCGGCACGAGTACCGGAAGGAGGAGCTCTCGGGCTTCTACTCGGTGTTCAGCATGGGTGCGGCGATGGAGAACATCTGGCTCGCCACCACCGAGCTCGGCCTCGGCATCCAGTTCGTGTCCTTCCCGATGGAGACGCCCGGGGCGTGGGAGCAGATCGAGGGACTGCTCCACGTCCCCGAGTCGCTCGAGCTGATGGCCGTCTACCGGATCGGCTACCTGCCGCCCGAGCGCCGGCGTCCCGCGATCGACTGGACGTCGAGCGAGCGGAAGCGGCCGTCGCAGTACGTCTTCCGCGGGACCTGCGACACCCCGCAGCAGGGGTGGGACGACGCGCCCGTGGCGGGGCACATCGCCCCTGAGGCGACCACCTCGTGACCGCGGCCGTGCCCGCCGGGGGCGAGCCGCGCCTCCAGGCCGTCGCTCCCGGACTGACCGGACGCCCCTGGATCTCGCAGGACTGGCTCGACGTCGTCTTCGTGCACTGGCGCGTCGACGTCTCGGCGGTGGCGCCGCTGCTCCCCGCCGGCACCCGGCCGGACACCCTCACTGCGGACGGCACCGACGACGGGGCGACCACGTGGGTCGGCCTCATCGCGTTCCGGTTCGAGGACACCCGGTTCCCGCCGATCTCGACGGGGAGGGTCGGGGACTTCGTCGAGGTGAACGTCCGCGTCTACACGATCGACGACGAAGGGCGGCACGGGGTGGTGTTCCTGTCGCTCGACGCCGGCAAGCTCCTGCCGACGATCGGCGCGCGCGTCGCGACCGGTCTGCCGTACTGGTGGGCCGATGCCGAGACGCGGAACGGCGACGGCCGCGTCGGCTACGCCATGCGACGACACGGGACGCACCTGCGGTCCCTCGTCGAAGTGCGGGTCGGTGCGGAGGTGACCGAGCCGACGGCCCTCGAGACCTTCCTGACCGCGCGGTGGGGCATGCACGTGCACCGAGCCGGCCGGACCCGGTTCTGGCCGAACGAGCACGAGCCGTGGCCGCTCCACCGGGCCTCGGTCGTGTCGCTCCGGGACGACCTGATCGGTGCGGCCGGACTCCCGTTCGGCCTGGCCTCGCTCGAACCGGACTCGGTGCTCTACTCGCCGGGGGTCACGACGCGGTTCGGTCTGGGGCGCTGAGCGGCGGTGCCCCCGCGGTCCGCTCGGCGACGGCGAACTGCACGACGGCCATCACCACGGCAAGCGCCGCGAAGAGCGATCCCGGGCCGATCCAGACCGCCGCGAGACGATCCGGCACGGCAGGGGCCGTGAACCCCACGACGGACAGGCCCGTGCACGCCACGGCGACGAACACCGACGCCCACGCCACGAGCAGTCGGTCGACACGGGGCACCGACCGGGCGAAGCGGAACGTCATCGGGATCCAGCCCACCGCACCGAAGAGCACGCCGAACGGGAGACCGACGACGAGGCTGCCGATCGCGAGGATCGTTGCCGTCGTCACACCGACCGTCATCCGGACGACGTGCAACCGCCAGGAAGCCGTCATGGTCTGCTCGGCGTAGGCCGATCTCCCGGCGGCGGCCAGGGCGATCGCCCCAGCGGCGACGACGGTCCCGCTCCCCGCGCAGACGACCGCGCCGAGTGGCTCCCCGAAGCGGGCGGCGGCCAGGACGAGCAGCACCGCCAGGAGCATCACGAGGACCGGGAGCGTCCAGACCTCGTGGTGTCGCGTCGGGGTGCTGAGGACCCAGCCGGGTGGAGGCGTTTCCTCGGCGGTGTCCTCGTTCCGGGTCTCCACGAACCCATCATGCTCGTGGCCGACCCCGCCTGCATCGGTCCGGGGGACAGCGGCTGAGTGGTGCACGGTCGACCGCAGGTACAAGGGAGCCATGACTCGAGTGGCAGTGGTGACCGGTGGTTCCGCAGGACTGGGACGGGCGACGGTGCGGGAGCTCGCCGCGCGGGGGTGGGACGTCGCCGTGCTCGCGCGGGGGCGGGACGGGGTCGAGGCCGCGGTCGCCGAGGTCGAGGCGGCCGGACGACGAGGGCTGGCGCTGGTCGCGGACGTGTCCGACCGGGAGGCCGTCGAGGCAGCCGCGGACCGCGTCGAACAGGAGCTCGGGCCGATCGACCTCTGGGTCAACGGCGTGATGGTCGGCGTGTTCGGGCGGTTCATGGACACCGCACCCGAGGACTTCGAGCGCGCACTGCACGTGACCTACCTCGGCTTCGTGAACGGCACCCGGGCAGCGCTGTCCCGGATGGTCCCCCGCGACCGCGGGCAGGTCGTCCAGGTCGGTTCGGCCCTCGGCTTCCGGGGCATCCCGCTGCAGGCCGCGTACTGCGGGGCGAAGCACGCGATCGTCGGGTTCACCGAGTCGGTCGTCTCCGAGCTCCTCGAGCAGGGCAGCAAGGTGCAGGTCTCCCGCGTCGACATGCCCGCGCTCAACACCATCCAGTTCCAGTGGGTGAAGTCGAAGCTGCCGCACCAGCCCCAGCCGGTCGCACCGATCTACCAGCCGGAGGTCGGCGCACGAGCGATCGCCGCCGTCGCCGAGCGGCCCCGTCGCCGCACCTGGGTCGGGGAGTCGACGGTCTACACGATCCTCGGCAACCGGATCAGCGGGCGGTTCGCGGACTGGTACGCCGCGAAGACGCTGGTGTCCGGGCAGCAGGACCCCGAGAAGGACGGGTCGGCGATCGGCGTCAACCTCTACGAACCGGTTCCAGGGGACCACGGGGCGCACGGGGTGTTCGACGACACCGCGCACGCCTGGTCGCCGCAGACCTGGTGGGTGGAACACCGCCGGCTCGGGAACGGGATCGTCGGCGCGGTGCTGGCCGGTGCGGCGGGAGCCGTGGCGCTGGCGGCGGGACGACGACGATGACGTCGGGCTCCGGTGTCGAGGCCTTCCGGGCCGCCGTGGGGATCGGGCACGCGGTCCGGGCCGCACGGGGTGGTGGGCAGCCGGTGCTGGACGTCGTGCTCGCGGCGCGGCAGCTCGCACAGGCGGGGCTGGTCGGCCGCGCCGGGACGCCCGACGCACACACGCTCAGCGCGGTCGTGGACACCCTCCACGGCCTGACCATGGTGCCGCTGGCCGTCGCTGACCGTCGGCGGCGCCGGTTCGCCCTCGGACAGCTCGGGATCTCCCTCGTGCTGGTGATCGCCGAGTGCGCGGCCGTCGGCAGCGGACGTCGTGCTGTCGGAGGTGCTCGGTAGCGTCCCGGGCATGAGCACGACCTACTCCGTCGCGTCCTCGCTGGACGGGTTCGTCGCCGCGCCCGGCGACGACCTCGACTGGCTGCTGCAGTTCGGCTTCGAGCCGTTCCAGGAACACCACGACCGCTTCTTCGCGGGCGTCGGCGCCCTCGTGATGGGGTCGACCACGTACGAGTGGCTGCTCGCCCACGACGACACCTGGGCGTACCCGGACCTGCCGACCTGGGTGTTCACCACGCGCGAGCTGCCCGTGCCGGACGGTGCCGAGGTGCACTTCGTCTCGGGATCGGTCGCGGACCACCAGTCGGTCCTCGAGCGGGCGGCGGGCGAACGCGACGTGTGGGTCGTCGGCGGCGGCCTGCTCGCGGCGCAGTACCAGCAGGCCGGGCTGCTCGACGAGCTCCGGGTCACCGTGATGCCGATCGCGCTCGGCGCCGGTGCGCCCCTGCTGCCGGTGGCCGCGCCCACGCCGGTGTTCGAACTGGTCGGCACGACGCCGTTCGTGGGCGGCGCGGTCGAACTGCACTACCGGTCGACACCGGCGGCCGGTGACACGGACCCGCACTCCGTCGGCCAGGATGCGCGCACCGACGCCTGACGCCCACCAGCAGCGGCGTAGCGTCCGTGCCATGAGCGACAACGAACAGACCGAGCCCGTCATGGACGGCGCCACCGAGGCGACGAACCACGAGAAGCTGCACGGCCTCATCGAGCAGGTCGACCACGACCACGCTGGCGAGGGCGCCGGAGCGATGGCCGACCACCTCCGTGACCGGATGGACGAGACCGGCGTCGTGGACGAGGAAGCCGGCGACACCGAGGACTGAGCCCCGCCGGACGCCACCGCGCGCGTCCGCGGACGGTCCCCCTCGGTCAGGCGACGTCCGCGCGGAAGGTGCGCAGCGCCTCCAGGTCGTCCGCGTCGAGACCGGCACGCTCGACGAACCGGTCCACGTCGAACGCGGCGAGGGCCGCGCGGAACGCCCCCTCGACCGTGGTGCCGTGCTCGGCGCACAGCGCCTCGATCTTCGCCTCGTTCGCGGGGACGCCGATCGAGGCGAGCAGAGCCGGGGCGTTGTCGACCGTGACGAGGTGGTCGGCGACGATCGCCTCGGGTTCGACGCCGACGAGGGACAGCAGGACGAGCGCGATGATCCCGGTGCGGTCGCGTCCGCCCGCGCAGTGGAAGAGGACACCGCCCGGTTCGGCTCGGGCGATCGCACGCAGGACGGAGCCGGTGCGCTCCGGCAGCTCGGCGAGGTGCGGGCCGTAGTACAGCGGTGTACCGACGAGCCCGGTCTCCCAGTACGCCTGCCAGAACGCGGGAGCCGCGTCGAGTCCGTCGTGGTCGATCACGACGGTCGTCACCCAGTCCGGCCGGGTACCGGTGTCCTTCTCGGTCTCCCACGGCGCGCGCAGGTCGACGACCGTGCGGACCCCCGCGTCGCGCAGCGCCTGCCAGCCGGCGGGGCTCACGCGGTCGACGTTCTCGGACCGGAACACGTGCCCGGACGGGGTCGTCCCGCCGTCCCGCAGCGGGAGCCCGCCCAGGTCGCGGGCGTTGAACAGCCCCTCGGCGTGCAGGGTGCGATCGACGTCAGACATGCAACTCCGCGAGGTCGGGGTCGAGGTCACCGAAGCGGTGCGCCGTGATCGACACCGTCTGTTCGCGCAGGAACGGGAGCATCTCGATGATCCCGGCCTCGACCACGGGGGCGTCGTGGATGGCGACGTCAACGCTGGCGCCCAGGGCTTCCTCGAGCGCGAGCGGGTCACCGCCCACGAGCCGGATCCGGGCGCCGGGTCCGCCAAAGGCCGTGTGCGCCGGGCGGTCCTGCCCCTGGGCGAGCACGGCGTCGAGCGTGTCCTGCTCGACCTCGTCGCCGGAGGACCAGTCCGGCCGGAACAGGTCACCGGAGGCGGCACGACGGAGGAACTCGTCGTCCGACTCGACCAGGTGGTCGACGACGTGCAGCGGCGATCGGCTCGACGCGAGCAACTGTGTGAGCGGTCCGGGGAGCGGCCGAGCCGTGCTCACGAGCAGGTCGGCCCGGGCGGCGGTCGCGGCGGCGAGCACGCGCACGAGGTCGCCGGACGAGGCACCCTCGGCCTGCCGGACGATGACGGACTGCGGTCGCCAGCGCAGCACGTTCCGCTCGACGACGAGCCCGGCCGGGTCGTGCGCCACGCCGAACTCGGACTCGCGTGCGCGGACGTCGCTCAGTGCACCGGCACGCACCTGGTCGAACTCCTCGAACGACAGGCCGCTGCGGGCCGCCTCGATCACGGCGGTGACCCTCGGCGGCAGGCCGTGCAGCTGGATGCTCTTGTGCACGGTCCGGGGCGTGGGCTCCCACCGGCCGAGCGTCGCGACGGACATCGAGCCGCCGGGCTTCGTCCCGGTGCCGACCGACGAGCGCTTCCACCCGCCGAACGGCTGCCGGTGGACGATCGCGCCCGTGGTGCCGCGGTTGACGGACAGGTTGCCCGCGCGGACCCCGGCGATCCAGTCCGCGACCTCGTCGGTGTCGAGGGAGTGGAGGCCGGCGGCGAGCCCGTGGTCGGTGCCGTTCTGGATCGCGATCGCCTGGTCGAGGGTGTCGGCACGCATGATCCCGAGGACCGGGGCGAGGTACTCGGTCTGGTGGAAGTCGCTGCCGGGCCGGACACCGTCGCGGATCCCCGGCGACCACAGCCGGCCGGAGTCGTCGAGCGGGACCGGCTGCACCAGCCAGGACTCCCCCGGGCCGAGCTCGGTCAGCCCGGAGCGCACCGTGCCCTCGGGCTCGGCGATGAGCGGCCCCACCTGCGCCGTCGGGTCGTCCGGCCAGGCGACACGCAGGGTGCGGGTGGCGTCGACGAGCTGTCGGCGGAAGCGCTCGCTCTCGCCGACCGCCCCCACGAGGATCACCAGCGAGGCCGCGGAGCACTGCTGCCCGGCGCGACCGAACGCCGACCGGACGATGTCCTGCACGGCGAGGTCGAGATCCGCACTGGGAGTGACGACGATCGCGTTCTTGCCGCTCGTCGCGCCGGTGAGCGGCAGACCTGCCCGCCACCAGCGGAAGGAGCGTGCGGTGTCGGCCGAGCCCGTGAGGACGATCCGGTCGACGGCGGGGTGCGCGATGAGGTCGCGGCCGAGCTGGTCCTCGTCGAGGTCGACGAGCTGGAGCAGGGAGTGCGGGACCCCGGCGTCCCAGAGCACGTCGGCGAGCACCGCCCCGGAGCGCTTCGCCTGGGGCGCGGGCTTCAGGACGACCCCGCTGCCCGCGGCGAGTGCGGCGAACACGCCCTCGGCCGGGTTCGCGACGGGCGACGTCCACGTCGGCGCCACGACCGTGAGGCGCGGCGGCACGTACCGGGCATCATCGCCGTCGAGCACGGCCAGCCGCCGGGCGCTGTCGGCGGCGTGGTGGGCGGAGTCGATCGCGGCGCTCACGTCGGAGTCGGCTTCGCTGAAGGTCGTGCCCGTCTCCGCCGCCGACACCTCGATGAGGTCGGCACGCCGCGTCTCGAGCTCGTGCGCGATGAGGTCGAGGAGCTCGGCACGGTCGGACGGGTCCTGCCGTCCCCAGTTCACCCCGGCCTGCGCCGTCCGGGCGACGATGCGCTCGAGCTTCGACCGGTCGGCGACCTTCGACCCGCGGATCGTCTGCGCACCGAGCTGCGAGCGCGGCACCCGCCGGAGCACGTCGAGCGCCCACTCGCGGTTCGCCGCGGTCGACGGGTCGGTGTCGGGTGCGTTCGTGAAGGCGTCGCGGTGCACGGGGTCGCCGATCGGGGCACGGCGGTCCTGCGTCCGGTTCGTGGCCGGCACCGGACCGGGAGCGTCGATGGCCGCGACCGCCGCGAGCCACCGGCCGCGTTCACGCTCGAAGACGCTCTCGTCCTGAACGATGTCGCCCGCCGCGGCGACGAAGCCGTCCGGACTGGCGCTCTCCTGCAGCCGCCGGGCGAGGTACGGGATCGCGGCGTCGAACTGGTCGGGGTGCATGACCGGGGTGGAGACGACCACCCGTCCGACGTCGGCACGGACGGCGTCGGCGGACGCGGACGCCATCCCGAGCAGCACCGCGACGTGCACGCCGTCGGTGACGCCACGGCGCTGGGCGAGGGTCCACGCCGTCGCGAGGGTGAAGAGGTTGTGGCTCGCGACCCCGATCCGGACCGCGTCGATGCGCTCCGGCGTGAGGGCGGCGTCGAGCAGCCGGAGGTGGGCGGTGTCGGTCTCCTGCTTCGACCCCCACGTGGCGAGGGGCCACCCGTGCAGGATCGCGTCGACCCGTTCCGTCGCGAGCGAGGCGCCCTTGACGAGTCGGACCGTGATCGGCGCACCGCCACGGGCACGCCGCTGCTGCGCCCAGGCGGTCAGGGAATCGAGTGCGCCGGCGGCGTCGGGCAGGTACGCCTGCAGCACCACACCGGCGTCCAGCCCGAGGAACTCGTCGCGGTCGAGGAGCGTCCGGAACGCAGCGAGCGTGACGTCGAGGTCGCGGTGGTCCCCGGCGTCGAGCGTGACGGACTTCGCGGTCGGGGACGACGCGGCGAGCCGGTACAGGGGGACGAGCCGGTCCACCACCCGTTCGACGGTCTGGTCGAACGCCCACGCGGACATCTGCGGCACGACCGAACGCACACCGATCGACACGTGGTCGACGTCGTCACGCGCCAGCAGGTCCATCGTCGCCTGCAACCGTCGGTCGCTCTCCGCGCTGCCGAGCACGGCTTCGCCGAGCAGGTTCACGTCGACGACCACACCCGGGCCGCCGACCTTCGCGAGCGCGGGCCCGAGCTTCGCGTCGGTGGCGTCGACCACCAGGTGCCCGGTCATCCGCCGCAGGATCTTCCGCGCCGTGGGCACCACGGCCCACGGAGCCATGGTCGCGAACCCGCCGCCGAGCGTCACCGCGCCGCGCAGGGACCAAGACAGGAAGTCCGGGACGTCGCGGCTGACCTGCTCGAGGTTGCGGGCCACGACACGCGGGTCCTCGGGGCGGATCACCTTGTCGACGAGACCGCGCGTGAAGTCCAGCCCCCGGTCGTCCCGCAGGGCCTCGGCCAGGCGGACCGCCCCCGCGTCGGGCTTCGTCCCCGCGGACTCCGCCAGCCACCGCCGCACGAGGGCGACGGCGTCGTCGGTGCAGTCCTGCAGTCGGGCGCTCGGCATGCACCGATCGTATGCTGCGCCACCGACCGCACCTCGGAGCGAGCCGTGCGCCACCGGCGAGTCATCCGAGCGGATGATCATGCCGTCGAAGCGTCCGGAGGTCGATACGCTGACGCCATGTCGAACGAGGGCGCCGAGGGCCACGACTGGGCGACGTGGGACGCCTACCACGACGTCTGGCGACGCCTCGACCGAGCGCTCGACCAGGCCGTGCAGCACGGCGCAGGCATCTCGATCCCCGAGTTCGAGATCCTCATCGGACTGCACCGCGAGCCGGACCACCGGTTGCGGGTCCGCGACATCGCGGCCGGGATCGGCTGGGAGAAGTCACGCGTCAGCCACCAGGTCACGCGCATGGTGGCGCGGGGCCTCGTCGAGCGCGCGGACTGCCCCACCGACGGACGGGGCAGCTGGGTGGAGATGACCCCGGACGGTCGCCGCGCGGTGCTCGCCGGCATCCGTGCGCACACCGGTGCGCTCGAGGACCTGTTCTGGAGGCCCGTGGGGACCGACGCGGACACGCTGCGGTCCGTCAGTGCTCGCGTCGACGCCGCGATCGGCCCCGACGAATCGGATCCGGACAGCGCCGACTGAGACGACGACACCCCCGCCCCGGGACGGCCGGGACGGGGGTGCGACGTGCGGGGGTGTTACTTGATCTTGGCGGTGATGGTGGCGGTGCCGACGAGGAGGCCGGACTTCACGGCGTCGGTCTTGAAGGTGCTGTTGAGCAGCTTCGCGGCGTCACCCGAGACGTGCACCGTGGTGCCGGTCAGGATCGCGTTGTCACCCTCGAGCTGCAGCGGCTTGAGCGTGCCACCGTGCAGCGAGAACAGGTACGCGTTGTTCACCGCGACCTTGCCGTTGACCAGCACGTCACCGTAGAGCTTGGACGAGCCCGGGTTCACGACGAAGTTCTCCAGCGTGACCGTCGTCTCACCGGCGGTGAGGGTCAGACCCGAGTCGTCGTGGTTCAGCAGACCCTGCACGTACGGACGGTAGTCACCGTCCGGCGACCAGTACGTGACCGAACCGGACGTGATCGGGAACGACACGGACCCGTCGGCGAGCTTGGCGTCACCGGAGACACCCGGGGTCAGCTTCAGCGCGGTCAGGGCGTCGGTGAAGCCGGAGTCGAGCTTCACGGCGGTGTCGCCACCGAGGACCTCGGGCACCGACGCGACGGGGCCGGGGATCTTCGACGAGGACGACGACACGGTGTGCACCGACGGGGTCGAGGCCTGCGCCGAGGTGATGCCGAACGCGGCACCACCCAGCACGAGCGCACCCGTCGTGGCGAGCGTGATGGAGGTCTTGAGGCTCTTGCGCATGGTGATCAGTCCTTTGCTGTTGTCGCGCTCGGCGCGGCTGCTGTGTGCGCGCCGAACACACCCTGGTGCAGGGTGGAGAACCAGCGATGTGCGGCTGGTGAGCGCTTCCGGGGTGTTCCCCGGTCGATGTCAGTGATTCGGCACCCTCGCCCAGCCGGATTGGTCCGGATCGGGATCCGTCAGAGATCGACGTCCGCGAGCACCCGGTCGTCGCCGCGGAGCCGTACCTGCACGCTGGCGATGTCGTCGCGCTGCACGTCGGTCGAGGCGGACAGCCCCCGAGCGTCCTCGCCCGCGGCCGACCACGACGCCACGGTCTGCACGGACCCGTCGTCGCGCACGACCACGAGGTCGTACATCACGGACCCGTCGGCGGCCCAGGACTTCCCGCCGTAGGAACAGCCCCAGTCGAAGCGGGTGCCCCACGGTTCGCCGCTGACGGACAGGTCGACGTCGAGGCCGCGCTCCCCCACGAGCGCGTACCGGTCGGCCGACGCCGTGACGGGGCCGGCCTGGACGGACGGGTCCACCCGTGCGGTGCCGACCGCGAGTCCGCCGAGGACCGCGGCGACCACCGCGGCGGCGGCCGTGGCCGCGACCCAGATCCGGCGGCGACGACGACGGTGTCGAACGCGGTGCGCGACGGAGGCGAGGGTGCTCTCGGAGCCGGTGTCGCGCCTCCCGTCCGGGTCTGCGATCTCGACCGCCTGGTCGGCCGGCAGCTTGGACAGCAGGCCCGGGAGACCGACCAGCTCGGCGACGGCGGCCGCACAGCGGTCGCACGTCTCGAGGTGCCGCTCGTACTCGAGCCGCTCGTCCGGCGGGAGGGAACCGAGCACGTAGGCGGCGTCCCACTCGGCGTAGCGGTCGTCGCTCATCGCGTCACTCCTCGTTCCTGCAGTGCGAGCCGGAGGGCCCGCAGCCCGTAGTGCAGCCGCGACTTCGCGGTGCCCTCGGGGATGTCGTGTCGTCGGGCGATCTCGGGGACCGTGTGTCCGAGCCAGTAGGCGTCCACCACCACCCGGCGGTGGTCGGGGCTGAGGGAGGCGAGGGCGTCCGCGACGACGATGCGGTCGAGGACGGCGTCGGTGCGGTCCGCCTCGACCCGGTCGACGGGGGACTCGGTGCCGTGCTCACGGCGGTTCCGCGCGGACCGGGCATCGTCGACGACGAGGTTCCGGGCGACGGTGAAGAGCCACGCCCGAGCGCTGTCCGGGGCGCGTTCGAGCACGGCCGGGCGCTGCCACGCGCGCACCATCGTCTCCTGCACGACGTCCTCGACCGTGTGGCCGTCCCGCGTCAGGTGCCGGACGTACCGGGTGAGCGCGTCGCCGTGCTCCCGGTAGAGCGTCGCGAGCAGCTCGTCGGCGGACCGGCCCGTGGCCATCACTTCGCCAGGTCGAGGGAGAACTCGACGGACCCCTTCGGGTCCACCGTGACGAAGCCGAGGGACGGTGCTTCGACGCCGTAGTCCTCGAAGGTGATCGGGATGCTGCCGGCGACCTGCACGGTGCCGTCCTTCGCGACGGCGACCTGGGCGTCGGCGGTGACGGGCTGCTCGACGCCGTGCAGGTCCATCGTGCCGGTGAGCGTGACGTCCTGCGTCGAGCCGTCGAGCGCGCCGGACACGTCGACGGGCTTCGTCAACGTGAACGTCGCCGTGGGGTGCTGGTCCGTCTGGAGCGCGGTGTCGCGGAAGTAGGCGTCACGGGCGGACTCTGGCGTGCTGATCTTCGCGACCTCGACCGTGACCGCCGCCTTCGTGAGGGAGCCGCCGCTGACCTCGGCGCTGCCCTCGATGTCCTTCGTGCGTCCGACCACGTTCACATCCTGCCCCTGGAGCTTCTCGTGCACGCGGTAGCCCGCGAACGAGTCGCCGGTGCTGGTCCAGCTGCCGTCGGCCTCGGCGGCGGTGAGGGTGCCGGAGCCGCCGGACGGCGCGGCGCTGACGGAGGGGGCCGCGGCGGCCTGCCCGTTGACGGTGTTCGCGTAGATGACCGGTCCGGCGATGGCTGCGGCCGCGCCGACGACCACGACGCCGGAGGCGATGCCGATGATGACCTTGGTTCGTGTGCGGAGTCCCATGCCCTGACGACGAGACAGCGGGCCGGATCGTTCACCGGCGTTCGGCATGAGCGGCGGATCGTTCACCGGCGTTCGGCATGATGGGGCGGTGGACATCGTCATCGCCGGCTGCGGCGACCTCGGGATCGAGACCGGCCTGCGCTTCGCCGCCGCCGGACACCGCGTGGTCGGACTCCGGCGGCGGGGCGAGCTGGTCCCGGCCCCGCTCACCGGGCGGAGCGTCGACCTGCGCCGGTCGGTCCCGGAGATCCCGGCGAGCACGGCGGTGGTGGTCGTGGCCGTCGCCGCGGGGAGCCGCGAGGTGGACGAGTACCGCGCGACGTACGTCGACGGGCTGCGGAACGTCCTGGACGGCATCGACGCGTCCGGAGCGAGCCCGCGTCTGGTCGTCGTGTCCTCGACCGCGGTCTACGACGTCGACGACGGCGGCACGGTCACCGAGGACACCCCCGCGGACGGCGGTTCCCCCACCGCGGACGTCCTGCTGGAGGCCGAGGCCCTGCTCCGCGAGCGAGCCCCGGGGGCGGTGCTCGCTCGACTGTCCGGTGTGTACGGTCCCGGGCGGGAGCGCCTCATCGACCAGGTCCGGGGCGGAGGGGCTCGGTCGGCTCCGGCCGACGGGTCGTCCCCGCACACGAACCGGATCCACCGGGACGACGCAGCTGCGGCCCTCGTCCACCTCGCGACGTTGGACGACCCCGCACCGACGTACCTCGTGACCGACGACGAACCGGCTCGGCTCGACGACGTGTACGCGTTCCTCGCCGCCGAGCTCGGGGTCGCGGTACCGCCGAGGGCCGAGGCCGGCGCCGGCGCTGCCGGTCGGCAGGGTGCCGGTGACAAGCGCCTGTCGAACGCCCTGCTCCGCTCGACGGGCTGGGCACCGCGGTACCCGACGTTCCGCGAGGGCTACCGCGCCGTGCTCGCCGGCGTCGGCACCCGGCACCCCTGAGCCGCCGCGCTCGGTACGATCCGGACGTGCACGAACTCGCCGTCCGGCCCCACGCCACCCCCACGCTCGTCGTCGCCGTGGCGATCCTGTCCATGTCCGGGACGGCGTTGGCGTTGCTCTGGTCGGTCATGTGGGTGCCGGTGCTCGTCACGGGGACGGGGGCTTCGCTCTTCCTGTGGCCCCTCGTGCTGGCGTTGTCGCTCCTCCCGTGGGGCGGGGTCGTCGTGGCGCTGGTGCTCGGTGTCGTCGCGCATCGGCGTGCGGAGACCCGCGGGTCGACCGCCGTGGTCGTCACGAGCGCTGTGCTGTCGGGGCTCGCGCCGATCGCGCTGTGGTTCGGCGGGCCGTTCTCGGCCGTGGCCTGACCCGCGGAGCGGCCGCGCGTCGGCGCGGCGCGGCGCGGCGCGCTCCGCACAACCAAAGGCACGTTGCGCCACGCGGATGCACGGCTCGGGCGCACTTCGGTTGTGCGAACGCCTCCGGCGCCAGCGGCGCCAGAGGCGCCAGAGGCGCCAGCGGCCGGCCGCGGCCGCCCCGCGCCTCAGTGGTACCGGTGGTCCTGGATCGTCAGGCGCGGCCCGAACGACGGCTTCCGGAAGCCCGATCCGCCGATGAGCCGCACGACCCGCTCCCGGTGCCCCCGCCACGGCTCCAGCAGCTCGAGCATCCCGTCGTCGTCCACCGGTCCCCCGGTCAACGCCCACCCGACGAGCGCCGGCACGTGGAAGTCCCCCACGCTCGGGGAGTCCGGATCGCCGTGGGCGCGCTGCGCGGTCTCCGCCGCCGTCCACTTCCCGACGCCGGGGACCGACTGCAGCCGCGCGGACACGAGGGCCCCGCCGCGGCCGAGCGTCAGCGTCCGTTCGAGCGCCGGAGCCACCCGGACCGCCCGCATCACCGTCGCCGAACGACCGGGCTCGATGCCGGCGCGGTGCCACTCCCAGCTCGGGATCGCACCCCACCCGGCAGCGGTCGGCGGGACGAACATGTCCGCCGGGGCCGGTCCGGGCGCCGGTGTGCCGTACCGCCGCAGCAGGTACCGCCAGGCGCGCCAGGCCTGCCGCGAGGTGACCTTCTGCTCCATGATCGCGGGCACCAGGGCCGCCATCACGGTGTTGGTGCGGAGCAGGCGGAGGCCAGGTTGCCGGTGCCGGGCGTCGACGAGGAACGGGTGCCGGGACACGTCGAGGTCCGACCAGTCGTCACCCCGGCCGAGCAGTTCGGGAGCGTGCGACACCGCCCACTCGGCACCGTCGCCCCACGCCGAGACCGCGATGGCGTCGGGACCGGCACGGCGTACGAGCACCGAGGCCGGGCCGTCCGGCGTGCGGAGCGCGAGCCACGTGTCGGAGCCGACCACGCGGAAGGCGGGGTCGCCGGAGCCGCGCTGCAGGGGCCGGAGCGTCGCGCGGACGTCCACCGCGCCTCCTGGCCGGTAGACGGTGTCGACGCGCGACGCGGCCTCGCCGACCCGCGACACGGCCTCGCCGACCCGCGCCGCGGCGCCCTCGACGCCACCAGCGGCGGAGGACGGAACGGCGAGGGACACACGCAGGATGGTAATGCGGAACCACCGTCAGTCATGATGGGCGTGTCCCACTGCACCCCGACGACGGAGTTCCCCATGCGCATCGGCATCCTCACCTCCGGAGGCGACTGCCCTGGCCTGAACGCGGTCATCCGCGCCATCGTGCTGAAGGGCATCGCGATCTACGGACACGACTTCGTCGGCTTCCGCGACGGGTGGCGCGGCGTGGTCGACGGCGACATCGTCCCGCTCGGCCGCAAGGACATCCAGGGCATCGCCAAGCAGGGCGGCACGATCCTCGGCACGAGCCGGACGAACCCCTTCGAGGGCCCGAACGGCGGCGTCGAGAACATCGAGCGCACCCTCGAGCGGCACGGCATCGACGCTATCGTCGCGATCGGCGGCGAGGGCACGCTGGCCGCCGCGAAGCGCCTCACGGACGCCGGACTGAAGATCGTCGGTGTCCCGAAGACCGTCGACAACGACCTCGGCGCGACCGACTACACGTTCGGCTTCGACACCGCCGTCGCGATCGCGACCGAGGCCATGGACCGCCTCCGCACCACGGGCGAGTCGCACTCGCGCTGCATGGTCGCCGAGGTCATGGGCCGGCACGTCGGCTGGATCGCCCTGCACTCCGGCATGGCCGCGGGTGCGCACGCGATCCTCATCCCGGAGCAGAAGACGAGCATGGAGCAGATCGCCGCGTGGGTCCGGGCGGCCTACGACCGTGGTCGGGCGCCGCTGGTCGTCGTCGCCGAGGGCTTCGTCCCCGACCACGAGGACAACGCACACACCGAGCGCGGCCTCGACGCGTTCGGGCGTCCGCGGCTCGGCGGGATCGGCGAGCGACTCGCACCGCTCATCGAGGAGATGACGGGCATCGAGACACGGGCCACCACGCTCGGCCACATCCAGCGCGGCGGCACGCCGACGGCGTACGACCGGGTCCTCTCGACGCGGCTCGGCCTGGCGGCCATCGACTCGGTGGTCGAGGAGCGCTGGGGTCGCATGGTGGCGCTCCGGGGTACCGACATCGAGCACGTCTCCTTCGAGGAGGCGCTCGGCGAACTGAAGACCGTGCCGCAGGCCCGGTACGACGAGGCCGCCATCATGTTCGGCTGAGACGCGTCCGCAGGTCGGCCGGTCGTGGTCCTGGAGGCGCGGGTAGCGTCCGACGCGTGACCCGCGCAGTCCTCGTCTCCAGTTCCGCCCCGCCCACCGTCACCGAGGTCGACGTCGCCGACCCGACCGAGGGCGAGGTGCTCGTCGACGTCACGTACTCGAGCGTCAACTACAAGGACGGCCTGGCGCTCGCCCGGAACCCCGGCGTCGCGCGGGTCGACCCGCTCGTGCCCGGCATCGACGTCGTCGGCACCGTCTCGGCCCTCGGACCAGGCGTGCACGACGTCGCGATCGGCGACCGGGTCGTCGTGAACGGCGCCGGGCTCGGCGAGACCCGGCACGGCGGCTGGGCGGAGCACGCGGTGGTGCCGTCGGGGTCGCTCGTCGTGCTGCCCGGTTCGATCGACGACTCGTTCGCGGCCGCGATCGGGACCGCCGGGTTCACCGCGATGCTCAGCGTGCTCGCACTCGAACGGTTCGTCGAGCCGGGCAGCGGTCCCGTCCTCGTGACGGGTGCGTCCGGCGGCGTCGGCACGGTCGCGATCGCGCTGCTCGCCGCCCGTGGGTACGAGGTCACGGCCTCGACCGGACGCGCCGCGAACGACGCCTCGCTCCGGGCACTCGGCGCGACCGACGTCATCGACCGCGCGACCCTGTCCGAGCTCGGCCGGCCGATGCAGCGGGCGCACTGGGCGGGCGCGGTGGACAGCGTCGGGGGTGCGACCCTCGCGAACGTCCTCGCGGCCACCCGGTGGGGCGGGGCCGTGACGGCGTGCGGCCTGGCGCAGGACTCCGCGCTCCCGACCTCGGTGATGCCCTTCATCCTGCGGGCGGTGTCGCTGCTCGGCATCAACTCCGTCGACGCCCCGCTGGCCCTCCGGCAGCAGGCGTGGCAGCGGCTCGCCACCGATCTCGACCCGGCGCTCCTGGCGGGCGTGACGCGGGTCGCCGGGCTCGAGGAGGCCATCGCCGTCGGACCCAAGGTCGTCGCCGGCAACGTCCACGGACGCACGGTCGTCGCGGTCGATCGCTGAATACTAAGATTTCACAAGCGTTTGCATATTGACACGTTAGGATTTGAGTACAGAACACCTGAGCCTGTGAGGAGTCCGGCATGCCGGTACCCAAGTCCACCGTCGAGAACTCGCCGCGGAAGCTCCTGCGCGACGTCGTGCTCGAGAAGATGCTCGCCGCGATCCAGGACGGCACGCTCCAGGCGGGCGAGCGCCTCAACGACGACGAGCTCGTGCAGTGGCTCGGGGTCAGTCGCACCCCCATCCGTGAGGCGATCGCCAAGCTCGTCGACTACGGCCTGGTCGAGATGGAGGCGAACCGGTACACCCGCGTCGCCACCCCGACCGGCAAGCAGGCCGCCGACACCACCCAGGTCCTCGGCGGGTTCGTCGAACTCGCTGCGCGCTGGGGCGTGCCGAAGCTCGACGCCTCCGCCGCCAAGGCGCTGACCGAGCACCTCGAAGCCGTGCGCTCGTACTCCGAGCAGCAGGACAAGCGCATGGACGCCGAGCTCGAGACGGTCATCTCGCTGCTCGTCGACGCCGCCGACAACGAGCTGCTCGACAAGTTCGCCGAGTCGCTCCTGCCCCGTGCACGGTTCCTCTCGCTCGCCCAGGGTGCGTGGCAGTTCTGGGACTACAAGCACTCGGTCGACCCGCTGCGTGCGGCCATCGCGAAGCGTGACGGTGACGCCGCCGCGGCCGCGATCCGTGCACTGACCGCGACCGCCGAGCAGCAGGCGGACGAGCTCCGCGCCGCCGGGACCGCCGCCGCCGGCTGACCCGTCCAGCGATCCCCGGCCGCCTGGGCCACGATGGACCCGTGAGCAGCAACGACGACGTCCTCATCCGGGCGGCCGGGGTCCGCGTGACCCGGTCCGGCCGGGACCTCCTGCACGACATCGACCTGACCGTCCGGCGCGGGGAGCACTGGGCGCTCCTCGGGCCGAACGGTGCCGGGAAGTCGACGCTGCTCGCGGTCCTCGGCGCCACCGGGCACCCGACGGCCGGCACCGTCGAACTGCTCGGCCGGCGACTCGGACGCGTCGACGTCCGGGAGCTCCGCGAGCACATCGGGCACGTCGACCCCCGCCACCGGATGCTCTCGCCGCTGACCGTCCTCGAGACCGTGCTCACCGGGCTCACCGGCACGACCGACCTCATGATGCGGTGGGAGCCGACGCCCGCGCAGGTGGCCACCGCCGAGCAGCACATCGCCGACGTCGGGCTGACGGCGCGTCGGGACGCCCGCTGGCCGGTCCTGTCGCAGGGCGAGCGCGGACGGACGCTCATCGCCCGGGCGCTCATGTCCGAGCCGCAGCTGCTCCTGCTCGACGAACCGGCGACCGGACTCGACGTCGCCGCGCGCGAACACCTGCTCGAGACCGTCGACGCCCTGCGCCACCGGCACCCCGAGCTCGGGAGCGTGATGGTGACGCACCACCTCGAGGACCTGCCCGCGTCGACCTCACACGCGATGCTGCTGCGCGACGGCGTCGCGGTCGCCCAGGGCACCTCGGACGAGGTCATCACGTCCTCGGCGGTGTCGCACGCCTTCGACTTCCCGCTCGCGATCCTCCGGGCCGAGGGGCGCTGGGCCGCTCGCCGCGCGTCCTGAGCCGCGGCGCACCGGACTCCGGGGCGGTGCTGTCCCCTGTCCCACCCTCGGCGATCCGGTCGGTACGCGGTGATGCGTGGTGCCTCGTGCCCCGTCGCCGGTGCGCGGTGCTGGGCTGCGTTGTGCCGGCTCGCGCCACGGCGCTGCCCACTGCGCCACATGAGGACCGGTTTGCCCGCCGGTCCGTCGGGTCCGTACCCGCCCCGGTCCGCCTACCGACGCACCGCCCGTCCGATCAGTCCGTCGTCTCCAGGAGCGCCACCTCCCAGTTGCTGCGCTGGATGGTCGCGTCGAGCTCGCGGAGCTCCTTGGCGAGGTCGTCCGCCCGGGACCGCAGCGTCGCGGTCGGCAGGGCGGCGAACGTGCGGAGTTCGCTGCGGAGCTGTCGGTACCCGCCACCTCCTCCCGCGGTCGCGTCCGCGGCGCCGGTCACGAGCGCGTGCCGGAGGCGCAGGGCGTCCCGGCGTGCGAGGAGCGTCGTGATGGTCTCGCCCGAGGCCAGCCGGGTGGACGCGTTCGTCGCGTTGATCCTGGCGAGCAGCACCTCGAGGTCGTCGACGGCCCGCTCGGCCTCGGCGAGCAGGGACGTCGCGTCCTCGTCGGGCTCCTCGCCCTCCTGGTAGCGGGCGTTGGCGGCGATCCGCGAGCGCAGCTGCTCGATGCGCTTCTGCAGGTCGGCGCGCTCGATGAGGGCCTCGGCGAGTTGCATGTCGCCATCCAACCAGCGCACGCGGCACACCGCCGGGTGCGGCGGACGGGAGGCGCGGGTCCGGCCCGACCCGCGCCTGCCGTCAGGCAGGTGGTGGCGTCACGCCGTGGCGCGCGCGGCCGCCTTCGCCGCGGCCGGCAGTGCGTCGAGCACCCGTCCGACGGCCCGGTCGTCGTGCGCCGCCGTGACGAACCACGCCTCGAAGACGCTCGGGGGCAGGGTCACCCCCGCGTCGAGCATGGCGTGGAAGAACGGCGCGTACCGGAACGCCTCCTGCGCTCGGACGTCGTCGTAGTTCCGCGGGGCGGTCTCGGTGAAGGCGAACGAGAAGAGGTTGCCGGCGTGCTGCACGGTGTGGGCGACGCCCTCGGCGGACAGGGCGTCGCTCGTCGCCGTCGCGATGGTCGCCGCGGTCCGGTCGAGGTGCGCGTAGACCTCGGGCGTCGCGGCCCGGAGCGTGGCGATGCCCGCGGCGACCGCGAGCGGGTTCCCCGACAGCGTGCCCGCCTGGTAGACGGGGCCGAGCGGGGCGAGGTAGTCCATGACCTCGCGCCGACCACCGAGTGCGGCGAGGGGCATGCCGCCGCCGATGACCTTGCCGAACGTGACGAGGTCGGGCTTCCACCCGGCGCCGTCCGGCACGACCTTCGACGCCTCGAGGCCCCACCACCCGGCGGAGCCCACCCGGAAGCCGGTCAGGACCTCGTCGACGATGAGCAGCGCGCCGTGCGCCTGCACGATCTGCGCCAGGGCCCGGTTGAACCCACGCTCGGGGGCGAGGACGCCCATGTTCGCGGCCGCTGCCTCGACGATCACGCCCGCGATGCGCTCGGAGTGCTCGTCGAACGCGCGGCGGACGGCATCGAGGTCGTTGTAGGGCAGCACCAGGGTCTGCGCGGCGGTCTCGGCGGTGATGCCGGCACTGCCGGGGAGCGCGAGCGTGGCCACCCCCGAACCGGCCTCGGCCAGCAGGGAGTCCGAGTGCCCGTGGTAGTGCCCGGCGAACTTCACGAGCAGGTCGCGGCCGGTGTACCCGCGGGCGAGCCGGATCGCGGTCATCGTCGCCTCGGTGCCCGTGGACACCATGCGGAGCTTCTCGATCGGGCCGTCGCCGTCCACCGACACCCGCTGCTTCACGAGCTCGGCGAGTTCGGTCTCCCCCGGGGTCGACGCCCCGAAGCTCAGCCCGCGCGCCGCCGCCTGCTGCACGGCCTCGACCGTCGCACGGTGGGCGTGCCCGAGGATCGCGGGCCCCCACGAGGCGACGAGGTCGACGTACTCACGCCCCTCGGCGTCGGTGACGTAGGCGCCCTTCGCGCTCGTCAGGAAGCGGGGCGTCCCGCCGACGGAGCCGTACGCCCGGACCGGCGAGTTGACCCCGCCGGGGATGCTGTTCTTCGCGCGGCCGAAGAGCTGGTCGTTCGTGGTCATTCTGGGGCCTTCCCGGTCGAGGCGATGCCGTCCACGGCACTGGTGCTGCCGGAGGTGCGGAGTCCCGCCTCCTCGTTGAGCTTGCGAGCGATGTCGACCGCGAAGTAGGTGAGGATCGCGTCGGCGCCGGCGCGCTTGATGCCGACGAGCGCCTCCATCGCCGCGGCGTCGCGGTCGATCCAGCCGTTCTGCGCGGCTGCGGTGATCATCGCGTACTCGCCGGAGATCTGGTACGCCCAGACCGGTACCGGCGAGGTGCGTGCGGTCTCGGCCAGCACGTCGAGGTAGCTCATCGCCGGCTTCACCATGACGATGTCGGCACCCTCGGCGATGTCCTGCTCGACCTCGCGGAGGCCCTGCCGACCGTTCGCGGCGTCGATCTGGTACGTGCGGCGGTCGCCCACGAGCGAGGAGTCGACGGCCTCGCGGAAGGGTCCGTAGAACGCACTCGCGTACTTGGCCGCGTACGCCAGCAGCGCCGTGCCGCTGTGCCCGGCCGCGTCCAACGCTTCCCGTGCGGCGGCGATCTGGCCGTCCATCATGCCGCTCATGCAGACGAGCTCGGCGCCGGCCTCGGCCTGCACGACCGCCATGTCGCGGTACCGCTCGAGTGTGGCGTCGTTGTCGACCGAGCCGTCCGCGGCCAGGACGCCGCAGTGCCCGTGGTCGGTGTACTCGTCGAGGCACAGGTCGGACTGCACGACGAGGGCGTCGCCGACCTCCTCGCGCGCGACGCGGATCGCGACGTTGAGGATGCCGTCCGGGTCGGTCGCGCCGGATCCCTGCGCGTCCTTCGACGTCGGCACGCCGAACAGGTTCACGCCGCCGATCCCGACCGACGCCGCCTCGTGCAGGGCACGGCGGAACGAGTCGAGCGAGTGCTGCTGGACCCCGGGCATGCTCGTGATGTCGATCGCCTCGGTCGCCCCCTCGCGGATGAACATCGGCAGCACGAGCTCGGCGGGGTGGAGCCGGGTCTCGGCGACGAGTCGACGCATCGCGCCGGTCGCGCGGAGTCGTCGGGGGCGGACCTGGGGGAAACGGCCGGTCACTTCGGTGCCTTCCTGTTCGGGGCGGTGGGGTTCAGGGACTCGACGACGGCGTCGAGCAGGGCTTCTGCGGATCGGGTCCGGGCGACCGCGTGCACGGGCAGGCCGGCGGCGCGGGCTTCGGCAGCGGTCCCGGGTCCGATGCACGCGACCACGGTGCGGGGGTCGAGCGGGGTCATCCGCCGGGCGATCTCGCGAGCGATGCTGCCGCTCGTCACGAGCACGGCAGCGGGCGGGGAGTCGAGGACGACCGGCTCGTCGCCGGTCCCCACGGTACGGTACGCGACCACGTCGTCCACGTCGATCCCGCGGGCGCGCAGGGTGTCGACGACGGTCGGGGCAGCGAGGTCCGAGCGTGGGAAGAGGACGGTGCCGGAGGTGTCCGGCATCGCGTGCGCGAGCGCGGCGCCCGAGGACTCGGACGGCACCAGGTCGACGACCCAGCCCGCAGCACGCGCGGCACGGGCGGTCGGCTCGCCGACCGCCGCCACCCGCAGGTCGGACGGGAGGCGCGCCACCCGTTCCGCGACCACCCGCACGGCCGTCGCACTGGTCACCACCATCCACGCGTACCCGGCCACGTCGGTACCGCCGGTGCCGTCGGTGCCGCCGGTACGCGCGGTGCCGCCGGTGCGGGCGGTGCCGTCGGTCGCGGGTCCCGAATGGGCACGATCCGGCCCGGTCGACGCGGCCGGGCGGCCGGTTCCGCCCGCTCGCCGACCGGCCGACGGCGCGTCCTGCCCACTCGCCGACGGCGTGTCTTGCCCGCTCGCCGACGGCGGACCGGACCCGGCCGGCGGTGGTGCGTCGTGCCTCCTGGACCCGCCGGACGCGATCAACCGGTCGACCGCAGCCTCGAGGGCGGACCGATCCGTGGGTGCCGCGTCGACGATCAGCGGGACGACGAGCGGGTCGAGCCCACGCTCGCGAGCGGCCGCGGCGACCCGGTCACCCCACGCCCCGCCGCGCGGGACCAGGACGACCGGCTGTCGTGCCGCGTCCGCGGTGCTGACGTCGGGGTGCGTGGCGACCGCCTACTCCGCCGGGGTCGCGAGGTCCGCCAGGTCGGCCGCACCGTTCTCGAGCAGTTCGGCGGCGACCCGGCCACCGAGCTTGAGTGCCTCGGTCAGGCGGTCCTGTGCGGAGCCGTCGAGCACGGCGGCGTGCGATGCGGTGCGGTACTCGGAGCCGTCGGGCCGGTAGACCGTCGCGGAGACGAGGAGCATCTCGGCGTCGACGATCGCGGTGGCACCGATCGGGGCGGAGCACCCGGCCTCGAGCTTCGCGAGCACCTCGCGCTCGGCGGACACGGTCAGTCGGGTCGGCGCGTGCTCGATCTTCCGCAGGGCCGCGAGGAGGTTCCGGTCCGTCTCGTCCGCGCGGGTCTCGATCGCGAGCGCTCCCTGCCCGGGGGCACTCGGCCAGAAGCCGAGGTCGAGCAGCTCGGTCGCCGCGTCGAGCCGGTCGATGCGCGTCAGTCCGGCGGCCGCGAGGACCACCGCGTCGAGGTCGTCGTCCACGCGTCCGAGGCGGGTGTCGATGTTCCCACGGATGTCCACCACGTCGAGGTCGGGCCGCTTGGCCTTGAGCTGCGCGACGCGGCGGGGCGAACCCGTGCCGACCTTCGCGCCCTCGGGCAGGGTCTCGATGGTCGCGGCGTTCCGGGCGACGAGGACGTCTCGGGCGTCGGCACGCTTCGGCACCGCGGCGATCGTCAGCCCCGGGTACGGCGCGGTCGGGAGGTCCTTGAGGGAGTGCACGAGGACGTCGACCTCGCCCGCGACGAGTGCTTCGCGGAGCGCGCTGGCGAACACGCCCGTGCCGCCGAGGCTCGCGAGCGAGGCGCGGTTCGTGTCGCCCTCGCTCGTGACCGTGACGAGCTCGACCGGTCGACCGGACGCCGTCGCCAAGCGGTCGGCGACGTCCTGCGACTGGGCGACCGCGAGCCGGCTGGCACGGGTGCCGAGCCGGATCGGGGTCGGGCCGTCGGGGCTGCCGGTCGGCGCGGACGCGTCGGTCACGGGGCGAGTCCGGCGGCGGCGGGCTTGAACCCGGCGCGCACGTTCTCGCAGCACCCCGGACGGCAGACGTCGTACCAGGGACCGAGGTCGGTCAGGTGCGGGCGCTCGCTCGTCGGGGTGCCGTTGACACGCTCGAGGACGAGGTCCACCAGACCGGAGACGTAGGCCGGGTCGACACCCGGGGTCTGCGTGCGCACCGACCAGAAGCCGAGCTCCTGAGCGGTCTCGGTGGCCTCTTCGTCGAGGTCCCACATGACCTCCATGTGGTCGCTCACGAAGCCGAGCGGGACGATGAGCACGGCACGGGTCTGGCCGCCCCTGAGCTCCTCGTTCATGTAGTCGTTGATGTCGGGCTCGAGCCACGGCTGCGTCGGGGGGCCCGAGCGCGACTGGTACACGAGCTTCCACGGCGGCGTGCTCGTGCCGCGGAGCGACGCGTGCTCGGGCTGCTCGAGCAGCTCCGCCCACGCCTGGTCGAGCACGACCTGCGCGACGGCGAGGTGCTGGGCCTCGTACGCGCCGTGCTCGTCGAAGCCCCGGTAGTCGGGGCCGGACTTGGCGGCGTCGGTCGACGGGATCGAGTGCGTCGAGAACAGCACGTGCAGCTCGGTCGCGACGTCGAGGCCGTCGTTCTCGGCGATCGCACGCGCCATGCCGTCACGGACGCCGTCGACGAACGGGCGGACGAAGCCCGGGTGGTCGAAGAACTGCCGGACCTTGTCGATCTCGATGGTGTCGATCAGACCGGTCTCGGACAGCACGCGGGCGTAGTCCTCGCGGTACTGGCGGCAGCTCGAGAACGACGAGTAGGCGCTCGTGGCGATCGCGATGAGCTTGTTGTAGCCCTTGTCGGCCGCCTCGGTGAAGGCCTCTTCGAGGTAGGGCTCCCAGTTGCGGTTGCCCCAGAGGACCGGCATGTCGATGCCGCGCGAGGCCAGCTCGGCCTCGAGCGCGGCCTTGAGCGCACGGTTCTGCGCGTTGATCGGGCTGACGCCGCCGAAGTGCCGGTAGTGGTGGGCGACCTCTTCGAGGCGTTCGTCCGGGATGCCGCGGCCCCGGGTGACGTTGCGCAGGAACGGGATGACGTCGTCCTGGCCCTCGGGTCCGCCGAAGCCGGCGAGCAGGATCGCGTCGTACGCGACCGGGACCTCGACGTGCTCGGGACCGTCGGCGGCCGCGGGGGTCGCGGCGAGGACGGCCTGACCGTTCGTGATCATGCTGGTGTCGGTCACGAGAGCACCTCCGGCAGCTCGGTGGTCGTCACGCGACGACCGGTGAAGAAGGGCACCTCTTCCCGCACGTGCATGCGGGCTTCGGTGTAGCGCAGGTCGCGCATGAGGTCGACCAGGTCGACGAGGTCCGGGCTCTCGAGCGGCAGGATCCACTCGTAGTCGCTCAGCGCGAAGGTGGCGATCGTGTTCGTCAGCACGCGGCGGTACTTCGCGCCGGCGATGCCGTGGTCGCGGAGCATCTTCGAGCGCTCTTCTTCCGGCAGGAGGTACCACTCGTAGGACCGGACGAACGGGTAGACCGTGATCCAGGCCTCTGGCTCCTTGCCGCGCAGGAAGGCGGGCGTGTGCCGCTTGTTGAACTCGGCTTCGCGGTGCATCGCCATGGCGTGCCACACCGGCTCGGCGTCCTGGAAGAGCGCCGTGCGGCGGATCTCGCGGAGCACCGCCTGGATCGCCTGCGCGTCGTCGCCGTGCAGCCAGACCATGACGTCGGCGTCGGCGCGGAAGCCGGACACGTCGTAGAAGCCGCGGATGGTCACGCCGCGCTCGGCAGCGGCGGCGATGACGGCGTCGAGCTCGGCCACCGCGTCGTCGCCGACCGTGTGGATCGGCCCGAGCGGACGGCGGAAGACGGCCCACAGGCCGTAGGCCGTCAGCATGTTGGGGTCGATGCCGTCGGGGGAGGTCTCGTGTGCGTCGTGCGTGGGCACGGTGGAACTCATGTGTCCATTGTCCTATCGGTCACAAAGGTGACGCCGCTCCCCTTTCGACGGCGAGCGCTACCGCCGTCGGAGCACCGCTACGACGATACCCCCGACCACTGCCACGCCCGCTGCGAGCCCGGCCAGGTACGGCACCGGCTTCTCGTCGATCCCGCGCTTGACCTTCGACGCGGCGATGCCGATCTGCTTCGGGACGTTGAGCTTGTCCTCGATCGCGTCGAGGGTGTCGAACAGCTGGGCGCGGGTCGACGCGACGCGGTCGGCCAGGTCGTCGTGCTGATCGGTCACGTGGGTCCTCCGGGGTGTGGGGTGGTGGACGGGGCGGTCGTCGCTAGAAGCGGCCGCCGACGTCGGGCTTGCGGGTGCCGTACTGGGTCGGCGGGGTCGGCTTCTTGCCGAGGCCCTTCACCGCGTTGACGTCGTTCTTCACGCTGTCGATGGTGCGCTTCGGCGTGATCGGGAGCCCCTTCTTCAGGCGCTTCCAGCCGAGCAGGCCGAGGATGCCGGCGACGATGAGCATCACGACGGCGATCACGAGTGCTGCGAGCCACGCGGGCATCACGGTCGCGAGCCCCATGACGGCGGCGGTCAGCAGCACGCCGATCGCGTAGAGGACGATGACGAGCGCGCCCACGAGCAGACCCGCGGCGAGGCCGAAGATCTTCGCTTTCGTCAGCATCTCGGCCTTGAGCAGGTTCAGCTCACCCGTCACCAGCTCCTTGACGAGCTTGGGGACGTCGCCGACCAGGCCGAACAGCGAACGCGGCTTGCGGTCGCGGGTGTCTGTCATGAGGCCTGGCTGTCCTTCTTCTGCCCGACCTTGCGGACGACCTTCTTCGTCTGCTCACCGACGAACTCGGCGACGTCGGGGGTCTTGTCGGCGATGAATTCCTCGGCGACGTGGACGCCCTTCTGGACGCCGTTGCTGTTCCAGATCTTGCCGCTGACGGTCTTGATCTGCTCGTACCGCGCCCGTCCGGCTCGCGATCCCAGGACGTACCCGAGAGCGGCGCCGGCGACGAACAGGAGCTTGCCTCGCATGTGCGATTCCTCCGTTGGGTCAGTGTGCGTGGTCATGCGCCGAACGGAATACGTCCGGCGTTCCTGCAACAGTAGCCCTCTCCCAGTGTGCGGTCCGCTCAGGAATCCAGGATGTGCTCAGCGGCGGTCCGTGCGGCCGCGACGATGCCGGCCAGCCCCCGGCCCGTCGACGCCTCGCCGATCCCGACGACCCCGTCGGCGAGCCCCGCGGCGGTCGTGTCCGGCCCGTGCCACCGGACACGTGCGGCACCGACCACGGCGGACGGCGCGATCGGCACGCCGAGCAGGGCGGAGGCGTCCTGAGCGGCGCGGGTACCGATCGCGTCGTACGGGTCGACCGGGAGGCTCCTCCCGGTCTCGACCGCGTCGGCCACGGCTCCAGGGGTGGTCGCCGCGACCCCCGCGTCCGTCGTCGCGTAGCTCAGCCGCAGGACGTGCCGGCCCCCGGCCGCCTCGGCCAGCCACGGCCACTTCACCGTCGCGTGCGTGATCGCCTTCGCCCGGACCCCGGGTGCGTCCGGGTGCACGAGCATCCCGGTACCGCGCGGCGCCGCGTCGAGTTCGTGCTGGTCGACCACGAGCGTCACGAGCTCGATGCCCGTGCGCACGGGTCCGGCCGTGCGGGCGGGGTCCGCCGTCGACGCGAGGACGTGCTCGGCCACCAGTCGCTCGGTCTCGCCGTCGTCGGTGCGGACCTCGACCGCGTGCTCCTCGATCGCGGTGGCCCGGGTGTGCAGGCGGACGTCGACCCGGTAGGTCTCCATGTCGGCCACGAGCTCGTCGACGAGCCGCACGGTGCCGCCGCGGATGCCCTGCACGGCGGACCCGGCCGTCGCGCGGGCACGGAGGGCGAGGACCGCGCGGGCGAGGGACCCCTCGCGCAGCAGCGCCGCCCGGAGCCCGGGAGCCACCCGGTCCGGGTCGAGGTCGTCCGGGTGCGTCGAGTGCACGCCGGCGACGATCGGCACCACCAGGTCGTCGAGGACCTGCTCGCCCATGCGCTTCCGGACCAGCTCACCGAGCGACGGCGCCTTCGACCCGACCAGGGACGGCAGCAGGGAGTCCATCTGCGCCCGGAGCGCGGCCTTCTGCCCGACCACCGCGAGGACGTCGGCCGCCATCGGGCTCCCCGGGATCCCGAGCAGTCCGGTCTGCGGGATCGGGGACGTCCGGCCGTCGCGGGTCATCAGCCACGCACCGCGCGGGTCCGGCGTGGTGACCTCGTTGCCGAGGCCGAGTTCGATCGCCAGCCGGCCGACGGCGTCGTTGCGGGTCGCGAACGAGTCCGCCGCCATGTCGAGGTCGAGTCCCGCGACGGTGTGCCGACGGACCATGCCGCCGAGCACGCCGGAGCCCTCGACGAGGACGACGTGCGCGCCGCCCTTCGCCAGGTCCCGCGCCGCGACGAGTCCGGCGACCCCGCCGCCGACCACGACGACGTCGGTCACGCCCGCGCTCCGGTCGCCGCGGCCGTCCCGTCCCCGAGCTCGTGGACGAGGGACACGATGCGGGTGAGCACGGTCGGATCGGTCTCCGGCGGCACACCGTGCCCGAGGTTGACGACGTGCGCCCGGGCCGCACCACCGCGGCGGACGACGTCGCGCACGTGGGCCTCGAGCACCTCCCACGGGGCGGAGAGCATCGCCGGGTCGATGTTGCCCTGCACGGTGACCCCGGTGCCGACCCGGCGCACGGCCTCGTCGAGCGGCAGCCGCCAGTCGACGCCGACCGCGTCGACGCCGACCCGGTCCGTGCCGAAGGTCGTCATGTCGCGCAGGACCTCGCCGCTGCCGACGCCGAAGTGGATGCGCGGGACGCCGAGGTCGGCGACGTGGGCCAGGGCGTCGGCCGAGTGCGGTGCGACGCGGGTGACGTAGTCCTCGCGGGAGAGCGAGCCCACCCACGAGTCGAACAGCTGTGCGGCGGAGGCCCCGGCGAGAACCTGGGCCCGGAGGAACGCCCCCGACACCCCGGCGGCCCAGGCGAGCAGGCGCGACCAGGTCTCCGGGTCCGAGTGCATGAGCGTCCGGGCGCGGATGTGGTCCTTCGACGGTCCGCCCTCGACCAGGTAGGCCGCGAGCGTGAAGGGTGCCCCGGCGAACCCGATGAGCGGGGTGTCGCCGAGCTGCTCGACCGTGCGCGCCACGGCGTCCGTGATCGGGGCGAGGGCAGTCGCGTCGAGCTGGCCCAGCGCGTCGACGTCGGCCGGGGTGCGGATCGGGGACGCCAGCACCGGCCCGCGTCCGGGGACGATCTCGACGTCGACGCCCGCGAGCTTGATCGGCACGACGATGTCGCTGAAGAAGATGCCGGCGTCGACCCCGTGCCGACGGACCGGCTGCAGCGTGATCTCCGACGCCATCGCCGGGTCGAGGCAGGCGTCGAGCATGGCCGTGCCGACGCGCAGTTCGCGGTACTCCGGCAGGGACCGGCCGGCCTGACGCATGAACCACACCGGCAGGGTCTCCGGCCGGTCGCCGCGGAGTGCCCGGACGAGGGGCGAGCCCGACGTCCGCCCGGAGACGAGCGGGTGCGAGGCGGGGAGGGCGGTCGAGGATGCGTCGGTCACCGCACGATTCTCCCATCGGCGAACGGAACGTATCCCGAGCACGCACGATGGGAACGGGAGCCGGGCGCAACGCGAGTTACCATGGAAGACGTGCTCATCTGTCTCACGGCGTCGCATCGCAACGCCAGCTTCGATCTCCTGGAGCGACTGAGCATCGGCGCACCGACCGCCGCGAGCCGTCTCGTCACGGACTCCGACGTGCTGGACGGGGCCGTCGTCCTCGCCACGTGCAACCGCTTCGAGGCCTACCTCGACATCGCCGGCGACGACCGCGACTCCGCCGTCTCGGCCACCGTCGACGCCGTCGCCGCCGCGAGCGACCTCGACCCCGCCGAGGTCCTCGAGTCCGTCAACGTCCTCGGCGGCAAGGACGTCGTCCAGCACCTCTTCGCCGTGTCGAGCGGCCTCGAGTCCGTCGTCGTCGGCGAGACCGAGATCTCCGGGCAGGTCCGCCGCTCGCTCGAGGACGCCCGCTCGAACGGCACCACCACCTCGGACCTCGAGCGGCTCTTCCAGGAAGCCGCGCACACCTCCCGCGGCGTCAAGACCCGCACCCGCATCGGCGCCGCCGGCCGGTCGCTCGTGCGGCTCGGCCTCGAGCTCGCGTCCTCCCGCGTGACCGACTGGGGCCGGACCCGCGTGCTCCTGATCGGCACCGGTAGCTACGCCGCGACGACCATCGCCGCCCTGCGCGACCGCGGCGCCGACACCATCCAGGTCTTCTCCCCCTCCGGCCGGGCACCGTGGTTCGCCGCGAAGCACGACCTCGTCGCCGCGCACGACCTCCGCCAGGCCATCGGCTCGAGCGACGTCGTGATCACCTGCACCTCGAGCGAGGTCCCCGTCGTCGAACCGGCCGACCTCGACGACGGCGTCCGGCGCATCGTCATCGACCTCGGACTCCCCCGCAACGTGGACCCCGACGCGGCCGACGTCGACGGCGTCGAACTGCTCGACCTCGAGACCATCAGCATCCACGCCCCGATCGCCGAGCTGAACGCCGAGTCCGAGGCCCGCGCGATGGTCGAGGACGCCGTGTCCCGCTTCCGCGCCCAGGCCCTCGAGCAGTCGACGACGCCCGCGCTCGTGGCCTTCCGCAAGCACGTCTTCGACATCCTCGACGACGAGATCGACCGCGCCAAGCGTCGTGCGGACGGCGACGACGCCTCGGCCGAGCAGACCGAGCGCGCCCTGCGGCACCTCGTCGGCGTCCTGCTCCACCGTCCCTCGGTGCGCGCTCGCGAACTCGGTCGCGCCGGTCGCGGCGAGGAGTTCGTCGGGGCGCTCGACGCCCTCTTCGGTGTCCGTCCCGAGCCCGAGGCGGAGCTGCCGTCGCCGGTGGTGCCGCTCGCGGAGCGCACCGCGCCCGAGCGGATCGACCGCGACCGCACCGACGAGGCGGACGCGAGCTGAGCCTCCAGGGCCACCCCGCGACCCTGCGTGTCAGTGCGCTGCTGCTGGTGCGCGACCGCCGCGTGCTCATGGTGCGCGCGCGGATGCGCGACGTCCTGTACCTCCCCGGGGGCAAGGCGGAGCCGCACGAGAGCGACGTCGAGGCCGTCGTCCGCGAAGCCTTCGAGGAGACCGGCCTGCGGCTGACCGCCGACGACGTCGAGCCGTTCGGCACCGTCACCGAGCCGGCGCACGGGCAGGCCCCGGGCACGATGGTCGCGATGGCGCTGTTCCTGGTCCGTCCAGGAGGCGCGCTCGACTCCGCCACGCCGGTCGCCTCGGCAGAGGTGGACGAGGTCGAGTGGGTCACCTCCGCGGACGCGGACCGGTGCCCGCCGGCGGGCGTCGAGACGCTCCGCCGCCTCGTGGCGGCGGAGCTGATCGACTAGGTCAGACCTGGTCGCGGTCGGTGTAGTGCCCGACCTCGCCGTCCGGGGTGGGTTCGGCCTCGCCGGGGATGTCCGACTCGACGTACTCGCCCTCGCCGTCGCCGCCCTCGGGACGGGTCTCGCCGGGGATGTCGCTCGAGACGAACTCGCCCGCGGGCTCGTTCGACGCCACGGGGGGCTCGCCCGGGATCTCGCTGTCCGTGAAGGACCCGGCACGGGGCTCGACGCCGTCCGACCGGCCCTCGTCGCCGCGTGCCTGTTCGTGCTTCCCTGCCATGTCGACCTCCGTTGCTCGTGCGTTGGCGCGTGCCCTGGAGTGTCCTCGGGGCGGCTGGGCGCCACCCGAGTCGTGTACCCCGGGGCGGTGGTTGCGTTGGCTCATGCAACGTCGCGCTGGTTCCCCACTGCTCGTCGCCGTCGGCATCGTCGCCGTCGGTCTGCTCGCCGGCTGCTCGTCGGGCGGCGCCACGACCCCGTCGGCCACGACGACGGAGACCGTCACGGCGACACCGACGTCGGCACCGACGCCCTCGTCCGCGTCGTCCGGCTCGGCGTCGTCGCCGAGCGCGTCGGGCGGATCGTCCGGCGGCTCCTCGGGTGGTTCCTCAGGTGGTTCCTCGGGTGCAGGGTCCTCGGCGTGCGCGACGTCCTCGCTCGCGGGGAGCATCGAGGCCGGCAGCGGTGGCGCTGCCGGGAGCACGTACGTCCACCTCGTCCTGCGGAACACCGGGTCGTCGACCTGCACGCTGCAGGGCTGGCCGGGGGTGTCCTTCGTCGGCGACACGAACGGCACGCAGATCGGCAACGCGGCGACGCTCGACCGTGCGGCACCCCACCCGACCGTCACGCTGGCCTCCGGGCAGGAGGCCGTGGCACCGCTCAAGGTCACGAACTCGGAGAACTACCCGGAGTCGACGTGCGACCCCACCTCGCCAGACGGCTTCCGGGTGTACCCGCCCGGGTCGAAGGAGTCCCTGTTCGTCCCGTACACCGCGTTCGCCGCGTGCCGGTCGGAGGACGTGACGGAGCTCGACGTGCAGGCCTTCGTCCCCGCGGGGCAGGCCGCCGACTGACGTCTGCCACGATGGGACCGTGGTGGTGATCGCGGAGGAACGACCGGGCGGGGACGAACTCCTGGCGCTGTACCGCGACGTCGGGTGGACGGCGTACACGCGGGACCCGGAGACCCTCGTCGCCGCGGTCCTCGGGTCCCACCTCGTGCTGACCGCCCGGGACGCGACGGGCTCGCTCGTCGGGATGGTCCGGACCGTGTCCGACGGCGTGGCGATCGTGTACGTGCAGGACGTCCTCGTCGCACCCGAGCACCACCGGGCCGGCATCGGCGGGGCCCTGCTCGACGGCGTCCTCGAGCGGTACGCACACGTGCGCCAGACCGTGCTGACGACCGATGCCGAACCGGGGCAGCGGGCGTTCTACGAGTCGCGGGGCTTCGTCGAGGTGCACGACGTCGTGCCGACTCCGCTCCGCTCGTTCGTCCTGCTCCGCTGACCGGAGTCGGCCACGGGGAACACCATCGTGCCCTCGTCGAAGGAGATCAGGTACTTGGTCACGAGCGTGAGGGTACGCTCAGCGGGCCGCGGGCTCGTGCACGGTCTCGAGCACCTCGGTGCCCATCGTCCGCAGGGCGTCGATGACCGCCAGCCGCCGCTGCAGCGAGTCGTCGTCGAACGTCACCGTGACGGCGTAGCTCACCGACGACCCGGGCCCGCGCAGGATCCCGGCCTCGGCCCGCACGCCCGTGCTCGACCCGGTCGCCGAGACGACCTGCAACCCGTGGTCCAGTGCGCGGTGCGCGAGCGGGTCCAGCCCGAACGACCCCGCGACGAGGCTGAGGTCGGACGCGAGGGACAGCCATCCGAGCACCCGGTTCGACACCGCCTCGTCGACGACCTCGCCGAGTGCCAGGCCCCGCATGAGCCAGGCGAGCTCGCCCGTCGGCGCGACCGAGGCGTCCGGAGCGTCGTCCGGCCCGCGACGGTCCCGCACCCGGTCGATGAGGGCGGTCCGTTCGATCCCGAGCGACTCGGCGCGCTCGCGGACGGCGTCGATCCCGACGGTCGAGAGCAGCGCGTTCATCGCCCAGGCGTCCGCACCGGCACCGACGAGGGTCGCCAGGTCGGACACCTGCATGGTCGGCTCCTGCAGGAACTGCCAGAGCCCGGCACCGGTCGCGGTGTCGCGCGCCATGCGCTGCAGCCGGTCCCCGTGCAGCCCGCCGTCCTCGAGCCGCGCCGCGACCTCGACGAGGAGCAGCACGCGGCCGAGGCTCGCCACCGGTTGGACGAGCGTGTCGTCCACGGCCAGCAGGGCCTTGCCCGTCGAGGTGTCGATCACCGAGGCACTGACAGACGCGCCGTCCCGTGCGATGGCGCCGAGCGCCTGCAGCGTCGCGGCGAACCGGTTGTCGGCACCACCGCGGTGCCGCCCGCGCGCACGCCCGTCGGCCCCGCCGGCGTGCTGCCGTCGCCGCGACCGGCGAGCCGCTCCCGACTCCGACGACGGAGCCGCGTCCGGCTCGGCCATCACCAGATCGAGACGCGCTCGGCCGGGTCGAGGTACATCGCGTCCCGCTCGGTCACGCCGAAGGTGTCGTAGTAGACGTCGATGTTGCGGACCACCTGGTTGCAGCGGAACTCGGTCGGCGAGTGCGGGTCGATGCTCAGCAGACGGGCGGCTTCCTCCGGACGGATCGCCATCCGCCAGGCCTGCGCCCAGCTGAGGAAGAAGCGCTCGGCACCGGTGAGGCCGTCGACCACCGGCGGCTCCTGCCCGTCGAGGGACAGCAGGTACGCCTTCCACGCGATCGACAGCCCGCCGAGGTCGCCGATGTTCTCGCCGATCGTCAGGGCGCCGTTGACGTGGCCGTCCGGGACCTCGGTCGGGACGAGCGCGTCGTACTGCGCGATGAGCGCCTTGGTGCGCTCCTCGAACGCGGTGCGGTCCGCCTCGGTCCACCAGTTCTCGAGCCGGCCGTCGCCGTCGTACTGGGAGCCCTGGTCGTCGAAGCCGTGCCCGATCTCGTGCCCGATGACGGCACCGATCGCGCCGTAGTTCGCGGCGGCGTCACGCCCGGCCTCGAAGAACGGGAACTGCAGGATCGCCGCCGGGAACACGATCTCGTTGAACCCGGGGTTGTAGTACGCGTTGATCGTCTGCGGGGTCATGAACCACTCGTCGCGGTCGATCGGCTTGCCGATCTTGCCGAGCTCGCGGTCGACCTGGAAGCTCGCGACGGCGCGGACGTTGCCGATGAGGTCGTCGGCGGACACCGGCAGCGCGGAGTAGTCCCGCCACTTGACCGGGTACCCGATCTTCGGCGTGAACTTGTCGAGCTTGTCGAGGGCCCGAGCACGCGTCTCGTCGGTCATCCAGTCGAGGGCGGTGATGCTCTGCCGGTAGGCCTCGACCAGGTTCGCGACGAGGTCGTCCATCGTCGCCTTCGAGGTCTCGTCGAAGTGCTCCTGCACGTAGATGCGGCCGACGGCCTCGCCCATGGCCCCCTCGACCAGCGAGACCCCGCGCTTCCAGCGCTCGCGCTGCTTGGGCGCACCGGTGAGCGCGGTGCCGTAGAACGAGAAGTTCGTCGCCGAGAAGGCGCTCGTCAGGTAGGCCGCGGAGGCGCGGATCACCTGCCAGCGCAGCCAGTCCTTCCAGACGTCCAACGGCTGGTCGCGGAGCAGCTCCGCCAGACCGGTCACGAACGACGGTTCGCGGACGACGACGGTCTCGAAGGCGCCGGCCGGTGCGTCGATCGCTTCCCACCAGAGGCGGAGGTCGATGCCGTCGGCGAGCGCCGCGACCTCGGCCCACGGCAGCTTGTTGTAGGTCTTCTGGCTGTCGCGGGTGGTGACGTTGTCCCAGTGCTTCGACGCCAGTGCGGTCTCGAGGGCGATGACGTGCTCGGTGCGGTCGCCGCCGTCCTCGAAGCCGGCGAGCGGGAACATCGCGGCGACGAACTCGCGGTACTTCGTGCGGATGTCGGCGAAGCGGTCCTCGCGGTAGTACGACTCGTCGGGCAGCCCGAGGCCGGACTGCTCGAGGAAGACCACGTAGGACTCCGGGTCGCCCGGGTCGTTGTCGACGAAGAGCTGCAGGAAGCTCGGCAGGCCGAGGCGCTCGAAGCGTCCGACCATGCGGATGACGTCGTCGACCGAGTCGACGGCGGCGATCTCGGCGAGCAGGGGCTCGATCGGCGCGGTGCCCAGGGCCTCGAGCCGGTCCTCGTCGGTGAAGGAGGTGAAGAGGTCGCCGACCTTGCGGTCCTCGGTGCCGGGCGCGGCCTGCTGGGAGCGCTCGATGATGTCCCGCACGGCGATCTCGGCGGCCTCGGCCAACACCGTGAACGAGCCGTACCGTGCCTTGTCGTCGGGGATCGGCGTCGATGCGATCCACGAGCCGTTCACGTGGCGGTACAGGTCGTCCTGCGGGCGGACCGCGGCGTCCAGCTCGTCGGTGTGGATCCCGGAGGTGCTTGCGACGTCGGTCATGCGGTCAACGATAGCCACCGTCGCCCTGATCGAGCGGTGTCAGCCACGGTGGGCACCCCGGCGCCCGAGTGCCCGCGCTCCCGCGAGCCCGCCGAGCCCCGCTGCGAGGAGCACCCCGGCGACGCCGAGCGGCACCGAGGGGTCCTCACCCGTGTACGCGAGCCGCCCGCTGGGCACGGCGGTGATCCGGCCCGCGGTGACCTGCGGTGCGGCCCGGTGGTTGCCGGTGGAGACGCCGGGACCCGCGCCGGGGCCGTGACCGTGCTCGGGTGCGGGGCGGACCGGGAGCCTCGGCAGCACGAGTCGGAGCGCACCCTGCTCGACCCCCTGCACCCGCTGCCGGGCGACCACGACGTCCCCGGGCAGCGTCGCGCGCGGGACGACGAGTTCCCAGCCGCGACCGATCGCGGCGGTGATCGGTCGGCCGCCGGCTCCGTCCACCGGCGTCCCGCTCGCGGTCTCGAGCGCCACCACGCCGCCGGGCTCGCCGGTGCCGGAGAGTCGCACGGAGCCGTCGGGGAGCTCCTCGACCGAACCGGTGATCGCGATCGGCACGGTGACGAGGGCGTCCGTCGTCCCGATCGGTGTCCCGTCGTCGAACGTCGTGACCGTGATCCGGTGGAACCGCACGGTCTCGGGGAAGGGCAGCTCCGCGCGCCAGGTGGTGTCGGTCGAGGTGGTGGCGACGACCGGTTCACCGTCGGCACCGAGGACCGGCCCCGACGCGTCCGCGAACCGGAGCGTCGTGCCGACGGGCGCCCGTCCGGCGAGGGTGGTGCGCCGGGTCTCGCGGGAGGCCGAAGCGGTGCCGACCTCGGCCGCTCCGGAGAGCTCGTACGAGTCCCGGCCGATGCCGTTGACCGTGCCGTCGAACACGCGCTCCACCACGATGTCGTGTCGGCCGGGGGCGCGGTCGCGCAGGACCGCGCGCCAGGGCGCACCGGCTTCGGCGACGACGTCCGCGACGGGTTCGCCGTCGTCGGTGACGACGTAGCGTGCCGGACGGCTCACCCCGCTGCCCTCGAGCGTGATGGTGCGGGTGAACGGATCGATCGTCGGGACCCACGTCGGCGGGAGCAGCCCGAGCACCTCGACGGGCAGGTCGACCGTCTCGCCGGTCACCTGCGACGTCACGTGCAGCACGCGGGGCCCGGGGCCGACCCGGAGTCCGGCGCTCCACACGCCGTCGCGGACCTCGGTCCAGACGGTGTCGGCGCCGTCGACCGCGATCGCGACGCTGCCGCCCGTGGGTCCGGTCCCGGTCAGCTCGACGCGTCCGGTGGCGTGCTCGATCGAGCGGACCTGCGCGGTGAAGTCCGCCGCGGAGGCCGTCCGCTCGTGGGCCGGTGCGGCGACGGCACCGGTCAGGCCGACGACGGGCGAGAACGCCACGGCGAGCGCGGCGCACCAGGCGGCGATCCGCCGGTGCGGGGTGGATCGGACGGACTTCGACATGGGCAGCGCTCCTCGTGTGGTACGTCACACACCATATACGGAGCGACGGACATCCTCGGCGGGATCGTCACGAGCGGTGGACTGCCGCTAGCGTCGACCCCATGGGACTTCCGTGGAAGCTGCACGGGGACGGCGCGACCGTCTCCGCGACGACGATCGTCGCGCCGGACGAGCGCCTCACCTGGGGCCGGACGATCGGCCTCGGCGTGCAGCACGTCGTGGCGATGTTCGGCGCGACCTTCCTCGTGCCGCTGCTCACCGGCTTCCCGCCGGCGACGACGCTGCTCTTCAGCGGCATCGGCACGATCCTGTTCCTGCTCATCACCGGCAACCGGCTGCCGAGCTACCTCGGCTCGTCCTTCGCGTTCATCGCCCCGATCGCCGCCGCGACGAAGATCGGCGGCATCCCGCTGGCCCTGTCGGGGATCATCGTCGTCGGGGTGCTCCTCGCGGCCGTCGGCGCCGTGGTGCACCTGGCCGGCGCCGGGTGGATCGACCGCCTCATGCCGCCCGTGGTCTCCGGCGCGATCGTGGCCCTCATCGGCTTCAACCTCGCCCCGGCCGCCCGCGACAACTTCACGAAGGCCCCGGTCGTCGCGGTGATCACCCTCGCCGCGATCATCCTCGTGACCGTGCTCTTCAAGGGGCTCATCGGGCGCCTGTCGATCGTCATCGGCGTGGTCGTCGGGTACCTGGCGGCACTGATCGCCGGCGAGGTCTCGTTCGACGCCGTCGGCAAGGCCGCCTGGATCGGTCTGCCCGAGTTCACCGCGCCGGCGTTCGACCCGTCGCAGCTCGCGATCTACCTGGCGTTCGTGCCGGTCGTCCTCGCGCTCATCGCCGAGAACGTCGGCCACGTGAAGGGCGTCGGACAGCTCACCGGTCGTGACCTCACCCCGCTCACCGGGCGAGCACTCTTCGCCGACGGCATCTCCACCGTCCTCGCGGGCGTCGGCGGTGGCTCGGCGACGACCACCTACGGCGAGAACATCGGCGTGATGGCCGCCACCCGGGTCTTCTCGACCGCGGCGTACTGGGTGGCCGCGATCGTGGCCGTCCTGCTCGGCCTCTCCCCCAAGGTGGGCGCCGTCATCTCGTCCGTCCCGCCGGGGGTCCTCGGCGGAGCGACCACCGCGCTCTACGGGCTCATCGGCGTCATCGGCATCCGGATCTGGGTCGAGAACCGCGTCGACTTCGCGAAGCCGAAGAACCAGCTGACCGCGGGCATCGCGCTCATCATCGGCATCGCCGACTTCACGTTCTCGTTCGGTCAGGCGAGCTTCGGCGGGATCATCCTCGGCACGGTCGCGGCGATCGTGGTCTACCACGTGATGGACCTCGTGGGCCGTGCCCGCGGGACCGACGAGGCGACGCCCGAGGTGCCGGAAGGGGCCCACGCCGCCACCGGCGGGGTCCCCGCCGAACCGCGCGCTGACTGACGCGGGCACCCGCCGGACGGGAGGCGCGGGTCGGCGCCGACCCGCGCCTCCCGTCCGACCCGTCACCGGTCCGGGCGTGCGCGCACCACGCGTGGTCCGCATCGCCGCCAGAATGGGTCGGTGCCCGGACCGACGCGACCCGCAGTGACCACCGAGCGGCGCGCGGTCGACCGCGACATCGTCCGCCTCGCGGTGCCGGCGCTCGGTGCGCTCGTCGTCGAGCCGCTGTTCCTGCTGACCGACACCGCGCTCGTCGGGCACCTCGGTGCGACGGCCCTCGCTGCCGTCGGCCTCGCCGGCGCCGTCCTGCAGACCGTCACGGGGCTGCTCGTGTTCCTCGCGTACTCGACGACCCCGGCCGTGGCCCGCGCGCTCGGCGGCGGCGACCGACGCGGGGCCGTGCACGCCGGCATCGACGGGATGTGGCTCGCGCTCGTGCTGGGCGTGGTCCTCGCGCTCGTGGGCTGGCCGCTCGCCGGACCGCTGGTCGACCTGTTCGGTGCGTCGGCCGACGTGTCGGCGGCGGCGACCGCCTACCTGACGGTGTCGCTCGTCGGGCTGCCCGGGATCCTCGTCGTCACCGCCTCGACCGGGCTGCTCCGTGGACTGCAGGACACGAGGACGCCGCTCGTCGTCGCCACCGTCGGGTTCGTCGCGAACGGGCTGCTCAACGCCGTCCTCATCTACGGCGCGGGCTGGGGCGTCGAGGGGTCGGCCGCCGGCACCGTCATCGTGCAGTGGGCGATGGCGATCGTGTACGTCCGGATCGCGGTCCGCGCGGCGCGTGCGTCGGGGGCTCCACTGCGCCCGGGCGCCTCGGGCGTCGCGCGGGCGCTGCGGTCCGGTGCCTGGCTGTTCCTGCGGACGGCCTCGCTGCGCGTGGCGATGCTCGCGACGGTCGGCGCCGCCGCGGGGCTCGGGACGACCGGGCTCGCGACCACCCAGGTCGGGTTGACCGTGTTCTCCACCCTGGCGTTCGCGCTCGACGCCCTGGCGATCGCCGGGCAGGCACTCGTCGGACACGGGCTCGGGGCTCGGGACCCGGCGCGGGTGCGGCTGGTGACGCGGCGGCTCGTCCTGCTCGGGATCGCCGGCGGTGTGCTGCTCGGGGTGCTGACCCTCGCCGTGAGCGGGGTGCTCGGGCCGGTGTTCTCCGACTCGTCCGCCGTGCGTGGCGCGCTGCCCGTCGTCCTCGTGCTCATCGCCGTGGGGATGCCGGTCGCGGGGTACGTGTTCGTGCTCGACGGGGTGCTGATCGGCGCCGGGGACGCGCGGTACCTGGCGATCGCGGGCGGGGTGAACCTCGTCGTGTACCTGCCCCTGCTCTGGTGGGCGGGAGGGACCCTCGCGGGACTGTGGGCCGCGTTCGCGCTCGGGTACATCGGGGTGCGGGCGGTGACGCTCGGGGTGCGGGCGCACCGGCGCGGGTGGGTCGAACAGGCGTTGGCGCGGTGAGCGTGCGTCCGGCTCCCGCTCCGGCCGCGGCCTCGTCCGTCGCGTCGTCGGCCGCGCTCGCCACCGTCGGCATCGGGGTGCAGGGCGTCGCGAAGCTGCTCGTGACCGTCGTCGTCGGTCGGGTGTTCGGTACCGAGACCCTCGGGCAGACCACCGCGCTCCTGTCGCTCTCGGTCTTCGTCGCCCTGCTCTGGCCGAACGCCGCGGGCAACACGGCCTCGCGGTACCTGGCGATCGCGCTGCGCGGACGACGCTCCGACGCCGCGGTGAACCGGCTGCTCGGGCTGTCCATGCTCGTCTCGACCCTGGTGCTCGCCGCCGTCACCGTGCCGATCGCCCTCGCGTGGGGCAACGGCCCGGGCACGGTGCTCGGTGGTGTCGCGGTCGTCGTCGGGTACGGGCTGTACTGCTACGCCCGCGGAGCGCAGCTCGGCTACGGCCGTGCTCCGAAGGTCGCGCTGTGGGACGGCGTGACGAGTGTGCTCGCGCTCGGGCTGCTCGTGCTCGCCTGCGTCGCCCGGCTCGAGCCGTTCGTGCTGCTGCCGCTCGCGATCGGGTACACCGTCTTCGCCGTCGCCTGCTGGCCGCGGGGGAACGGGTTCGGGCCTGCTGCTCGCGAACCCGTCGGCGGGGTGCTCGGGTTCGCGGGGTGGAACGTGCTCGCGGTGGTGACCTCGAACGGGTTGCTCCAGCTGACGATGATCTCGGCACAGGTCACCGTCTCCGCCCACGACGCCGGCGTCTATGCGGCCGCGTTCACCCTGGCGACCCCCGCGTCGATGCTCGGGCAGGCGCTGGGACAGGTGCTCGTGCCGGCGTTCGCGCATCGGACGGACGGCGGGTCGCTGCGGTCCCGCGGGGCCGTCCTGTTGGTGGTCGGCTTCGCTGCCGGCACCGCCGTGGTGTTCGGCCTCGTGGCGCTGCTCGCCGGGTGGTTCCTGCCGATCGTCTACCCGGCCGAGGGCGCTGCGGCCGTGGCGGACCTGCGGTACCTGATGGTCGGGGTGTGGGTGTTCACCGTCGGGCTCGTGCCGGCGGCGCTGTTGCTGGCGGCGGGGCGGTCGCGGCAGGTGGCGCTGGCGTCGGTGGCCGGGTTCGTCGTCGGGGCGGTGCTCATGGCGGTGCTCGGGCCGGTCGCGGGGGTGGCCGGGGGGACGACGGGGTTCCTCGTGGGGAGCGCGGTGAACCTCGTGGCGGTGGTGGGGCTCGGGGTGCGTCGATGGAGCCCGTAACCTGCCGTCGGCGACTCGTACCGTGGGACGATGGACCTCGAGCGAATCTGGCCGCTGTTCGGATTGCGGCTCACCACTCCGCGGCTGGAGCTCCGGCCGCTGCGCGATGACGACCTCCCGGGCCTCGTCGACGCAGCCCTGTCCGGCGTGCACGATCCCGCTCGCATGCCGTTCGGTGTCCCGTGGACGGACGCCGAACCGGACGCCCTGGCTCGTTCACTCGCGCAGTACCACTGGAAGCTCCGGTCGGGGGTGACCAGCACCGCATGGGGCGTGAGCTTCACGGTGCTCCACGACGGCACACCCATCGGCGTGCAGGAACTCCACGGCCGACGCTTCGCGGCACGGAAGACCGTCGAGAGCGGCTCTTGGCTCGCGCGGCCTCATCAGGGCCTCGGATTCGGCACGGAGATGCGGGCGGCGCTCCTGCTGTTCGCGTTCGACCATCTCGGTGCCGAATGGGCGGAGTCGAGCGCGGCGGCGTGGAACCACCCGTCGCTGCAGGTCTCGGAGAAGCTCGGCTACCTGATGAACGGTGTGACTCGTGCGCAGACCCGCGACGACGAAGTCGTGGACGAGGTCCGGGTCCGGCTGAACCGGGACGACTTCGTCCGCCCGCACTGGACGCTGCGGACTACGGGGACCGAAGCCGCGATGGAACTGCTGCGGTAGCCGTCCGCTCGGACGACGGAGGCACGGCCGGTGAGCCGGAGGTCCACCCACGGACCTACGAGCCGGCGGTCTCGATCATCGCGAGCACGTGTGGGGCGCTCCAGCGCAGGAGCGCGTCGGAGGGCGGTGCTTCGAGGTCCTCGCCCCAGATCGCGACGGCCGCCCCCGACATCGGACCCGCCAGACGTGCGCCCGAGTCCCCGTCCCAGGCCCGGAGCGACCAGTGCTCGCGGAGATCGGCGACGGTGTACTCGCTGTCGGCCGCATCGAGGTCCGTCGGCACCTCGTACAGGTAGTACGAGTCGTAGTTCAGCAGGTCGATCCCCGCGGCGTACAGGTCGTTCGCACCCGCCCGTCGCTCGCGGCGCTCGCGGCGTTCCGTCGCGTCCTCGGTGTCGCCGTCGAAGCTCCAGTAGGTGACGTGGATACGCGGATCCAGTCGCCCGAGCGCAGCCCGGTCGATCCCGTCGTTCCACGCCCACACCGCACGGTTGCCGACGGCCGCGGCCATCGTGTTCAACCACTGGACGCGTTCGTCGGCGGTGACGTCGCCGCCCCACTCGTCGCCGCCGATGTGGACGGTGCGGCTCGACGGGAAGGTCCGCGTGACCTCCTGCAGGAGTCGTGCGGCCAACGCGGAGCTCCCGGGCGCCGACGTGTCGAGTTCGCTCTCGCCCGACCGGATCCGGTCCACCCACTGCTTGCCGTGTCCGGCCTCGAGGAGGTCGAACGCCGCAGCCATGTGGCCGGGGGTGTCGATCTCGGGAACGATCGCGATGCCTCGTTGCGCGGCGTACCGGGAGATCTCCCGTGCTTGCGCCGCGCTGAGGAACGGCCGACCGGTGATCCGACTCGTGTAGACGCCGTCCCGGAGATCGGCGTTCGCGAGGGTCTGGCCGAGGACCTCGCTCTCGATGCCCACGTTCTGGTCGTCGGTGAGGTGGAGGTGCAGGAAGCGACCACCGTGATCAGCGAGGAGCGCGATGTACTGCTCGATCAGCGCCACCGGGTAGTAGGCACGAGCCACGTCGAGCATCACGCCGGTGTCGGGACGTGCCCGGGTCGCGCGGGCAGTGGTGACGCTCGTGGCCGAGGTGCCGCACTTCGACAGGGAGAACGCTCCCGTGCACGCGAGGACCGCGTACTTCCCGGCCGGCGCACGAGGAGGCGCGGTGTGCGTCGCGTGGATCGTCGCGCTCGCACCGGCAGCGAGGGACTGCACCGAGACGTGTCCGAGCGTGTACCGCTTGCTCCCGGCCGTCAGGGAGAGCCACGCGTCGGCCGCCGGCTTGCGCGCCACCGAGGTGTTCTTGACCGTCAGCGTCGTGCGCACCGTGGTGCGTGTCGACGTGGTGGTGCTGCTCGCGGTGACCTTGGTGACCACCAGCCGCGGAGCTCCGGACGCATCAGCAGTACCCGCCGATCCGCCGATCGCGTCCGCTCCGATCACGACCGCCGCCGACATCGCGATCACCAGGCCGACGGCGATGCTGCGCTTCACGCGCGACCCCGAGGCTGCCGTCGTCCTCGCATCCGGATCGCGTCTCCCGAGCCCCACAGCACCCCACCCTCGAACCGCTCCGGCGCGGACGGTCCGAGCAGGATCGCACGATCGTACTGGACGCCGTCCCCTGCGACGAGGCTGGCCCGGCACGACGGGTCGCACCCTAGGGTGATCGGGTGTCTTCCCCCGCCGAGGCCCCCGGTCCCACGACCACGACCACGACTGAGACCGAGGCGACGGGCACACGCCGGACCCTGCTCGCCGTCCTCCCGATGACGACGGCGTGGGCGGGAGCGGCGGCCGTCGTGGTCGTGCCGACCGCGAGCGTGGTGGTGGGTGCCGTCGTCGAGCGTTCCCCCGCCGCGTTGCCGTTCATCCTCATCATGACGCCGGCGATGATCGGCGGAGCGGCGGCGGTGTTCGTGTTCGGACTCGCCGCGGGCGCACTCGCGGGCCTGCCCGACCGGTGGCTGGGTCGGCGCCGTCCGAGCGTCACGGGCGACGTGGCCGCCGTGCTGATCCTGACGCTGCTCGTGGCGGGGACGTCGGGTCTCGCCCAACTGCTCGTGCCGTACCTGTTCCCGTGGCCCGTGACCGCTCAGGTGATCGGTGTGGCAGCCGTGACGGCCGTGTCGACGCTGCTCGTCGTCGCGGCCCACCGCAGACGCGAACGTCGGCGGCACGACCTCCGACCGACTGCAGCACAGCCGACGACCGAGGCGCGACGCTAGCGCGCTCGTCCCCGCCGGAGTGCGACCAGTCCGGCGATGCCCAGGACGAGGCCAACGACGCCGCACAGCATCCCGCCGAGGTACACCGCCGCGGCACCGAAGTTCACGCCCCCGCCGATCGGACTGAGGATCACCCAGACCGACCCGGCGGCCGTCGCGACGAAGCCGATCCCGAGGACGACGACCCCAGCCGTCACGAGTCTCCGGCCGTCAGTCACGGTCGGCTTCGCGGTCTGCTTCGCGGGCTGCACGCTTGGCAGCGCGTCGTGCTCGCGCCTCGGCGTCCTGTTGCTCCTGGAGCGGGCTCTTCTGCATCGATCCCCGCGCTGCGAGCACGATCATCACGACGACCAGCACGAGCACGACCGGGACCAGGAAGGTCAAGAACACGCAGCGCCCCCATCGGTCACGAGGCTCTCGGTCGAGCCTCGTGTGCAGCGTAGCCCGCGGGACACCTCAGTGCCGGCTCCCGTCCGCCGGCCCCTCCGCCCGCGGCGGCCCCGTCGTGTCACCGATGCGGAGCTCCGAGCGGAACGCCGCCGGCTGGGGCTCGGCCCCTTCGAGCATCGCCAGGGCAGCACGGGCCGCCGCCTGCCCCTTCTGCACGAACGGCTGCACGAGCGTGGTCAGCTGCCGGATGCGGGTGCGGTGGAACAGGCTGTCGTCCACGGTGATGCCGTCGAACCCGACGACGCTGACGTCCTCGGGCACACGGAGTCCGGCGTCGAGCGCGGCCGAGATCACCCCGACGGCGAGGACGTCGCTCTGCGCGATGACCGCGGTCGGCCGGGGCCCGTCGGGGGCGAAGAGCGCGGTGCCGGCGATCCGGCCTTCCTCGACCGAGCTGCCTGCAGCCTCGATCGCGACCGAGTCGGGGTAGACCCCACGGACCCCGCGCAGGCGTTCGAGGGACGTGAAGGCGATGCCGGCGGCCTCGCGCTCGGCGTCGATCGGCCCGCGGCGGTGCGCACCGTCGAGCGGCAGCGACACGACGGTGACCGCCTCGTGCCCGAGGTCGCGCAGGAAGGCGGCCGCGCGGCGGGAGGCCTCGCGGTTGTCGAGCTGGATCGGCACCGCACCCTCGATGTCGTCCGCCTCGATCGCGACGACGGGGATCTGCCGGCGCCGGAGCACGGCGACCGCGGGGTCGATCCGCACGTTGCAGCCGACGAGGACGACGGCGTCCATGGGGGCGTCGACGAGGGGGACGGCGCCCTGTTCGTCGTCGAGGGGGCTGCGGACGAGCAGCAGCGAGGCACCGGCGGCACCGGCCACCTCGGCGATGCCGTCGAGCGTCAGGACGTTCACCGGGTCGCGGAAGGCATCGCTCAGCCGCTCGTCCATGACGACGCCGATGACGCCGGAGCGACCGCGGCGCAGCGAACGGGCACGCGGGTCCGGGCCGCCGTACCCGAGCTCGGCGGCGGCGGCCAGCACGCGGGCCTTGGCGTCCTCGGAGACCGGGCCGCTGCCGCTGAACGCGAGCGAGGCCGTCGAGGGCGCGACGCCGGCAGCGCGGGCCACGGCGGTGAGGGTGGGACGGCGGGGGCGGACCGGGACGGGACCGGCCGGGACCGCACCGGCGCGCGGGGCATCGGCGGCGTCCTCGCGGTGGTGCTCCGTCCGCGACGCGCCGGGTCCTGTTGCCGGTTCGTCCATCGCCCGTTAGCGTAGCCGGAAACAGCGGTCGAATCGATTCGACCGAGCCGCGACACGCACGGCAGACAGCAGCGAAGCACGATGGGACCACCATGACGACGACGTCCGCCCGCACCACACCCTCGACACGGGCCTGGATCACCGCGGTGTTCGTCGTGTTCACCCTGTCCGGCCTCGACATCGCGACCTGGCTCGGCCGGATCCCGAGCGTCCGCGACTCCCTCGGAGCGAGCACCTTCGAGATGGGCCTGCTCGTGCTCGGCATGGCGGTCGGCTCGATCGGCGGCCTGACCTTCGCCGGGCACATCGTCGCGAAGCTCGGGGCTCGCCGCGGCGTCCAGGTGGCCGCAGCGTGCCTGGCCCTCGGGATGGTCTTCGCCGGACTGGCGGTGAGCCTCGGGTGGGGCTTCGCCGCCATCTGGATCGCGCTCATCGCGTTCGGGTTCGGCAACGGCCTGTGCGACGTGTCGATGAACGTGTCCGGCGCCGCGGCGGAGAAGGCGGGCGGCCGCACGATCATGCCGCTGTTCCACGCCGCGTTCAGCCTCGGCACGCTCGCCGGTGCCGGCCTCGGAGCCCTCGCCGAGGCGCTCGAGGTCCCGGTCGCGTGGCACTTCATCGTCCTCGTCGTCGTCACGAGTGCCGCGATGCTCGTCGCCGTCACGCGCTTCCAGGACGAGCACCGCTTCGAGGAGCACGTCGCCACCGACACCAGCCCGGTACCGACGCCGGTCAGCCGCTGGCAGGTCTGGGCCCAGCCGTCGACCCTGCTCATCGGCGTGATCGTGCTCGGCATGGCCCTGGCCGAGGGCTCGGCGAACGACTGGCTGCCGCTGGCCATGATCGACGGGCACGGCCTCGACAACGCCGCGGGCGCCGCCGTCCTCACGGTGTTCCTCGCCGCCATGACCGTCGGCCGGGTGGCCGGCAGTCCGCTCATCGACCGGTTCGGGCGGGTGCCGATCCTCCGCATCAGCGCCGCCGTCGCGGTCGTCGGCCTCGGCATGCTCATCTTCATCGACAACGTGCCGCTCGCGATCGTCGGCGTCGTGCTCTGGGGTCTCGGGGCGAGCCTCGGCTTCCCGATGGGCATGTCCGCCGCGGCCGACGACCCCCGGACCGCCGCCGCTCGGGTCAGCGCCGTGGCGACGATCGGGTACGTGGCGTTCCTCGCGGGACCGCCGCTCATCGGGTTCCTCGGCGAGCACGTGGGGCTGCTCGGTGCGCTCCTGGTGGTCTTCGTGTTCATCATCGCGGCGGGACTCGCGTCGGGTGCCGCCCGTGAGCGCGGCGCCGCCGCCCGGCCGACCCGCCGGGGCGGCGACGTGGACGGCGGGGGCGAGCCGCGCCTCCAGGCCCAGCGCGCCGACGCGGCCACGAGCGCCGACAGCACCACGGGCGGTCGCGACGCCGGTTAGGCTCTCCGGGTGCGTCTCGTCATCGCCCGCTGCTCCGTCGACTACGCGGGCCGGCTCTCAGCCCACCTGCCGCTCGCGACCCGTCTGCTCATGCTGAAGGCCGACGGTTCGCTGCTCGTCCACTCCGACGGCGGCAGCTACAAGCCGCTCAACTGGATGAGCCCGCCGTGCTCGATCGAGATCACCGAGCCGGACGAGGAGCAGTCGAGCGCCGGCATCACGCAGGTGTGGACGGTCACACAGAAGAAGACGCAGGACAAGCTCATCGTCTCCCTGTACGAGGTCGTCTCCGACGAGTCCCACGACCTCGGCGTCGATCCGGGCCTCGTGAAGGACGGCGTCGAGGCGCACCTGCAGCAGCTCCTCGCGGAGCAGATCGAGCTGCTCGGCGACGGCCACACGCTGGTCCGCCGCGAGTACATGACCGCGATCGGCCCGGTGGACATCCTCGCCCGCGACGATGCCGGGGCGAGCGTCGCCGTCGAGATGAAGCGGAACGCCAACATCGACGCGGTCGAGCAGCTCACCCGGTACCTCGAGCTCATGAACCGCGATCCGCTGCTGCGGCCGGTGCAGGGTGTGCTCGCCGCGCAGACGGTGGCGCCGCAGGCACGGACCCTCGCCGAGGACCGCGGGATCCGCGTCCTCGTGCTCGACTACGACGCGATGCGCGGCATCGAGGGCGGCCACACCCGCCTCTTCTGAGCGGTCGGACTGGAGGCGCGGCTCGCGTCCGCCGGTGCCGTCGCGCCCGCCGGGCGGTCGCCGCCAGGGCCCCGGCTAGGCTGAGTGGGACATGACCAGCCCGTTCTCCGCCATCCTCTTCGACCTCGACGGCACCATCAGCGATTCCGCGCCGGGCATCCTCGAGAGCCTCACCCACACGTTCCGGAAGGTCGGGGTCCCCGTGCCGGACCACGCGACGCTGCTGTCGTTCGTGGGCCCGCCGATCATGGACACCTTCACGACGGCGATGGGCATGGACGCCGAACAGGCCGAGCACACGCTGTCCGTCTACCGCGAGCACTACTTCTCGCACGGCGCCCTCGACTCGGCGATGTTCCCCGGGATCGACGTCGTCCTGCGCACCCTGCACGATGCCGGGCTGCCGATCTCGACCGCGACGAGCAAGCCCGAGACGCCGGCGACGTACATCCTCGAGCACTACGGCCTCACCGGTGACATCGACATCATCACGGGCGCCAGCGACGACGAGGTCCGCTCGTCGAAGGCCGACGTGGTCGAGGAAGCGCTCCGCCGCCTCGACGCCCGCGGGTTCGACACGAGCCGTCCGGTGCTGATCGGGGACCGCCTGCACGACGTCCAGGGGGCGGCCGTGCACGGTGTCCCGACGATCTTCGCCGAGTGGGGCTACGGCTCCCCCGCCGAGGCCGAGGGCACCATCGCGCAAGCCGCGACCCCGCTCGACCTGCTCCCGATCCTGCTGCCGTCCTCGTGACGACCGGGGCGGGCGGCCGGGCGGCGGCGGGACTGCGCGGTGCCGCCTGGCTGCTGCCGGCCGCCATCGTCCTCATCGCGCTGAACTTCCGCGGGCCGATCGTCGCGACTGCCCCGGTCATCGGCGACGTCCGTGTGGACCTCGGCCTGACCGCGACGGTCGCCGGGCTGCTGACGACGATCCCGGTCCTCTGCTTCGCGCTCGCGACGCCGTTCGCCAGCTGGGTCATCGCGAAGGCCGACCCCGAGCGCGCGGTGTCGCTCTCCCTCGTCATCGTGCTCGTCGGCACCGTCGTCCGCTCGATGCCGTCGTCCGCGGCGCTGCTCGTCGGCACCGCCGTGATCGGCATCGGCATCACGATCGGCAACGTGGTGATCCCCGTCGTGATCCGGCGGGACACCTCGCCCGAGCGGGTCGGCCTGGTCACCGGTGTGTACACGTCCGCGCTCAACGTCGGGTCGATGATCACCTCGCTCGGCACCGCGCCGATCGCTGCGAGCTGGGGCTGGCCGGTCGCGATCGCGGTCTGGGCGGTGTTCGCCGTGGTGGCCGGTCTCGCCTGGACCTACGCGGTCGGCGCCCGGGCCGCGTGGCGCCGTCCGACGGCGTCCGAGCCCGTCGTCGAGACGGGGCCGATCGACCAGGTCCTGGGCACGGGTGCGATCCGGACGGTCGACGGCGGTGCGGGGTCCGCGCAGGTGCGCCCCGCTCGTCGGCTCATCACCTGGGGGCTGACCCTCGCGTTCGGCGGCCAGGCGTTCTCGTACTACGCCCTCACCGCGTGGATCCCGACGCTGCTGCACGACGAGATCGGCTTCTCGAAGGCGTCGTCCGGGGCGAGCTCGTCGGTGTTCCAGATCCTCGCGGTCGTCGGGGCGCTCGGTGTCCCGGTGCTCGCGGCGAAGTGGCGTCCGCGCGCGATCATCGCCCTCGTCGCGTTCCTCTGGCTCGCGATGCCGCTCGGGCTGCTGTTCGCGCCGCAGCTCTGGCTGCTCTGGTCCGTCCTCGGCGGCGCGGCACAGGGCGGCGGCATCACGGTGATCTTCATCGTGATCGTCCGGATCGTGTCGAGCGACGCCGACGCGCGGCGGATGTCCGCGTTCGTGCAGGGTGGCGGGTACCTGCTCGGTTCCGCGGGGCCGCTCGTCGCCGGTTCGTTGCACGGGATCACCGGCGACTGGACGGCACCGTTGCTCGTCGTGCTCGTCGCCGTGCTGACGCTCGGGATCGTGGGGACGTTCGCGGCCCGACGGGTGGCCTGAGACAAGGTTCCGGCTCGACCGGGGATCCGCTGGTGCCGCCCGGTCGCACCCGCACGTCGTCTCAGCGCCGCGCGTGACTTCGGGGCGAGCTGGCGGCACCGTCCCGGTCCACCGTCATCCCGGGCGGCCAGGGTCCGGAGGGTGGACACTCGACGACCCGCACGGTGGCGGGACCAGCCGCTCGCGGCACGCTGCGCCCTGCTCCTGATCGCGGCGGGCATGACCGTGCTGCTCGGGTGGAACCTGGCCCGTGGCGGTGACTCCGGGTTCTACGAGGCGTCCGCCCGGTCGATGTCCGAGTCGTGGCCGGCGCTCTTCTCCGGCGCGTTCGACCCCTCGGCGACGGTGACCCTCGACAAGCTCAGCGGGTTCGCCGTTCCCCAGGCGCTCAGCATCCGGCTGTTCGGCGACTCCACCGCCGCACTCGCGCTCCCCCAGGTCGTCGAGGGTCTGGTCACGCTGTGGGCCTGCTCGCTCGTCGGACTCCGGTGGGCCGGGGTCGGGACGGGGCTCGTCGCCGCGGGTGCAGCGGCGACGACGCCGATCTTCGTGTCGATGTTCGCCCACCCGATGGAGGACGGCATGGTCACGGCGGCCCTGGCGGTCGCCCTGCTCTGCTGGCAGCGGGCGGCGATCACGGGCCGGTGGTGGCCGCTCGTCGCCGCCGGGCTCGCGGTCGGCGTCGGGTTCCAGGCGAAGATGCTGCAGTCGTGGTTCGTGCTGCCCGCACTGGTGCTCGGGACGCTCGTCGCCACGGCCGGCCGGGACGGCACCCGGCTCGGCACCGGCGCCCGGATCGGTCGCGCGGTGGTCCTCGGTGCGGTGTCGGTCGCGGCGTCGCTCGCGTGGGTGGTCGGGCTGGCCCTCACCCCGGCGGGCGCCCGGCCCTGGATCGACGGCTCGACCGACGACAGCCCGTTCGCGATGGTGTTCGGCTACAACGGCATCGACCGGTTCCTGCCGGGAGCGGTGCCCGGCTCCGTCAGCACGACCGAGGGTCCCGCCGCCCGGCCGGCACGCCTCGGCGGTCCGGGCGGTGTGACGAAGCTCATCGAGCCGCACCTGGCGTCGCAGGTCGCCTGGCTCCTCCCCGCAGCCCTGTTCGCGGTCACGCTCGCCGTCGTCCTGCTCCTCGTCCGCCGGACCGGCACACGGGTCGGCAGCGTCTTCGGTCGGGCGTTCGACACCCGTGCCGGTTCGGCCACGCTGCTCGTGGTCACCGTCTGGCTCGTGACCGCGGCCGTCGTGCTCTCGGTGGCGAAGGTGCCGCACACCGCGTACGTCGCTGCGGTCGGTGTGCAGCTCGCCGTCCTCGCAGCCCTGGGGTGGCGCGGCGCCGTCGGCCTGGTCCGGGCGCAGTCGGCGTGGCTCCGGGTGGTGCCGGTGCTCCTGGCGACCGCGCAGCTCGCCTGGTGGGCGTTCCTCGCCCGAGGTGCCGCGATGCCGGCGGTGCTCGCGACGCCGGCCCTCGTCGTCGGGGTCGCGGCCGTGCTCGCGACGGTGGTCGCGTTCCTGTGGCGACCACGCTGGGAGGGGACGCGCGGGCCGGGCCGGCACCGCGCCTCCCGGGCCGCGATCGCCCTCGCAGCCGGACTCGCACTCGTCGCCGGCCCCGCGGCCTTCTCGCTGCAGGCGCTCGACGCCGCACGTGACGGGAGCGGGAGCGACGCCTCGGTCGGCTCGTGGGTCCCGCGATGGCGGGTTCCGGACGGTCGGGCCGAGGCCTTCCGGGTCTCCCGGCCGGACTGGTGGAGCGGGTCCTCGGCGCCGTACCCGGTCGTGTTCCGGCACCTCGTCCGGACGGCGCGGCGCCTCGACGGGTACCGCGACAGCGTGCCGCTCTTCCTGACCGACACGTGGCGCATCTCGTCGCCGTTGATCGACGCGACGGGGCTGCCGGTGCTGACCGACGGCGGGTTCTCGGGGACGGTGCCGGTGTTCACGGCGCGGCAGGTGCGGCAGCGGATCGCCGGCGGACTCCGGGTGCTCGTGGTGCAGGCCGGGGCGCCACGGACCGATCCGGTGCTGCGGGCGGCGCTGGCGGGAGGATGTCGGGCGGTCGCCGACGTCGACCCGGGGGCGCGGGTGCCGGCGCACCCGTGGGCGGTGACGGGCATCGGGTGGACGGTGTGGCGGTGCGGGCTGCCGGGCCGGTCGGTGGACCGGCTGGGCGGGCCGGCGGCGCCGCGGTCCCGGCCGGGGGTGGCGCGCGCGGGGTCGCGGTGGGCGGGGTCGCGGTGGGCGGGGTCGGGGTCGGGGACGCGCTCGGCGGGGTCGCGGTCGGGGTCGAACCACGGATACGACATCGAACCGCGCCGATCACGTGGTTCGGTGTCGGAATCGTGGTTCGACACCCGACCCGCCGCCGCCGGCGCGGGCCGCGTCAGCCGGCGAGCAGCACCTCGCGCAACGACATCGGCCGGCGCCCCGTGACCCGCTCGACGTCGCCCGACACCCGCGCGAGCGCCCCCTCGGCGATCGCCGTGTAGGTACTCACCCACGCGTCCGCCTGCCACGGCTCCGGGTTCCACCGCGCGCGCGAGGCGTACGCCTCCTCGAGCGTCTCCGAGTGGTAGGTGACCTCGCGCCCACGCACCTCGGACACGGTGGCAGCCGCCTCGTGCAGGGTGATCGCCGCGGGCCCCGTCAGTTCGTACGTCCGATCGAGGTGCGCCGCCGGGTTCCGCAGGACCTCGGTCGCGACCCGGGCGACGTCGGCTCGCGCGACCGCTGCCATGGCCCCGTCGCCCGCCGGCCCCCGGATGACGCCGTCCTCGCCGACGAGGTCCTCGACGAAGTCCAGGTAGAAGGAGTCCCGGAGGAACGTGTGCGCCATCGAGGTCGCCCGGATCGCCTCCTCGGTCGCCCAGTGGTCGCGGCCGAGCGTGAAGGTCGCGTCCGCCGCCGCGCCCACGAACGACGTGTAGACCACGTGCCGGACGCCAGCGGTCGCGGCAGCGGAGACGAACGAGCGGTGTTGGGCGAGACGGTCCACCGCCTCGGCGCCGGAGACCATGAGCAGCAGGTCGACGCCTTCGAGCGCCGCGCGGCTCGCCTCGGCATCGCCGAACGACGCGACCGCGACCTCGGCTCCGGGGAGTTCCGGCGCCCGGGAGGCGTCCCGCACGATCATCCGGAACGGCACACCGCCGTCCGCCAGGGCGCGCGCCACGGCGCCGCCGATCTTGCCGGTCGCGCCGGTGAGTGCGATGGTCATGGTCGCTCCTGTCGTGGTCGTCGCTGGGGTCTCGTGGTCACGTCCGCACGGTCCTGGAGGCGCGGATCACCGTGGGAGCGACCCGCACCGCGTTCACACCGTCGACCTCGACCGCCCAGGTGCGGGCCGCCTCGTGGTCACGGCCGTGCCGCATGTGCCGGCCCACCAGACGATCGACGCGCACGGTGTCTTCCACGGCGCAGAACCACGTCTCGGTGAAGAGGTCGGCGAGCGCTGCCCAGGGACCGCTGTCGTCGAGCAGGTAATTCCCCTCGGACACCACGAGCCGGGTGCGCTGCGGGACGGCGATGCTGCCCGCGACGGGTTCGTCGACGCGCCGGTCGAAGTCGGGTGCCCACACCACGGCCTCGTCGCCTGCGACCAGCCGACGGACGAGCGCGACGTAGCCATCACCGTCGAAGGTGTCGATCGCGCCCTTGCGGTCGTGGCGGCCGAGGGCGTCCAGCGCCGTGTTCGCCAGGTGGAACCCGTCCATCGGGACCTGCACCGCGGCGCCGGCACCGAGCGCTGCGTCCACCCCCGCGACGATCCGGCGTGCCAGCGTCGACTTGCCGGCACCGGGAGCACCGGCGATGCCGAGCACGGCGCGCTGCCCGTCCGTGGCGAGCCGGATCGCGCGGTCGACCGCGTCGTCGACGGACATCTCGGGCGGGAGCACGGCTTCATCCTGGCAGAGCGCGCCGACACCGGTCCCGGGTGGTTCACTTGCCGCATGGTCGATGCGACGAAGGCGTTCAGCGGGTTCTCGGTGCGTGACGTGCCCGAGGCGAAGGCGTTCTACGAGGACGTCCTGGGGGTCGAGGTCACCGAGGACCACGGCATGCTCTTCCTGCAGCTCGGCGACGGACACGGTGTGCTCGTCTACCCCAAGGGTCCCGCGCACGAGCCGGCGTCCTTCACGGTGCTGAACTTCCCGGTGCCGTCGGTCGACGACGCCGTGGACGAACTCGCGGCGAAGGGTGTGCCCTTCCTGCGCTACGAGGGGATGACCGACGAGAAGGGCGTGAACCGCAAGGGCGGCCCGCTCATCGCGTGGTTCACCGACCCCTCGGGCAACGTGCTGAGCGTCCTCGAGCAGTAGCGGGAGTCGCGCGACATTCTGTATGCAGAAAGCTCGCGCGCTCGTGCGTGGCCGTCCTACGCTCGCTCTCCCGACGAAGGAGAGAGCCGTGGAGATCCGGATCGTCAATCGCGACGAACTGCGTGCTGAGCGCGCGGAGTTGTACCGCAAGTGGAACCTGGACGAACGCGAGTTCGCCCCCGTCGAGGCGTGGCGCGACCTCGACGAAGACGAGTACTGCGCTCGTGAGGCCCTCGCTGACATCTCGTTCGTGTTGGGCGACCGATGATCGCCGAGTTCGTCGACGCTGCGACGCTGCAGATCGATCGCGCTCAGGTACTGCTCGACGCGGTCCTGCCGGACCACGGCGCCGAGCTGAGCGTCATCCACGAGGTACCGAGCAACTCGATCATGCTCGGAACCGGCGATGAACGCGGTGCTGCCGCGATGCTCCACGCGGGGGGCGAGCACGTCGCCCGGCTCCGGATCTTCTTCAGGTACCGCTGGCACCCGCATCATGCCGTGCTGGCAGTGGAGGAGAGCCGGTTCACGCTCTTCCTCACGACCGACCGGCAGCCGCTCGTCCGCTTCGAGTTCCAGGACGCCCTGACCAACACGCCCCCGTCGCACTGGCACCTCCATGCCGAGCGCGGGTCCTTCAGCGCTCTCCTGTCGCGCACCGGCGACCGCGGGGCCGGGCGTCGCGACCCCGCACGGCTCTCGTCGCTGCACTTCCCGCTCGGCGACCCCCACTTCCGGCCGAGCCTCGCGGACGTCGTCGAGTTCGTGGTGACGGAGTGCGGCGTCGATGCTCGTCCGGGCTGGGAGCGCGCCGTGCACGAGTACCGGAAGCTCTGGCGGCGAGACGAAGCCGCCGCCACCGCCCGGCAGTTCTCGGCCGAGACGGCAGCTGCCCTCCGGGCGCTCGGGTGGCAGGTGCGCCCACCCGTGCCGAACCACGTGCCGGCGCCGTTCGTGAGTCTGCTCGCGAGCTGACGAACGGGCGGGTCAGCGGGGCAGGACGCCGGCCCAGCCGAGGGCGATCGGCACGACGAGCCCGTGTCGACGGTGCGGCAGGTCCGCGATCGGGATCCACGCGGCCTCGTCGGTCGAGCCGTCCTCCTCGGAACGCAGCGCCCCGCCGGTGATCGACGCCCGGAAGACCACCTGCACGGCCTTCATCGCCCGGCCGTTCGCGTGGATGCGGCGCTCGGCCGGCACGATGTGGTGCCGCACACCGAGCAGTTCCCCGACGGACGCCTCGTACCCGGTCTCCTCCCGGATCTCGCGGACGACGGCCTGCTCGACGCTCTCGTCGAACTCGACCCCGCCGCCGGGGAGCGTCCACGTCCCCGCCTCGGGGATCCGGAGCTTGGCGAGGAGCACCCGGTCACCGTCGGTGATCACGCCGTAGGCGGCGAGCCGCGTGTCGTAGTCCGTGTACTCCATCAGCCGACCATGCCAGGTGCGTGCGCCGACGTCGGCGAGCCGCGCCGCGCCTCCAGGACCGACGCGCCGGGACCGGACTACCGTGACCGGCACCGACGCTCTCCCGGACGGTGACGATGACGACCTCGACCCCGACGCCCCTCGGCGCGATCACCTGCCTGCCCGCGAACGAGGCGGCCTGGACGGACCTCGAACTGGTCTTCGGCGAGCGCGGCGATCCGGCGCACTGCTGGTGTCGGTGGTTCAAGGCCTCGGCAGCGGAGTTCCGGGCGATGCCGAACGACGAACGCCGCGAGCGCTTCCACCGGGAGACCGGCTGTGACGGCCCCGCGGCACGCACGACGACCGGAGTGGTCGCTTACCGCGACGGCGAGCCGGTGGGGTGGGTGGCGGTCGAACCCCGGCCCGGGCTGGTGCGGCTGCGCGGCGCGAAGGTGCCGTGGAGCGGGCGTGACGAGGACCCCGACGACCCCGCGGTCTGGGTGGTCTCGTGCTTCGTCGTCCGGCGGGGCTTCCGCCGGCAGGGCGTCAGCCGCGCGCTGCTCGGCGGGGCGGTGGACCACGCGCGTCGATCGGGTGCGACGGCGGTCGAGGGGTACCCGACCGAACCGGCTCCGGGTGCGACGGACGGCGGCGGCGCGATGTTCGTCGGGCCGCGGTCGGTGTTCGAGGCGGCGGGCTTCACCGAGGTGTCGCACCCGACGCCGCGTCGCTGGGTCTACCGGAAGGACTGCTGACGACCAGGCCCGTGACCGCTCAGACGGTCGCGGCGGCAGACGCCCAGCCGACCCGCATCCGTGCGACCGCGCGGTCGAACCCGGCGAGGGGATCGGCGTCGTCGCGCAGGAGCGACTGCAGCTGCAGCCCCTCGTAGAGGGCGACGAGCTGCTCGGCGGCGTGCCGGGGCGAGGTGCCGCGCGGCTCCCGTCCGGCGACGACGTCCCGCACGAGGGCGAGCGTCACGTCCTCGAACGAGCGGGTGTACTGCCCGCGGAACCAGCCGGCCGCGGGGTGGTCGGGGCTCGAGGCGGCACTGAGCAACGCGACCCGGAGTCGGACCAGTGCGGGGTCGTCCCGGCCGACCTCGAGTCGCGCGCGGAGGTACGCGACCGCGCCCGAGCGCTCGGCGACGACCCACAGCGCACGACGGCTGCCGTTGTTCCACCGGTCCATGACGGCGACGACGAGGAGCTCCCACAGCGGGTAGACGCGTCGGACCTCGGCTTCGGGGACCTCGGCGTGGGCGGCGACCTCGGCGGGACCGACGGTGTGGAAGTCCGACGCGCGGTACGCCTCGATGGCGCCCGTGACGATGCGGGCGCGCAGGTCGGCGTCGGACTCGGGCATGCCGTCGATTCTCCGGGGGACCCGGCGGCCCCGCGAGTCGCCAGTTCAGGGGTGGTACGAGGCACACCGCGCCAGCCCAGCCAGAGGGGCAGGTACCCGGCGCCCCGTCAGCCCCGGTCGAACGTCAGCGTCTCGTCGTCCGCCGCGGTGACCCGACCGGTCCGCGCGAACTCCGCCCAGATCGCCCGGAAGGCCCGCCCGCGCCGCTCGACCTCGGGCCAGTCCCGCTGCGGCACGAAGCGCGAGCCGGCCCAGGCCTCGCGACCGCCGAGCAGCAGCGGCAGGTCGCTCATGTGCACGGCCCCGGTCGGCTGCACGGCCACGCCGCGGTGCAGCCGGTACGAGGTCGCCCGACCACCGGCGGCCCGGTGCCGCGCGGCGAACCGACGGACGTCCCGCCCGTAGATGACCTCGGACAGCGGGCGCACGAGCAGCCAGCGCAGCAGCGGTCGCACGGCTCGCACCCGGGCGAGTGATCGCAGCCCGGGGATCAGCGGCACGTACATCGCGGTCTCGTCCGCACCGGAGCCGATCAGGACGTCGACGTCCGGAGCCGCGTCGCGCCAGGCCTGCCCGGTGTCACGCTCGGCCGGGAGCGGCGCGAACCCGTACTGGGTGCCGTAGGGCATGCCTCCGGCCAACCCGAAGGGTGCGGCGGCCCGGCTGCCGAGGGCCTGGCGATCGAGCACCTCGTCGAGCGGGGTGTCCGGGAGCACGGCTCCGACGGCCCGGACCATCGCCCGGTTCATCCGCGCCCGACCCCGCGACAGCCCGAGCGGTGCACTCTGGACGATCACCCGCCGGAAGAGGCCGGCTGCTCCGTCGCTGATCATGAGGTGGGCCGCGGCGTCGCCCCCGGCGGACTGACCAGCCACGGTGACGAGGTCCGGGTCACCACCGAAGGCCGCGATGTTCGCCTGCACCCACCGCAGCGCCTCGACGAGGTCGAGCAGCCCGAGGTTCGCCGGGACGGTCTCCCCGTCGCCGAGGAACCCGAGCACACCGAGCCGGAACGTCACCGAGACGAACACGACCCGCTGCTCCGTGACGAGGTCGCGCGCGTCGTAGATCGGCAGGTCACCACCGCCGATGACATAGGAGCCGCCGTGGATCCAGACGATGACGGGCAGCCGCTCGCCCGACCGGGCGTCTGCGGGCATCGTGATCGACAGCCGCTGGCAGTGCTCGTCGACGACGAGGCCCTCCACCGGGTGGAGCAGCTGGTCGACGAAGGTCGCCTGCGGCTGCGGCGCCACGGGCGACGGGGTGGTCGCCGGGAACGGCTCGGCGAACGCGGGGACCGGCTCCGGGACGGCGAAGCGCTCGGCACGGGCGTAGGGGATGCCGAGGGCCCGGACGACACTCCCGTCCGCGACGCCGGTGATGCGTCCGGCAGGTGGGTCCCAGGTCAGCGAGGCGGCGTCGAGCATCCGTCCACGCTAGCCAGCGTGACCAGTGCACGGCCTGGAGGGACGGTGCGGGCCCGCACCGCGCCTCCCGTCCCGCAGTCCCTCCGTCACTCGCGGCGCACGACGGGCCGCAACGAGCCGGACGCGGCGAACGCCGCGACGAACAGCACCGCCACCAGCCAGAGCGCGCTCAGCGCGCCGACGTGCTCCGCGATCGCACCGATGACGGGCGGCCCCGCGAAGTTCGCGAAGTACCCGATCGAGGCGACCACGCTGACACGGGCCGCCGGGTTCGGGCCGCTCTGCGCCGCCGCCGACATCCCGAGCGGGAAGCCCATCGAGACACCGACCGCCCAGAGCACGACGCCCACGAGGGTGAGCCACCAGCTCCCGCCGACGATGAAGAGCACGGCGCCGACGATGCCGAGCGCGGTCGTCCACCGCACGGTCCGCACTCGACCGAGCCGGTCCACGACGGGTCCGGCGAAGACGCGGGTGGCCGCCTCGGAGACGGCGAACACCGTGAAGAACAGCGCACCGACGGCCGCGGTCTGCCCGTGCCCGTCGGTGGTGGCGAGGGCGAGCCAGTTGTTCGCCGAGCCCTCACCGAGTTCGACGCCGAGCATGACCACCCCGATGAGGAGCAGTCGGACGTCCGCCCACCCTCGTGCCCACTGCCGGAGTCGCTGCCGGGGTGTGAGCGTCGTGTCGTGTTCCTCGGCACGGGTGCCGTCCGGGATGCCCCGCATCGCGAGCACACCGACCACGAGGATGACGACGGCCTCACCGAGGAGCTGCGCCGACGGGGTGATGCCGAGCCACGCGCAGAGGGCGGCGATCCCGGCGCCGAGGGCCGCGCCTCCCGACCAGGCCGCGTGCATCAGCGGGAGCAGCGTGCGACCGGCGAGCGCCTCGATCGCCGTGCCCTCGACGTTCGCCATCACGTCCAGCGAGCCGATGCCCGCGCCGGCGACCACGAACCCGACCGCTGCCAGCGGGACGGAGTGGAGCGCGGCTGCCGTCCCGATGACGGCGATCGCGACCGGGACCAGCACGACCACCGCGGTGAGCGCCCGGCGCCCGCCGACTCGGCGCAGCAGCGGGGCCGCGCTGAGCAGGCCGCCGATGGACCCGATCGTGACCCCGCCGAGCATGAGCCCGATGGTCCCGACGTCCACACCGAGCTCGAGCCGGAGCTCGGGCAGCCGCGGACCCCACGCAGCGAGGCTCACCCCACCGATCGCGAAGGCGATGACGATGGCGTTCCGCCACCCGGCGAGCTGTCTGCGGTCCTCGTCGACCCCGAGCTGGTGCATCCGGCTATCGAACCCGCTTGATGGGGATCACCACAAGGGCGCCGAGGAGTGCGACGACACCCGCGGCCCAGCACATGAGGACGTAGTTGTCGGCGTGCGAGCTGCCGATGGACAGGAAGAAGAGCGAGATCGCCGGCGCGAGTGACTGGGGCAGCGCGTTCGCGATGTTGATGACGCCGAGGTCCTTGCCGGGACGGTCGGCGTTCGGGAGCACGTCGACGACGAGTGCGGTGTCGATCGCGGAGTAGATCCCGTAGGCGAAGCCCATGATGACCTCGGCGACGTAGAAGCCGTTCACGGTCTCGGCGTGCGCGAGGACGACGAGGCCCACCGCGAAGAGGGCCGTCGAGCCGCCGACGAACACCTTGCGGCGACCCAGCTTGTCGGACGCCCACCCCGAGAGCGCCGCGCTGACCAGGAGCGCGATCGTGTAGAGCAGCACGCCGAACGCGACGGCCTCGGTGGCCTGCTTCGCGTCCTCGATGCCGATGTGCTCCTGCATGTAGAGCAGCCGGTACGTCGTGAACATGAACGTCGCGAGGATGATCAGGAAGCGCGACCACCACGCGAACGCGAAGTCCGGGTTCTTGATCGGGTTCGTCCAGAACGAGGAGATGAGGTTGAGGAACGTGAACTTCTTGAGCGTGTACGTCGGCAGCTCGTCCCGGGCGACGACCGCGTAGACGGCGACCAGGATGATCGCCAGGATGCCGGGCGCGATGAACAGCACGGGCAGGTTCGCGACGAAGAACACCGACAGGTAGGTGCCGGCGAGCACGGCGAGGTTCTGCGCGAGCGCGATGATGCTCGACGACCGGCCGCGCTGGAGCTGCGGGACGTTGTCGGCGAAGCTCGCCAGCAGGGTGGCGAGGGTCGCGTTGGCGGCGAGCTGGGCGAGCAGCCACGCGAGCGTCAGGTTGAGCACGTCAGGTGCGTAGGCGATCCAGGCGAGTGCGACCGCGAAGACGACGACACCGCTCATGAGCCACGGACGACGCCGGCCCCAGCGGGTGCGGGTGCGGTCGGACAGCGCGCCGGCCAGGGGGTTCATGATGAGCGCGCCGAACGCACCGATCGGCAGGACGGAGCCGATGACGTTCGCGGCGTCGTCCCCGACCAGGGCCTGCGCCTTGAGCTGCATGCTCACGTAGACCGGTGCCATGAGCGCGACGAAGAGGCCGAACTGTCCGAGGAACAGCGCGATCTGGTAGCCGATGCCCACCCGCATCGTGCTGACCGGTTGCGTGATGCCCTCATCGGGGTTCAGCAGTGCCGGGCTGCCGGGTTCGGGTGTGCTCATGACGCCTCCTTGAGTCGATGCTTTGCCGTCCAAAACCATCTTTCGCACGGTTTTGACTGGCTGAGCATACATCGACAGGTGTCGTTCATGCAGCGGCGTGCGTCACGGAGCGCAGCAAAAACTACACACCGGGTGGTTTTTGGGGTAGCGTCGTCATCGATCTCGCCGTGGAGCATCGCTCCTCGACGGACTGCGACACCCGGTGCTGCGACACCCGGTGCCGCGACACCCAGTCAGGACCGAAGGAGCCTCACGCAATGCCCACCACCTCTGTGCAGCTGTACTCGCTGCGCGACGCCATCGCGGAAGACCTCGACAAGGCGATCGCCCGTGTCGCCGAGATCGGGTACGAGAACGTCGAGCCCTACGCGTTCGTCGAGCGTGCCGCGGACCTCGAGCGTGCCTTCGCCGCCACCGGCCTCAAGGCCCCGTCCGGCCACGTCGCCGTGATCGACGCCGAGGACACCGCCCCGATCTGGGACGCGGCCGAGCGCCTCGGCATCCAGACCGTCATCGACCCGTTCATCCCGACCGACCGCTGGCAGACCGCCGACGACGTCGCGAAGATCGCCGAGCGCGTCAACGTCCTCACCGCCGAGGCAGCCTCGCGCGGCCTCAAGTTCGGCTACCACAACCACCAGTGGGAGTTCACGAACAAGGTCGACGGCCGCACGGTCTACGACCACTTCGTCTCGCAGATCAGCCCGGAGACGGTGCTCGAGCTCGACACCTTCTGGGCGACCGTCGGTGGCGCCGACGCCCCCGCCGTCCTGAAGTCGCTCGGCGACCGCGTCGTCGCGATCCACGTCAAGGACGGCAAGGTCGACGGCGACATCCTCACCGCGCTGCCGTCGTCCGAGAGCGCACTCGTCGTTCCGGAGGCGCTGCAGCGTGCCTTCGAGAACCAGACCCCCGCCGGTCAGGGCGACGTCGACGTCCCGGCCATCCTCGCCGCGGCGCCGCAGGCCATCCGCGTCGTCGAGTTCGACGCGTACTCCGGCGACGTCTTCGAGGGCATCACCGAGTCCCTCGCCTGGCTGAAGGACAACGACAAGTGACCCGTGTCGGGATCGGCATCATCGGTGCCGGCAACATCTCCACGCAGTACCTGGAGAACCTGACCAAGTTCGCCGACGTCGAGGTCCGGTTCGTCGCCGACGTGCTGCTCGACCGCGCAGCGGCCCAGGCAGCGGAGTACGGGGTCGGCGCGTCCGGCTCGGTCGAGGAGCTCCTCGCCCGCGACGACATCAGCATCGTGATCAACCTGACGATCCCGGCGGCCCACGCCGAGGTCGACCAGCAGATCATCGACGCCGGCAAGCACGTGTGGAGCGAGAAGCCGATCGCGACCGACCACGAGTCGGCCGCCGCGGTGCTCGCCTCCGCTGCGTCGAAGGGACTCCGGGTCGCGACCGCTCCGGACACCGTGCTCGGCGCGGGCATCCAGACGGCGCTCCGTGCCATCGCCCGCGGTGACATCGGCGAGCCGCTGACCGCGACGACGCTGTTCCACGTGCCCGGACCCGAGGCGTGGCACCCGAACCCGGACTTCCTGTTCGCCGAGGGCGCCGGTCCCCTGTTCGACATGGGCCCGTACTACGTGACGACCCTCGTGCACGCGTTCGGCACCGCCAGCCGCGTGCAGGCCGTGTCCTCGAAGTCGCTCGACCGTCGCACGATCGCGTCCGGCCCCCGCGCCGGCGAGACGTTCCCGGTCGAGGTCCCCACGCACCACGCCGCCCTGATCGAGTTCGCCGGCGGGCAGTCCGCCCAGTCGACGTTCTCGTTCCAGCACGCGCTGCCGCGCATGGGCTTCGTCGAGATCAACGGCACGCTCGGCACGATCTCGCTGCCGGACCCGAACACGTTCGAGGGCTCGTCGCAGCTCTGGCGCTATGGCCAGGAGGAGCCCGAGACCCTCGAGGCGATCGGCTCCACCTGGGGCCGTGGCACCGGGGTCGTCGAGCTCGCGCGCGCCATCGCCGAGGACCGTCCCGAGCGCGCCTCGGGTGCGGTCGCGCTGCACGTCCTCGACGTGCTGCTCGGCATCCGCGACGCGGCGGCGTCGGGTTCCGCGGTCGACATCACGTCGACGGTGGACCGTGTCCCGCCGCTGCCGGAGGACTTCGATCCGTCGGCTGCGGTGCTCACCGCGTAGGTCCTGCGCTCCGCAGGACGGCCGGCTCCGACAGGGGCCGGCCGTTCTGCGTACGGGGGAGCCAGGAGGCGCGGTACGGCTCCGGTGCGTCGGCTACGGCCTGCGGTCGCGAGCCGCTCGCGGAACGCTACGCAAGGCCAGGTCCGCTCGTCGCCATCCCTGTGAGTACAGCGGCGGCGGCGAGCAAGAACCCGATGACCATCACAACCATCGGCCACTTCCGCGGCGGGAACTCGCGCCCAGGACGGAAGTTGATACCGCAGTAGACGACGCCTGCTGCGAACGGCACTGCGCCCACGACGAACATCGCGATCAGCAGGATCTTCATGCCACAGCCCGATCTGTGTCGCAACAGATGTTCATCTGCGGCGGCCTCGGAAGATCGCGAGAGCCCCACCTACCGCAACCAGCGCTACCACGATGACGATCCAGACACCGAAGGGCATCCCTCCACCCGGGTTCATCCGTCGACCCTACCGGATCACGAGGTCGTCGAGCCGAGCGCGAGTGTCGGTGATCCGGACACCGCTCCTCGTGGCGGACCCGGCTGGTGTCGCCGGTACCCGTGATCTCCGCTGCAGCGTTCCCGATGCCGTCAATGACCCGCATGCTTTATAGCCGCCGTCTGTCCGCATCCTGACTTGATCGTCGCCACACCGTTACCGAAGCGACCCCAAAGGAAACTGCCGCCAGAGCCATCACGAGAAAGGTTGGGACGTCAGAACTCTCAACTGAAATCAGGAGCCCAATCAGAATTGCAATTGCTATGGCGGCCAGTACAGCACTGAATGCACGCAGGGCGATTTTCTTGGTCATGCGTACTTCACTCCACCGTAAAGCGCGCCTCCGATACCGGGTACCAATGCACTCACCAACCCGGTCTTGATCCCTGTAAAGAAGGCGGATTGCGTGTCTTCGCCGTTTACGTAGGCAGTCTGCGCAGAGCCAATTCCAGACCCGAGGACGCCCCCGACATAAGCTCCCGCGGCACAACCAATTGGGCCCAGAGTGCAGCCAACTGCCCCAACAAAGAGTGTCGTAAGCCCTCCCAAGATTGCTCCCTGCGTGTCAGCGCTGAATCGGCCAGCCGGATCGGCCCCGTTGATGGGGTCATCGCCGGCGTATGCGTATCGGTTGGCGTTGGTGAGACTGAGGGGTGCGTCGAGGGTGTCGCGTTGGAGCCAGCCGCCGGTGAGGTTGGACTGCCACCGGTACCCGAACTTCGTCAGCCCGTTATCGGAGCTGGACGAGCGGAGCCCGGCCTTGAACCCGTACGGGTTCTGCAGCCACTGCGCGCTCGTGCCGCCCTGAACCGTTTCCGCGCCGTACGGGTCATACGAAACGGTGTACGCGGTATCGCCGGTGTCGGCGATCGCTGCTGCGGGGTTTCCGATCCCATCGATGACCCACATGCTCGTGACACCGTCGGTGGTTTGCAGGTCCATCGGCTGCCCGGTGGTCGGGTCGCTGATCACGGACGCCGTCCCGGTGCCGGCGATGGTGCGGCTGGTGATCACGGGGACGCCGTGCTGGTCGGTGGTGCCATACGTGTAGTCGTACTCCGCTCCGCCGTCTGTGGACTGCTTGAGGAGCTTGTTCATGTCGGCGCCGGCGTACTCGTACCGGGTGGTGACGCCGTTCTTCGTCGACGTGGTCAGCTGCTGCGCGGCGTTGTACGTGAACGTCTCACCCGGAGCTGGGGTGAGGTTCCCGACCCCGTCGTACGCGTACCCGGCCGAGGTGATCTGCCCGACCGCGTTGTACGTCAGTGTCTGCGAGCTCGTGCTGTCACCAGTCTGCGTCGCGGTGAGCCGGTTCCCCGCCGCGTCGTACGTGTACGTCCACGTGACATTCGTTGCGCCGCCGGCCTGCGCTGCCTTGGTGAGGCGGCTGTTCGAGTCGTACGTGTACGACGTCGTCTTCTGCCCGGCGCCGGGCGCCTCAAGCAGCTTGCTCCGGCTGTGCTCGCCCGCCGTCCAGAGCGACCTCCCTCCTCTGTCCGCCTCGACAGAGTCGCAACGCGGGCAGCCAACCCCATCGAAACGGAAGCAGGGACACGATGTCCCTCAAGCATCAGTCCACGACGGGCACGAAGAAAGTAACGGGGGTCGATGCTAACCCTGCCGAGGTGGTTGATGGTGAAGAATAACAGCAGTCACGATTAGCCCGATCACGATCATCTCGAACAGGAAAAACCAGTTCTTGAATTCGGGGCTAGAAATAACGCCACTATCGCACCAATGCCCACAATGGTAGCGCTCGCGAGCAAGAAAGTCGAGGCCCTCACGGGACAAAGCTGCCTACGACACTGTCGAAAACGGAGGACGCGGGGCCGAACCTATGCGGGGCGACTTGACGCGCCACGCTTCCAGTCGTCAAACGTTGAGATTATCTCTCGCTTCATCCGACCGTCCGGGGTTCTGTCGTCTGGGGTGGAGTAGCCTAGCGCGAGCGCTATTATCGCCTTTTTCCGACGACCCGCCTGAAGGTAGATTAGTTTTGCGCCATCCTCAATGCCGACGGCATTGCGATAGTTTACCCGCTTCTGAGAAAAGAAGCCTGTGATGATCATCTCTGTCGGGAAGAAGGTCACTTTGAGTGACAATATTCGCCACCAAAGAGCAGCAGATACGCCTACGAGCAACATCGCTCGGATGTCGAAGAAGCTCACGACGGCAGCGAACAGTAATAAGGAACCGAAAATTATCGAAATGGCAATTCGCACTTTCAGCGAGAAGCCAATTTTTACCGGATTCACTTGTTTTTTCGACTAGATGCCGCTGCGTACACGATCGCTGCAACGATAATAGGGACCATGACCCATGGTAGCCATGGCAACACTGATGCGCCCATCGATTACTCTTCCCTTTGTTAGCTAACTGCGGCGCTTTGCGCCATCTCAATCCCGCCGTAAATACCTGAGGCTACGGTGCTCGCTGTCCTCCCGACGTTGAGCACAGCCGGGCTTGCGACAACACCGAACCCCAGCGATGCCGTACCGAGGACGGCTGCCCCAGCTACCTCGCTTGCCGACCCACCGTTCTCCGCAATTGACCAGGTATTCGCGACCGAACTCAAGCCGCCGAGGATGAGACCAGCCGGACCCCCGACCCCGGTGGCGGTTGCCGCAAGACCGCCAATCGCGAGTGCCGTACTTGCGATGCCCAGCGCGTTCCCGAACGTGCTTCGACCGGTTGGGTCGCTGCTGTTGATAGGGTCGTCGCCGGCATACGCGTAGCGGTTGGCGTTGGTGGGGCTGAGGGGTGCGTCGAGGGTGTCGCGCTGGATCCATCCGCCGGTCGCGGTGGTCTGCCACCGGTACCCGAACTTCGTAAGCCCGTTGTCGGTGCTGGACGAGCGGAGCCCGGCCTTGAACCCGTACGGGTTCTGCTGCCACTGAGCGCTCGAGCCGCCGTTGACGGTCTCCGCCCCGTAAGGGCCGTAGGAAACCGTGTAAGCAGTGTTGCCGGTGTCGGCGATCGCTGCCGCCGGGTTCCCGATGCCGTCGATGACCCACATGCTCGTGACACCATCGGTGGTTTGCAGGTCCATCGGCTGCCCTGTCGTCGGGTCGCTGATCACCGACGCCGTGCCTGTGCCGGCGACGGTGCGGGATGTGATGCCCTTGCCATATGTGTAGTCGTACTCCGCTCCCCCGTCCGTGGACTGCTTGAGGAGCTTGGTCATGTCGGCACCGGCGTACTCGTACCGGGTCGTGACACCGTTCTTCGTCGACGCGGTCAGCTGCTGCGCGTCGTTGTACGTGAACGTCTCCTCCGGTGCTGCAGTGAGGTTCCCGACCCCGTCGTACGCGTACCCGGTCGAGGTGATCTGCCCGACCGCGTTGTACGTCAACGTCTGCGAGCTCGTGGTGTCACCGGTCTGCTTCGCGGTGAGCCGGTTCCCCGCCGCGTCGTACGTGTACGCCAACGTCGTGTTCGTCGCACCGCCAGCCTGCGCTGCCTTGGTGAGGCGGCTGTTCGAGTCGTACGTGTACGACGTCGTCTGCCCGGTGGTGTTGTCCTTGGCCCACTGGATCTTGTCGGTGTCGTTCGCGCTCTTCACCGCGGAGCAATCGCCACCGACGGCGATGCCGGTGATGTAGCAGTACGAATCGTCGACGACGGCCGTCGCCTTGTCGCTGCCCTGCCACGCCTGGACGCGGGTGATCTTGTTCGACGCACCGTAGGTGATGTGCTGGTGGGCCTGCCACGACGTCGGATCCTTGGTCGGGTCCGCATTGGCGGTCGCGTTCAACCACACGTCGGTGCGGCGGCCGTGGTCGTCGTTGGTGTACAGCTGCTTCGCCGCGCCGCCGTCGCCGGTCGGGTACGTCGTCGCGGTGAGCACGTTCGCGGCGTCGTAGTCGTGCGTGACGGTGCCGTGCTGATCGGTCACCGCGTGCGTGTTTCCGGCGAGGTCGTAGGCGTACTCGATGGTTCCGCCGCCGGCGGTGTTGACCGTGGAGATGAGCCGGTTTCGCAGGTCGAACGTGTTCGTGATCGTGCCGGTCGCGGACTGCTGGGTGAGCTGGTTGCCGTTGCCGTCGTACGTGTTCGTCACCGTCAGACCACCATCACACCGTACCGTTTCCTCCCTTCGAGGAACGAGTCGCCGTCCTCCAGAAGTAGACACTAAGTACGGCGAACGCGGCAAAAACCAGTCCATATACGACACGGAGGGGGACTGCGTGCGCTACAAAAACCAGAACGAGAGCAACGACAGCGCCTAACATCAGCGCCAAGGAAAGAATCTTCATTTTAGGCTTCAATCAATAGTCATCGTAACCGGAATAGCATGCAGTGACCGTGCCGTAGACCGTTCCGGCATAACCGGCAAGAGCCACTCCGACGAGCCATCCGGGTCCTGGGACGATGACGGAGGCGATGGCCCCCACGGTTGCAAGTAGCAATAGACCTGTATTAACGGCGCAGAAGCCTTGTCCGCGCCCCGTCGGGTCGCTTCCGTTGATTGGGTCGCACCCAACGAATGCGTATCGGTTAGCATTTGTGGGGTCGAGGGGTGCGTCGAGGGTATCTCGCTCAATCCACTGGCCCGTCCCAGCGGACTGCCACCGGTACCCGAACTTCGTCAGTCCCGCGTCGCTGCTGCCGGAGCGGAGACCGGTCTTGTACCCGTAGGGGTTCTGCTGCCACGGCAGGCTGGTCCTTCCCTTGGTGACGGTCTCGACGCCATAGGCGTCGTAGGTGACTTGGTACGCGATCTTGCCGGTGTCGGCGATCGACGTGGTCGGGTTCCCGATGCCGTCAAGGACGTAGAGGCTGGTGACGTTGTCGCTGGTGCGGAGATCCAGCGGCTGCCCGGTCACCGGGTCGGACAGGACCGACGCGGTGCCGGTGCCGGTGCCGACCTGCTCGCGGGTGGCGATCACTGGGACGCCGTTCTGGTCGGTGGTGCCATACGTGTAGTCGTACTCCGCGCTTCCGTCCGTGGACTGCGTGAGCAGCTTGTTCATGTCGCCGCCGGCGTACTCGTAGCTCGTTGTCGTCCCGTTCTTCGTGGACGAGGTCAGCTGCTGCGCCCCGTTGTACGTGTACGTCTCCCCCGGCGCCGCGGTGAGGTTGCCGGTCCCGTCGTATGTGTACCCATCCGTGGTGATCTGCGCGGCGGCGTTGTAGGTCAGCTTCTGGTCACTGATCACGGCACTGGTGGTCGCGTTGGTGGCCTTGGCCTCCGTGCGGTTACCAGCGGCGTCGTACGTGTATGTCCAGTTCGTCGGGTTGGTACCGCCGGTCTGCGTGATCCCGGTGAGGTGCTTGCTGGGGGTGCCGTCGCTGTTCTTGTACGCGTAGGTGGTCACCTGCCCGGTGATGTTGTCCTTCGCCCACTGCAGCTTCGTTCGGTCGTTCGCCGACGACACGGTGCACGTCGGGGCAGTCGTGGTGGCCATGTAGCAGTAGTCGGTGTCGAAGACGAGCTGCGGGTCCTCGTTCGAAGCCCACGCCTGCACCCTGGTGACCTTGCCGGACTTGTCGTAGGACAGCTTCTGGTGCGCGCTCCACGAGGACGGCGCCACACCAGGCATTGCCGACGTGTCGGCGCCGAGCCACGTGTCGGTGCGGCGGCCCTGCGGGTCGGTGAGGTAGATCTGCTTCGCCGTGCCCGAGCTCGTCGGGTACGTCGTCGCGGTGAGCACCTCGGATGCGTCGAACGTGTGGGAGACAGTGCCCGTGGAGTCCGTCACCTGCGCCGTGTTCCCGGCGAGGTCGTACCCGTACGACACGGTCCCGCCCCCGGCGGTGTTTGCCGTGGACACCAGCCGGTTGCGCTGGTCGTAGGTGTTGGTGATCGTGCCAGTGGCGGAGGTCTGGCTGGTCTGGTTGCCGTTGTCGTCGTAGACGTTGGTCACCGTCGCGGTACCGTCACTGAACGCAGTAGACGTGTTCCGATCGTCAGCGTCATATCCGTACGTAGTCGTGTTCCCACGGCCGTCGGTCTCGGTCGCAACGCGGCCGAACGCGTCGTACGTGTAGGTCTTCACGCCAAGGCTCGTGCCAGTGGGCGGGGTGATCTTCGACAGCTGCTTGTTGCCGTCGTAGGAGTACGTGGTCGAGTTCGATCCGTTTCCCGGCGCCGTCGCACTCTTCACCGAGCCGTCGTCGTTGTACGCCACCTTCGCCTGAACGCTCGAGTCCGATCCAGACTGCGAGGACGTCTGGTTCCCGACACCGTCATACCCCATAGTGATGCTGTTGCCGGAGCTGTCAGTGACCTTGGACGGCAGGTACGCCGTCGCAGACCCGGACCCGTACTCCATCGAGCTCGATGAGCCGGACCCGGTGGTGGACTTCGTCAGCGACTGGCTCTGGTTCTTGCCGTACTCATTCGACGTCGTTCCCGTCCCACTGTCGCCGGCCGCACCGATCGTCGACTTCGCGACACCGTTGTTCGCAGCGTTGTACATCTTGGATCGTTCACGTCCAGCCGCGTCCACCGTCTTCAAGACGAGGTCGTTCGCATCCAGCGTGTACGTGGTGTGGTCCGCAGTCGCCACCGGCTGGCCCTGGTCGGAGCGGGGGTCGGCGACCTGCGTGGTGTCCCCGTCCGTGTACGCGAACCGGGTCACCGCGGTCCCGGGAGATCCGGCGGTGGTGTTCGCCTGCGACACCTTCGTGACCCGCTTGGTGGAGTCGTACGTAAACGACGTCACCCCGCCGGTCGGAGCGGTGATCGAGGTGAGGTCCCCGCCCGAGTACCCGAACGTCGTCCTCGCACCGGTCGCGTCCGTGTACGTGGTGATGTCACCGCTGCTGTTCTTCGCCCACGACACGCGGCGGCTGCTGGACCCGGCGGTCTGCGTGAACGTGGTCGTGCCGTTCGCGTAGGACACCTTCGCCGTCTTCGCACCCGTCGTGCCCGCCGTGGAGACCAGGGTGCCGAGGGAGAACCCGTCGGCAGCCTTGTTGAAGCTGACCTGGTTGCCGTTGCGGTCGTTCACGCTCGTGGGCTGGCCGCCGAGGGTGAAGTGGATGACCTGGTTCGTCGTCCACGACGTCAACGTGTACTCCCGCGTCGTCGCGTTCGCGACCCGCGCCAATGTCATCTGCAGGCCTGGCGGGGACGTGAACGCACCAGCGGTCCCGGTGGGCTTGAACTGCCACGCCGTCCCGACCGCGTCCGTGTAGACCACACCCGCGGCGTTCGCCGACAGGTCCCCGGCACCAGCGAGGGCGTACTGCCACCGGTTCGCTTCCATCGTGTTGCTGTTCGCCGTCGTCGTCGACCGCGAGTTGTACGCAGCACCGATCGTCGTGCTCTGCGTCACACCCGGCAGGGTCAGCGCACTCGTGGTGACGAGCAGGTTTCCGGTGCCGACGTCGACGCTCGCGTTGGTCTGGTCCGAGATCGGGAACGGCAACGTCGTCGCGGACGTCCGCTGCCCGGTGACGTTCGTCGACACGGGTCCGCCCGGCAGCCAGTTGTAGGTGCCCTGCAGGTCGAGGACGAAGTCCGTGGTCCCCGAGGAGACGTTCTGGATCCGCACCTTCCCGTTCGACCCCACGGGCAGGATCGCCGTCGTCGTCCGGATCGACGACGTCGGCGCGTACCCGATGACCGCCCCGGTGGGCTCGGAGGAACCGTCCGCCCATGCCTTCGCGTACCCGCCGGTCGTGCCCGAGTGGATCGCCGTGACCGTCACCGCGACCGCCGACAGGCCACCCTCGACCGTCCCGATGCCAGCGACCCCCGAGACCTGCACCGCGACCGACGCATTCGCCCCGACGCTCGAGGACGTGCGGGTGTCGACGATGCGGCCCGTTCCCGGAGTGAACCCGCCACCCGGATTGCTGGGGACGAAGTACCCCTGCACGTCGACCTGGATCTGCACCGTGCCACCGTCGGGAGCGTTGTCGATCGTGACCTTCCCATCGGAGCCGACGGCGACCTGCGCGCTCATCGCCGTGGTCAGCTTCGTCGACGGGTAGTTCAACGACCCCGTGCTCTTCGGCCCATCGGACGGCGACGGACGCACCCACCCGGCCCCACCGCCGGTGTTCTGCACCACGACACTGACCGCGACCGCGGCCGCGTTCGTCGGAACGCCACCCTTGCCGGTGACCTGGAACGTGATGCTGTCCCCACCCGACAGGGCACCCTGCCGCACGTTCGTGCCGTCCGCCGTGTTCGCGATCCGGGTCCCGGACAGCGGAACGAACCCGCCAGCGCCGACACCGTTCGCCGTGGACGTGTAGTAGCCGGTCACGTCCAGGATCACCCGCGACTGCGCAGTCGTCGTGTCGATCCGGATGGATCCGTCGTCCCCGACCGCGAGCAACGACGTGTTCGACGTGTTCCCCGCCACTCCGCTGCCGTAGATCATCAGCAGCGTCGGCCCGTCGCTCGACTCCGCTCGACCCTTCAGCTGCCTGGTGCCGTTCGCGTCCGCGACCGTCGCCAGCACACTGATCGCGCCGACACCGTCAGCGGGGATCCCCTTCACCCCGGCTACCGGCACCGTCGTCGACGACCCGGCAGGCGTGGCGCCGTCGAAGATCCTGGCGTTGGTCGGCAACGGCACGAACTGCCCACCCGTACCCGTCGCGACCGCCTGCGCCGGAGCAGGTGGCGAAACCACCGCCAACAACGACCCCAGCAGCGCCACCAGCGTGACGACGGCCAGCACGACCCAACGAGAACGAACAGACAACGGCGACGTCGCGAACACGCGCAGAACCCCTCAACAGGTCACCACCAGCGAATCCGCCCCCATGACGGCACTGTGCAACCACACAGAACGCTACGGAGCATCCCTCACCACTGCTCCCCACTACAGGGGGTAGAAAGTTCCGCGCCCGAACCGATACGGCTCCGGTCCTACCGGATCACGAGGTCGTCGAGCCGAGCGCGAGTGTCGGTGATCCGGACACCGCTCCTCGTGGCGGACCCGTTGAAGCTGTCCGCGCTGGAGTACACGGCGGGACCGTCGACGTAGACCTTGATCTTCGCGCCGTCGGCCCTGACCCGCACGGTCGACCCCGGCTTGACCTCGCGGCTCAGTGCCTTACCGATCTGGATGAACCGCCCGTTGACCCGCTTGTAGACCTTCGCGTTGCCCTTGCCCGACCCGTGGACGTCGAGCACGAAGTAGTCCTTGGCGCTGCTCAGTCGCCACACGGGCCCCGCACCCTTCGAGGAGATCGCCGTCATGGTGAGGCTGATGTCGACCGCAGCCTTCTTCGTGTCGACGGTGGCCGCGGATTCACGAACGGCCCCGCTGCTGGCTCGGTAGGCACGGCCAGCAGAGATGCCGTACTTCACTCCGCCGACCGTGGAGTAGGACCGGCCGTGCAGGTCCTTGCCGAGTCCGGTGATCATGTCGGGCCGGTTGAACGAGTCGTAGCGAACCGCCGGTGCCGGCGTCAGGACGTTCTGCCCCTCACGGAGCCGCACCCCGCTCAGTGCTGAGGTGATCGTCTCCGTGATGTGCGCCTGCCCGACGTCGTTCGGGTGCTGCCCGTCGGGCCCGATCATCGTCGCCTTGTTCCATCCGGTGAAGGCATCGGCGATGATGACCGATCCGTCCTTCGGGTACGCCGCGACGACGCTGCGGAGGTAGCGGTTGTACCGGACGACGTCCGCGTCGGTCGGGGGTGACGGGTACCACGCGTAGCCCTTCGTCGTCGACGGGGTGTCGAGCACGATGACGATCGTGGGTGGGAACGGCCCGGTTCCCCGCACCCAGTCGATGAAGCCCCGGACGTTCGCCTTGAACGTGGCCTCGGGCACGTGGCGGCCGACGTCGTTCTGGTTCCCGAGGTACGAGACGACCCCGTAGTCGCCGCGGTTCCACGTCGAGCGCGCGCGGTCGAGGATCTGCGCCGTCGAGGCCCCGCTGATGGTCTCGTTCGACCAGAGCGTCGGATCCGCGCCGAGGCTCGTCCGGACCATGGACGGGTACATCCGGCTCGGCACCGAATCGGAACCGAGTTGGACCTGTCCGAACGAGTGACCGTACGCGGCGTACCGCACACCACGCAGCGCGTCGTTGCCGGGCGACGGAGCGGCCTGCACACCGCTCGGTAGGAGGGCACCGATGACCGCGAGGACGGCAGTGGCCGCCGTGATCACGGCAGAGCGGTGGCCACGGGTCGTGCGCATGTTCGTCCCCCTCCGGACGCCCCATGCGCCGCGACAGATACAGGCACATCGATCGCACCCCCGCCTACGCTAGGGCAGAAACAAGCTCACCTTCTGCTCCCCGTTCGCGTGACACGCAGAGGAACGGGGCAACGCATCGCCGAGAGATGACGACCGGACCGGACCGTTCGGTCGGGCGAGCGCTACCGGTCGCGAGCTGCGAGCCACTCATCGAACGTCGGGCCGACCACCTCGACGTCGTCCGCGGGCAGGAGCGCCCCGTCCCGGAACGCCCGGCCCGTCCGGCCCGGGATCGGCATCGGGACGGGCACCAGGCCGGGGTGCGGCAGCGCCGTCGTCATCGCCCACAGGGACGTCGTCTCGGGTCCGGCGACCTCCACGACCGGCGCGGTCCGCCGGCCCGTCGCGACCTCGGCGACCACCGTCGCCACCGCTGCGAGCGACACCGGAGCGATGGTCATCCGCGGCACGAACGCGATCGGCCCGACGCGCAACCGCTCGAGGTTCTGCGCGGCGAACTCGAACCACTGGGCCGAACGGACGATCGTGGCGCCCCGGCCCGCCGCTCCCGCTGCCTGCTCCTGTGCGGTCTTGCCGGCGAAGTACCCGTAGCCCTGCACCTCGGACCTGGTGCAGTTGACGATGGACAGCAGCACGTGTCGCGCCCCGGACCGTTCGGCCGCCGCACCGACCACCGCCGTCGAGCGCGTGAAGAAGTCCGTCGCACGCCGCCGACTCGTCGTGAACCGTCCGGTCGCCTCGACGATGACCTGCGGCCGGACCGACGCCAGCCGATCGACCGCGTCGTCCGCGAGTACGTCGAACCCCGATGACCGGGACAACCTCGTGACCGAGCAGCCGTGTGCCTCCAGCGCTGCCTCGATCGCGACTCCGGAGATCCCGCCTCCGACCACTGCAACCCGCATCGTGCCCCCTTCGGCTCTACATCCGTAGAGAACACTACGATGGTAGAGGCGAGAGGGGAAGAGCATGGGGCGACGCGAGGACCTGGCGGACGCGGGAGTACGGCTCACCGCTCGCGGTGGGGTCCGAGCCCTGACGCACCGGGCAGTCGACACCGAGGCCGGCGTGCCTGCCGGATCGACCTCGTACTACGCGTCGACGCGGCGCGAACTGACCGCGCTCGTCGTCGCGCGCATCACGGAGCAGCTGTCGACGGAGCTGGGCGCGTTGCGTCTCCCCGAGCCACTCGACGACGCGACGGTCGTCGAGGTCGCCGCCACGTTCCTCCAGGGCCTCGCAGAGCGAGCGGAGGCGCAAGCCGCTCGCCTGGCCCTCCTCCTGGAGCTCCGGGACGACGAAGCGCTCCGCGCACCCCTGACCGGCGCCGACCCGGTGCGCGCCGCGCTGCTCGCCACGGCGGAGGACCTGCTCGACCGCATCGGCGTCGACCACCCCCGGCGATCCGCGGTCGACCTCGTCGGACTCGTCGATGCACTGCTGCTCTACCGCGTCGCGGGGGTCGCGCCCGTGGACGACCGATCGGTGCTCGGCGCGTACGTCGCAGGGCTGCCGCGCAACTGAACGCGCCCTCACCCACGCCCAGCGACCCCGGGTGATCGATCGTTCCGTCCCCTGCCAGGATGAGCGCCGTGGGGAGACGTCGGCTCGTGCTCGGAGGGTGGTCGCCGCCGTGCTCGTGGCGGCCGGCACGGTGACCGTGGTGTCGGTGACGCACGCGCAGACCGTGGCGGTGCGGCTCCCGCCCGCGAGCGGGTCCTCCGAACAGGTCCTCCGCGTCTACCTCCGGGCCGCGAAGGCACACGACTGTGCTGTCACCGAGGCCCTCACCGACGACAGCGGCGGTCAGGACGCGGCCTGGTGCGGCGGACGCACCCCGTCCTCGTGGTTCGACGACCACCCCGACCTGCTCGGCTACCGGCACATCGGGGCGGTCTCGCGACTGAGCGCGAAGGAGACGGGCCGATCCGCGGAGGAGTGCATCCCGGTCGACGTCACCGAGACGAACATGACGGGCGCCGAACCAGGCGTGCTCCCCGGGTGGCAGTTCTGCTTCCGCCACACGCCGGCCGGCTGGCGCCTGACCGACGAGGGCTACGGCTGACCCGACGCCGTCGCCGGTTCCCGAGAGCCTCAGTCGGGGCGGACCGGTCCCGCCGCGAGATCGCCCACCACGGTCGTCCACGGTCGCGCGGTCCACGACGTCACGAGTCCCCCGGTCACGTACGGGTCCGTCGCCGCGAACGCCCGCGCACGCCCGAGCGCGTCGTCGCCGACGAAGACGATCAGCGCGGTGAACGGTCCGCTTCCCTCGCCGACCGCACCGCCGAGGAGCAGCTCGCCGCGCTCCGCCGCAGCCCAGGCCGCCCGGAGGTGCTGCTGGCGGAACGCGTCTCGGCGCTCGAGGTAGTCGTCGACGTAGGTGTACTCGAGTACGGCGTGCATGGTCTTGCTCCGATCCGATCGTGCGCGGGACCCACGGCCCCGCTGACACGAGTGTGGCAGGACCGGCGGGTCCGGTCAGCCCGCCGGCGGCACGATCTGCTCGAGCAACCGCAGCACCCGCTCGCCGTCGACCGCGTCGGGGTCGAGCAGCCACTGCACCTGCAGTCCGTCCGACGCCGCGATGCTCAGGGACGCCAGGTCGACGGGGTCCAGGTCGGCCCGGATCCGCCCGGACGCCTGGTCCGCCTCGATCAACTCCGCCAGGTCCGCCCGCAGCCGGGTGAACCGTTCCCGCATGAACTCCCGCGTGGCGGGGTGCCCCTCCTGCACGGCATCGGCCGCCAGGGTCGTGTACAGCTGCACCAGCCCCGGGACCGCGCGATTCCGCGAGGCGCTCTCCCGCATGTCCCCGATCGCGGACTTCATCCGGTCCGGTGCCCCCTGCTCGCGGACCTCGTGCTCGCGGTAGACCGCGAGCAGCAGTTCGTCGCGGCTCGGGAAGTAGTGCCGCAGCGCCGCGTGGGTGATCCCGAGGGCGTCCGCGACGGATCGCAGCGAGGACGCGTCGACACCCTGCTCGGCGACCATGCGGATCGTCTCGTCGAGGATCTGCGTCCGTCGTTCGGCACCCTTGCGGTAGCCGCGTCGCGGCAGGGCCGCGTCGTCGTCGGCAGGGTGCGTCATGCGCCCAACTTACCGCTGGAAGGTTTTTTCCGGGAGGCGCGGCTCGGCGCCGTCACGGACCGCGCGCTTCAGGAGTCGTACGGCTCCGCGTCGCCGTCCGGGTCGACCGTGTACTCGTCGACGGGAGCGGGCGCGCCACCGACGAGGGCCTCGGTGATCTGGACGAGGCAGCGTGCGAGGACGTCGTTCTCCTCGGAGGACAGGTGGTCCATCACCTCGACCACGGCTTCGTGGAAGCGTGCGTAGGACGCGTCGATCTTCTTCGCCGCCTGCACCGTGGGCTCGAGCACCTGTGCCCGACGATCGGTGGGGTGCGGCGCGCGGACGAGGTCGCCCGTCTCGACGAGCCCGTCGACGATCTTCGTCACCGACGCGTTCGACACGTTGAGCATGACGGCGAGGTCCTTCGGGCCCATGGCCCGGCCGTCCCGGTGCGCCTGGAGCATGTACCGGACGGCGAGGAACTCGTTCTTGGTGAGACCGCTCTCCGACCGAGCCTGTTCGAGCTGCTGCTCCTCGGCGTGCTGCAGGCGGAGGAGCGCGTCCACGGCGCCCTTCGCGGCACGCGACCGGGGTTCCCGGGCGTAGAGGTGCATGTGCTCACGGCGGACGACGGTCAACGGCATCTGGTCGGGTGTGCTCTCTGCCTGGTGCGGATCGGGGGTGCGGGGCCTAGGCCGCCGGGACCGAGAAGAAGTCGGCGTAGGACGGTTCGGAGCGACCGGACAGGAGCGACGGGTCCTGGATGCGGCGTTCGACGTAGGCGTCGATGATCGCGGGGTCGGTCAGACCGACACGGGTGTGGGTCCCGCCGAGCCGTGCCTGTCGCGGCATCCCGGTGTACGTGCTGTGCATTGCGATACCGCCCCTCGTCGTCGTTGCCGTCCCCATCGGACGCCCGAAGTCTTTCACAACGTGAACGATCAGCAAAACGAACAATTCGTGTTCTGTACGGTTCACGCACTGAACAGTCAGCCCAGCCGAACTACATCGCTGTCATTCATAACGCCCAGAGGGCATGAAAAAACCCGGCCCCAGAGGGGCCGGGTGGTATGGGATGACTCTACCAGGACTCGGGCCGTCGGATGTGGGCGACCTGTTCCGGTAGCTGCGCTCCACGCACGTCAGTGTCGGTCAACTGGTACCACCAGTGTCCGCCGACCCCGTCATCTCGGTCGCCGGCGAGCTTGCCGGCCCGGTACCCCGGCGTCGGGTTCACCAGTCCGAGCGGCACGAGGGTCCGCACGTGACGGACGGGGAACTCGAGATCGCTGTCGTTGCTGATGACGATCGCGGCGTCGACACGCTTCGTCAACACGTCGATGAGCAGGTGCGCCGCGACGTTGACGTCGGAGCCCTTCTCCTCGCGCCGGGCGACCGATGCCATGAAGGTCGCGCCGGAGACGTCGGCGCCGTGGAGGTCACGGACCTGGAGCGGCCAGTCGGCGCGCGTCAGTTGCGGGCGTCCCCGCCGATCGGGCGTCGCCAGCGGTGCGGTCGCGACCCGGGTGACGTAGTTGCCCATGGCCAACTCGTCGACCGCGCCGTGCCGTCGAAGCGCTCGGAGGTAGGTGTCCTGGTCGTGTTGCCCCTGCGGGTTCTCCGCACCGCTCACCCGGGCGGTGCAGTAGACGACGCGCTCGATGGTGGCCGTCCCCCACTGCGCACCCGGTCCGCGCAGCAGGTTCTCGGACAGCGCGCGGAGATCCAGCCACCGCCAGCCTGGAGTGGAACGACCACAGATGCTCCTCGCGCCGTAGTAGAGGTTGAACCCATCGACGTACACCCCGACTCGCATGAGCAAACGGTACGGGTCCCGCGCCGACGCCCGTGACTCCTGTGTATTTCGCCGTGGATCCGGCCGCCGAGGCACGACTCGTGCCCACGCGACGACGACTTCCGCGGCGTAGCGTGACGGCGTGGACCTCGAACTCAAGAACCGTGTCGCGCTCGTCGTCGGAGGGAAGGGGTACATCGGCGCCGCCGTCGCCGATCGACTCCGGGCCGAGGGGGCGACCGTCGTCGTGGCCTCCCGGAGCGCCGGCGACTCCCCCGACAGCGTCGCGATCGACACCGCCGACCAGGCCTCCGTCGATGCCGGTGTCGCACGGGTGCTCGAGCAGCACGGCCGCATCGACGCGCTCGTCGTCACCGCGGCCCCGAGTGCCGGCACCCTCGACCCGGCGAAGAAGTCCGACCCCGAGCAGGTCCTCACCGCGATCGACGGCAAGGCACTCGGGTTCCTCCGCGTCGCCAACGCGGTGCTGCCGGCCCAGCGCGAGGCCGGGTTCGGACGCGTCGTCGTGATCAGCGGACAGAACGCCTACCTGTCGGGCAACATCACCGCGTCGCTCCGCAACACAGCGGTGAGCGTCATCGCGAAGAACCTCGCCGACGAGGCCGCCGGCTCCGGCGTCACGGTGAACGTCGTCAACCCGGGGCTGGTGACGGACACCCCCAGCACCGAGGTCCGCCCCGGTGGCCCCGGCGACTCCAGCCCGCAGCAGATCGCCGACCTCGTCGCGTTCCTCGCGTCGCCGCTGTCGGTGGTGTCCGGTGAGTCGATCTCGATCGCCCACCGCGTGCTGGGCCAGATCACCATCTGACCGACGGGCGGGTCCGGCAGATCGGTACGACCTGCGGGCCGGGAGGCGCGGTGCGGGCCCGACCCGCGCCTCCTGGCCGCCACACGGTCGCGTCGCGACGGACCAGACGCCTTCACCCGTGCGGATGAACGCATTCACCCGTGCGCCCGATGCCCTGGGCGCGCCGCTCGGCGAGGCTCGGAGCATGGAGTCCTCGACGAAGCACACGATCGCCACCCTGCTGGTCTGCGCCGCGATCGTCACGGTCACGGCCACCGCCCTCATCGCGATGTCACCGGTCCCGTGACCGGCGGACGACGCCCCCGTGCGATGATCGTGCCGTGACGGAACGGCGCACGTTCATCCGGCCGCTCGCCACCCGCTCGATCATCATCGACGTGGCCTGGGCGGTCTTCGCGGCGTTCGTCTTCCTGCTCCCGATCGACCTCGAGCTCGAACACGCGAGCTTCTTCGCGGTCCTCGCCGCGGCCGGGGCGATCGCGCTCCGACGGGTCTCACCGTCCGCGGCGATGCTCATGATCGTCGTCCTCGGCATCGTCCAGGTCGGCGGCGGCGAGCGGCCGTCGCTCGTCGACATCGCCATCTTCGTGGTCATCGGCACCGCGGCGGTCGTCGGCACGCGCGGTGAGGTCATCGTGTCCGGCCTGCTGGCGTTCGTTGCCGGCATCAGCGCGACGCTCTACCTCGCACTCACCGGCTTCCGGTTCCTCGTCCTCATCAACGGCCCGCGCGACCAGGCGTTCCTGGCGATGGCCGCACCGGTGACGGCGCTCCTCGGGGTCTGGGCGGGCGGGGTCGCCGTCCGGGCCTTCCGTTCGCGGGACCGCGAGTCCGAACGCCGGGCGGACGCCGAGGCCGCGGCGTCCCGAGCCGAGGCCGTCGCCACCGAGGCCGAGGCCACCGCCACCCGGGCCATCGACGTCGCCGAGTCCGAGCGGATCCGAGCGGACATCGCCCGCGACGTGCACGACGTGGTCGGCCACTCCCTCGCCGTGATCATCGCGCAGGCCGACTCGGTGCCGTTCCTCGCCGACGAGGCCCGCATCCGCGAGGTGAGCGCCACGATCGCGAGCACTGCCCGGAGCTCCCTCGTCGAGGTCCGGCAGGTGCTCGGGCACATCGACGGCTCCGGCGCCTCGACCGACCCGGGGTCGCTCGAGGAGATCGTGCAGGGCATCCGCGAGGCCGGGGTCGACGTCGACCAGGCCGTCCGCGGGGTGCCGGTGGTGCTCGGACCGGAGAGCGGGACCGCCGCCCGCCGGGTGCTGCAGGAGATGCTCACGAACGCGCTCCGACACGGTGCCCCCGGGATGCCGGTGACGGTGCGGGAGACGTGGCGGTCGGCCGACCTGGTGCTCGAGGTCGAGAACCTCGTCCCGACCGCCGGGACGGCCGCGCCTGGCGCCGGCACCGTCGGGACCGGCCCCGTCGCCGTCCCGCCGGTGAGCACCCGCGGGTCCGGCCGTGGCCTCGCCGGCATGCAGTCCCGGCTCACCGCACTCGGCGGGTCCTTCGACGCCGCCGTCCTCGACGACGTGTTCGCCGCACGTGCCCGCATCCCGTTCGACGTCCTTGGGGGGACCAACCGATGACCGATCCGATCCGCATCCTGCTCACCGACGACCAGGCACTGTTCCGAGCCGGCCTCCGCGTCGTGCTCGACGCCCAGGACGACATGGTCGTCGTCGGCGAGGCGTCCGACGGTGCCGAGGCCCTGGCGCGCATCCCCGAGCTGCGACCGGACGTGATGCTCCTCGACATGCGGATGTCCGGCATGGACGGGGTCGAGACCGTCCGGCAGCTGTTCTCCGGCGCGGTCGAGGGGCCGCTCCCCCGCGTGGTCGTGCTGACGACGTTCGGCCTCGACCCCGCTGCCGCCACCGCGATCCGCCTCGGCGCGAGCGGCTTCCTGCTGAAGGACACCACGCCGCCGTTCCTGTTCGCGGCCGTCCGGGCGGTGCACGAGGGGAGCTCGGTGATCGCGCCGAACGACCTCTCGCAGCTGTTCGGCGCCGACGTCGAGCGCGCGCCGGCGCCGCAGCCCGAGGCGTTCCAGTCGCTGACGGACCGGGAGCGCATCGTGTTCGGCTGGGCCTCGCGCGGGTTGTCGAACGCGGAGATCGCGGCGAAGGAGTTCGTCACGGAGTCCACGGTGAAGACGCAGATCTCGAGCATCCTCGGGAAGCTCGCGCTGCGGGACCGGGTGCAGCTCGTGGTCTACGCGCACGACCACGGGCTGGCGGGCGCTCGCGACGCCTGAGCGGCAGGACGGCTCAGCGCCCGTCGAGCGCCGCCACCTCGTCGAGGATCGCGGCGATCGCCGCCGGGTCGTGCGCGAACCGCCCCAGGAACAGGCCGTCGATCCGCCCCTGCCCGCGGGTGAGCAGCCCCGGCCCGGCACTGCCGCCGTAGATCACGACCGACCCGGCGAGTTCCGGCCGCGTGGCCAGGTGCTCCTCGATCCCTGCGAGCACCCCCACGACGTGCTCGTCTGGCGCCGGCGCCGGGGCGCCGATGGCCCACACCGGCTCGTACGCCACGACGAGCGGCCCCGCCAGTCCGTCCGCGACCGCCGTCGAGACGGCCCGGTCGAGCTGCGCGGTCACCTCGGCGACGGTCTCCGCTCGGGAGGCGCGGCTCGTCTCCCCGACGCACACCAGCGGCCGCAGGTGGTTGCGGAAGGCGGCGTGCACCTTCCCCGCGACCTCGTCGTCCGTCTCGTGGAACAGGGAGCGCCGTTCGGCGTGGCCGATCTCGACGAGGTCGACGCCGATCTCGCGCAGCTCCGCACCCGTGACCTCGCCGGTGTACGGCCCCGCGTCGGCCCACGACAGGTCCTGGGCGCCGAGCAGCACGCTAGCACCGGCGTCGGTCAGGATGCGGCGGACCGGGACGAGCGCCGGGAACGTCGGCACCACGAAGAGCGACGCGGCACCGGACGTCACCGCGGGGTGCCGCCGGGCGACGTCCGCGACCTCGGCCGCCCACGACAGGGTCCGGGCGTGCGAGAAGTACGTCTTGAGCGACACCCCGATGGTGATCACGGCGCGACGGCCTCCACGATCAGCGCGAAGGACACCGCTCCCGGGTCGACCGTCCCGACGGCGTGCTCGGCGTGGGTCCTCGCCCGGCCCTTCCTCGGCAGCAGCTCGGCGGTGCCCTGCGCAGCGTCCTGTGCGGCGGACACCGCCGCACGCCAGGCATCGGGGAGCGCCGCACCGTCGTCGACCCGCGAACGGAAGGCCTCGCGGAACGGGACGAGCGCGTCCACCATCGTCTTGTCCCCGGGCACCGCGCCGAAGGCGAGGACCGCCTCGGTCGCCGCACCGACGGCCTCGACGACGTCCGCACCCGTCGGACGCGAGTCGTCCCCGAGGACGCGACCCAGTGCCTCCAGGGCCGCGCCCCAGATCGCTCCTGATGTGCCACCGGCCTTGTCGGACCAGGCGTCGCCGGCGATCCGCAGCACGCTGCCCGCGCCGGCTCCACGCTCGACGGCGTCGGACGCGGCCTCGGCGGCGGCGTGCGATCCCCGCTGCATCCCGATGCCGTGGTCCCCGTCGCCGGCCACCGCGTCGATGCGGCCGAGTTCGTCGGCGTGCTCGTCGATGACCGAGCGGACCGCGGCGAAGCCGGCGGCGACCTGGACGGCGACGGCCCGGGAGTCCTCGCTGGCCGGGCCGACCTCGTCGGGTGCCGCGTCGGCCGCCACCACGGAGGGTGCGACGCGCTCCGCGGGGACGGCACCGCCCTTGCGGTGCGCGGGGGTGTCGGCCGGGGCGGCCCAGAGCTCCTCGAGCTCCGCGTCCAGCCAGAACAGCGTCAGTGAGACGCCGGCCATGTCGAAGCTCGTGACGAGCTCCCCGACCTCGGGCTCGACGATGACGACGCCCGCGTCGGCGAGCCGGCGCTGCACCGAGCGGTAGACGACGAAGAGCTCCTCGTACTTCACGCTCCCGAGCCCGTTGAGGATCGGGACGACGCGGGAGCCGGCAGCGGTGACCCCCGCCGGCAGTTCGTCGAGCAACCGGTCGACGAGCAGCGCGGCGAGTCCGTCGGCGGTCGGGACGTCGGTCTCGTCGATGCCGCGTTCGCCGTGGATGCCCATGCCGATCGCCATGCGCCCCTCGGGCACGGTGAACAGGGGTTCCTCGGCGCCGGGCAGCGAGCAGCCGGAGAACGCGACGCCGAACGATCGGGTGCGGTCGTTCGCCCGCTCGGCGATCGCCGTGACCGCGTCGAGGTCGTCGCCACGTTCCGCGGCCGCTCCGGCGACCTTGAACACGCAGAGGTCCCCCGCGATCCCGCGCCGTTCGTGCGCGCGGTCGGCGGGCGCGCTCACCACGTCGTCCGTGACCCGCACCGTGCGGACGCTGATCCCGGAGGCCTCGAGCGACCGTGCAGCTGTGTCGAAGTTGAGGACGTCGCCGGCGTAGTTGCCGTAGCTCAGCAGCACCCCGCCGCCGTGCTCGGAGGCCGTCGCGACCGCCGTGACCTGCTGGGCGCTCGGGCTGGCGAACAGGTTCCCCATCGCGGCACCGGCCGCGAGCCCGTGCCCGACGAGCCCGCCGAACGCCGGGTAGTGCCCGGACCCGCCGCCGATCACGAGCGCGACCGTGCCGTCCGGCGACGTGGTCGACCGCGCGACCCCGCCGTGGACCTTCCGGACCCACCGCTCGTTCGCGGCGACGAACCCGTCGGTCGACTCGTCGGCGAAGTCCGCCGGGTCGTTGAAGAGCCGGGTCATCGCTCGTCCCCCTGGGTGCGCACGTGCGTGGTGTCGAGCAGCTCGTCCGCCTTCGCGCCACGGAAGTACTTCGTGCAGAAGATCATCACCGCGGCCACGAACGCCAGGACCCCGAGCGACACGATGCCGAACGCTCCGCTGTCCGTGGGCACCAGGTCGTTGATCGCGGTGCGCATGATCGGCGCCACGAACCCGCCGAGGTTGCCGAGCGAGTTGATGAGCCCGATGCCCGCGGCCGCTGCGGCCCCGGTCAGGAAGGCCGTCGGGTACGCCCACGTGATCGGTCCCACCGCGAGGAAGCTCGCGACCGCCAGCGTGATGAACAGGATGCCGAGGATCGGCTGCCCGTTCGCGCCGGCCCAGGCGGACCCGAGGATCGACAGGCCGGTGGTGATGTAGAACCAGGTGCCCCAGCGTCGACGACGCCCGACGGTGTCCGCCCGCGAACCGACGAGGTAGCAGGCGACGAGCCCGACGAGCCACGGGATCGCCGCGACCAGTCCGACCTGCCAGCCGACGTCCTGCCCGAGCAGCGACGAGACCTGCTGCGGCAGGTAGAACGTCGTGCCGTACACGGCGACCTGCAGGCAGAAGTAGATGATCGTGAAGTACCAGACGCGACCGCTGGCCAGTGCCTTCCAGATGCCCGTCGGGCCGTCCTCGCTGCGGGCGGTGTCCTCGCGGGCCATCGCGGCCGTGAGTGAGTCCTTCTCCCCCGGCTCGAGCCACTTCGCCTGCTGCGGACTGTTCGTCAGGAACACCAGGGCCGCGATGCCGGCCAGGACCGCGAGGAGTCCCTCACCCGCGAACATCACCTGCCAGCCGTGGAACGGGGTGGCCTGGTCGCCGAAGCTGATGAGTCCGCCCGACAGCGGTGCGCCGATCATCTGCGAGAACGGCTGCGCCAGGTAGAAGATCGCGAACATCCGCACGCGGACCTTGTTCGGGAACCACTCGGACAGGTACATGATCACGCCGGGGAAGAGTCCGGCCTCGGTCACGCCGAGGATGAACCGCAGGATGATGAACATCGTGTCGTTCGTCGTGAACGAGAACAGCGCGGCGACGATGCCCCACGTGATCGCGATGCGGGCGAGCCAGAAGCGTGCACCCAGGCGCTTGAGCAGCAGGTTGGACGGGATCTCGAAGATCGCGTAGCCGATGAAGAAGATGCCGGCACCGAGCGCGAAGGCGGCGTCGGAGATGCCGCGGTCGACGCTCAGGGCCTCCTCGGCGAACCCGACGTTGGTGCGGTCGAGGAACGCGACGAAGTACAGGATGACGAGCATCGGCATGAGGTGCTTCGTCGCCTTGCCGATCGCCGACTTCAGGGCCGGGTCGTGCGTGGACCCGAGCGCGGGGGCAGGGGGAAGTGACACGGGTTCGCTCCTTTGCGAGCACGGTGCGGTGGTTGTGGAGGGGACGGTGGACCCGTCAGTGCATGTACAGGCCGCCGTCGACGTTCAGCGTCTGGCCCGTGACGAACCCGGCGTCCTCGCTGATGAGGTAGGCGATCGCGGCGGCGATGTCCCTCGGGGTGCCGATCCGCGGCAGCACGCCGTCGGCGGCCATCGCGGTCTTGCGCTCCTCGGTCAGGGTGCCGCCCATGATGTCGGTGTCGATCGGCCCGGGGGCGATCGCGTTGACGGTGACGCCCTGCGGCCCGAGCTCGCGGGCGAGGCCGCGGGTCAGACCGATCACGCCGGCCTTCGCGACCGTGTACGGGGTCTTGCTGAAGGTGCCGCCGCCGCGCTGGGCGGAGACCGACGACAGGTTCACGATGCGGCCGTAGCCGTTCCGCACCATCGACTCCGCCGCCCGCAGGCTCGCGAAGTGCACGCCGTCGAGGTTGATCGACAGCACGCGGTGCCACTCCCCCTCCGGGAGGCCGAGGTACGCGTGCGCCGAGGACACCCCGGCGAGGTTGACCAGGGCGACGATCGGGTCGAGCTCGGCCTCGATCGTGTCGAAGGCGGCCCGGACGGCGGTCTCGTCGGCGACGTTCGCGCCCACGCCGACGGCCCGGACGCCGTGCTGCTCGCGGATCTCGGTGGCGACCGCAGCGCTGGCGTCCTGGTCGAGGTCGATGATGCCGATGTCCCACCCGGCCTCGGCGAGGTGGTGGGCGGTGGCACGGCCGATCCCCCGGGGCGATGCGGCCCCGGTCAGGACGGCGGTGCGGTGCTGCTGTTCGTTGTCCATGGTGTTCCGCCTCAGTGGATCGGGGCCGGGCCGAGCTCGTCGAGGAGCTTCTGCATCGCGACGTAGGCCTTGTTGCGGTAGGCGACGAGTTCCGGCGTGCGGTCGGCGGGCACCTCGAGGTACCCGGCACCCGACTTCGTGCCGAGCTCGCCCGCGTCGACGTGCTGCTGCAGGGACGGCGGGGTCGCGAAGCGCTCGGGCCAGCGGGTCTGCAGCGACTCGAAGCAGAACGCGTACACGTCGAGTCCGGCCATGTCGGCGATCGCGAACGGGCCGAAGAACGGCAGGCGGAAGCCGAACGTGGTCCGCACGATGGTGTCGATGTCGTCGGGGGTCGCGATGCCCTCGTCGGCGATCTTCGTGGCTTCCTCGAACAGTGCGTACTGCAGGCGGTTCAGCACGAACCCGGTCGAGTCCTTCACCCGCGCGGACTGCTTGCCCGTGGCCGCGACGACGGCCTCGCCGACCGTGATCGCGTGCTCGTTCGTCGTCGGGTGCGGGATGAGCTCGACGCCGGGGATGAACGGCGCCGGGTTCGAGAAGTGCACGCCGAGGAACCGCTCCGGACCCACGACGGCCTCGGCCAGCGACTCGATGAGGATCGTCGACGTGTTCGAGCCGATGACGGCGTCCGGGCGGGCGGCCTCGCTGATGCGCCGGAGCGTCGCGTGCTTGATCTCGAGCTTCTCGGGGACGGCCTCCTCGATGAAGTCGGCCGAGGCGACCGCTTCCTCGATCGAGGCGGCGGCGCTGAGGTGGGCCTCCACACGCGACACGGCGTCCGCGGGGAACAGCCCGTCCGCGACGAACTGCTCCGTCTCGGTGATGAGCCGGGCGCGGTTGGACGCGGCGATCTCCGCCGAGACGTCGGCGATCCGGACGGTGTGACCGGCGAGGGCGAGGACCTGGGCGATCCCGCCGCCCATGTAGCCGGATCCGACGACGGCGATGTCGAGGGTGCTCATCGGGTGACTCCTTGCTTCGTCGCCCCGACCACCGAGGTGGCGAGGACGGAACGGATGTACTGCTGGTTGGTGGCGCAGACGCCGAGGCTGTCCCCGCCGTACTGCTCGGTCATGACGATCCCGCGGAAGCCGTCGGCGACCGCGTCGCGCAGGACCTGGCGGTAGTTGATGAGTCCGGCCTCCATGGTGCTCGGCGCGCTCGTCGCCCAGCTGCCGTCGCCGGCCTCGTCCCGCGTGTAGTTCTTCACGTGGAGGTAGTTCGTGTACGGCAGGGTCTTCGCGAACAGCTCCTTCCAGTCCTCGACCAGACGGTGCAGGCGGATGAGGTTCGCGACGTCGGCGTTCAGCCCGACGTTGTCGAGGCCGATCTCCTCGACGAGCCGGACGGCGCTGTCCGCGGTGCCGAGGTAGGTGTCCTCGTACAGCTCCAGCGCCATCGGGAGTCCGACGCTCGCGGCGTGCTCGCCGAGCTCACGCAGACGGGACACGGCGGCGGCACGGACCTCCGCGTCGTCCGGGTCCTTCGGGCCCTGCGCGGTCCAGAACCAGAGCGCCTTCCGCTGGGCCTCGTTGAACGGCTGGTGGAGCCCCGTCGAGAACACCTGCATGCCCCACTCGGCCGCCGCGTCGATCGTGCGGTGGGCGTAGGCGAGGTTGTCCTCCTCGTGCCCGGGCTGGACGACGCTCTTGCGCTGCAGGTGCACCGACGGGATGCCGACGCCGTGAGCCTTCGCGATCGCGAACAGCTCGTCGCGGCGGGACCGTTCGAGGTCGGCGGGCCGGATGTGGCTGTCGGCGAGTTCGGCGAGCGAGAACCCGACGGCCTCGATCTGCGCGAACACGTCGTCCCACACGGCCGGGTCCGCGTCGTGGAAGGCGACGCCGTCCCGCGTCACCTGCGGGAACCCGTGCAGACACGTCGCGATCGGCCAGGTGTCGGCCGTCCAGCTGCTGGAGTCCCAGTCTTGGTCGACCCAGTCCTGCGGTGTGCTCACGGGATGCTCCTTCGCATGTCGGGGTTCATCGTCGAACCTCTTTCCTATAGGAAAGATACTCCGTCGTCGGAGATTCGCAACCGATCGGACCAAACCCCTCGTCCGGGGGGCTCCGAAGGAGGGCGGGCACGGAGGATCAGGACGCCCGTCCCGTTGACCCGAACCTCGGGACGGGCGTCCGCCCGGGCCGGATCAGGCGGTGTGCGACGCGTCCGCTCGCGACCGCAGCCGCACGGCATCGATGTGGTGCCGCATCGCCGCGACCGCCGATGCGGGGTCCTCGGCCAGTGCGTCGAGGACGGCGCGGTGCTCCTGCACGGCACGGTCGGTGTCGTCGCCACCACCCTCGACGATCTGCCGCATCCGGTGGACGCGGGTCGTGATGATCTCGGACATCTCCTCGAGGAACGGGTTCCGCGTCGCGTCGAAGACGACCTGGTGGAACTGCCAGTCGGCCCGGAAGAACCGCGCCATCAGCTCCTCGGACGCCGCACCCGCACCGATCGCGGCGATCTCCTCGGCCACGGCCGCCTGCTCGGCGAGCGCCGTCGCCAACCGTGACCGCAGGGCGGGGACGTCGCCGCGCGCAGCCAGTTCGACGGCCCCCGACTCCACGATGAGCCGGGCGTCGAAGAGGGCCTCGAGCTGGTCGCCGGCGAGCGGCGGGGACACCCGGTACCCCCTGTTGGCCTCACGCGTGACGAGCCCGGTGCGTTCGAGCTGCACGAGCGCCTCGCGCACCGGGGTCGGCGAGACCCCGAGGGAGCGGGCCAGTCCGTCGATCGACAGGCGCATGCCCGGTTCGACGTCGTGCCCCATCAGGACCTCGAGCACCCGGTCGTAGACGCGGTCGCGCAGCCCGAGCTGGGTGATGCGCTCGGTCCCGAAGCCCGGCATCGTGGTCGACATGCATCGATCCTAGAGAATCCAGGATCACGGGCGCCTCGCCCCGGTCCGGATCAGTAGAGCGCGTCGATGCCGATCAGGTCGCCGAGGCCGAGGGTCCGCTGGCCGGTCTCGCACGTCGTCGACGCGGGCTTCATCACGAGGCCGCTCGTCGCCGCGGTGTGCCCGAGGCCGTACGCGTGCCCCCACTCGTGCGTGGCGACCCCGCGCAGGTCGAAGCGCTTCCCCGAGCAGGTCGACGCGGCGGACCAGTCGACCGACGTCGAGTACCGCTGGTCGGCCTCGACCGCGACGCCAGAGCGCGACCAGACGCAGGTCACCGCGAGGGTCCCGGCGCGCAGCGATCCCCACCCGACCATGTTCGAGCCGTCGGACGCGCCGCAGCCACCGGTGGCGGTGACGCCCATCGCGCGCTTCCGGCTGCCGAGGGGCGTGTCGTCCGCCGTCGACTTCACGGTCCGACCGCACGCCGACGTGGTCCCGGTCCAGGCGTCGGCACCGGCGCCGATGGCTGCTGCGCCGGACACCTTCTGGTTGTTCGGGTTGTAACTCCACTCGACGGTGTTGGCCCAGCGGAAGCCGAGCTTCGAGTACGCCGTCGCGGAGCAGCTGGACGACTTGTCCGTGGCCGCCGTCGACGATGCCGCTCCGCCCGTGGCCCGGAGTCCGGAGCCGCCCGGGAGCGTCCGGTGCGCGAGGGCGGCACGCTCCTGGCGGATGGCTGCCGGCGCCCCGGACCACTGGTCGTGCACGAGGACCGCGACGCCTGAGCGGCCGGTGTTCGTCACCGACACGTCCCCGTCGTCGGCACTGCCCGCTGCGCCGACCGGCATCGCGGAGACCGTCGTCCCGACCGGCGGCACCCGGAACTGGCGACCGTCGGGCAGCACGACCGTGCCGGACGACACGGCACACCCCGACGACAGCGCGGCGACGGTGATCCGGTCCCCGCGGCAGGACGGTGCGGCATCGGCGTGCGGGACGCCGACCGACGTGGTGACGACCGCGGCGAGCGCGATCCCGAGCACGACCGCCCCTGCGGTCACGGTGGACATCCGCACGTTGTCGACCCTCCTGGTCCCCTGTACCGGCAGCCCCCTGCCGGGCGCAGTCAGTGTGCGGACCCCCGGACGGCGCGGTCAACCCCCCGAACTGGCCGTGCGCACGCGCGGAGACTGTGCTCAGGGCACCTGCACGAACCGCGGCGCACCCCGCTCCCGCAACCGGAACCCGAGGTGCTGGTACAGCCCGATCGCCCCGGTGTTGCCGGCGGCGGCGTGCATGAGCGGCGTCTCGCCCCGCGCGCGGATGGCGTGCGCGACGTCGAGCACGAGGCGCCGTCCGAGCCCCTGCCCGCGGAAGTCGGCGTCCGTGCACACCGCGCTGATCTCGGTCCACCCCGGCGGGTGCAGGCGCTCCCCGGCCATCGCGATGAGGCGGCCCTCGCGCCGGACGCCGACGTACCGGCCGAGCTCGATCGTGCGGGGCAGGAACGGCCCGGGCTTCGTGCGGGCGATGAGCTCGAGGATCTCGGGGACGTCGTCGGGGGTGAGCTCGACGGCCTCGGGGTCCGGAGCGCCCTCGATGTCCTCACCGGTGAGCTGCACGCCCCCGGAACCCTCGACGGCGTGCCAGCCCTCGGGGAGGACGGCCGACGCACCGACGCCGAACACCGCACCGGGTCCGAGCAGCGCGCGTACGTCGTCCCAGTCCGCGGCCGTCGGTCGCTCCGGGATCCCGGTCCAGACCGACACGTCGGGCAGGTACCGCGCGATGTCGCCGCGACGCTCGGCGAACCGGGCGTGCTCGCCGTTCAGGGACGCGAGCGCGGGGTTGTCGAGCAGCCGGGTCGGGGTGCCGTCGTCGGCGATCGTGAGGTCGAGCGTCCGCACCGCCGCGCCGCGGGGGTCGCCGCCGCGGAAGCCGAGGTCCTCGAGGCGACGCCGGTCCCCGTCCTCCCAGCCGGCCGTGTCCGCGACGACGGCGGCGGCGTAGGTGTTGCGGGCGTGGTCGACGACGGCCTCGACGTCCGTCGCGGTGGTCAGGACGACCGCTCCGGGTCGGGTCACGTCGGTCGTCGGGGCATCGGTCGTCATGGGTCCATCCTGCGACGCCGCGGACACCGACCGCACATCGTTGCACCGCGTGACACGGCGCCCGGGGGCCAGCGGCCAGCGGCCAGCGAGCAGCGACAGGCGCTACGCCAGCCGCGCCGCCACGAACGCCACCATCCGCCGCACGAGCTCCGCGCGCGACGTGGCCCGCCGGTACTCGTGCCCCTCGCCCGCGAGCTCGAGGTACTCCACGTCGTGCGACCTCGCCGTGAGCGCCTCGACCACCTGGTGCGCCTCACCGATCGGCACGTTGGTGTCGAGCTCGCCGTGCACGACGAGCAGCGGCGCGGTGACGTCGTCGATCGCCCGCATCGGCGACAGCGAGTCGAGCAGCGCGGCGTCGTCCACGGGGTGCCCGTACTTCGTCGCGGCCGCCGAGGCGATCCACGGCTCGGTGTCCCGGTAGAAGGTCGCGAAGTCGCTCATCCCGCACACGGCGACCCCGGCCGCGAAGACGTCGGGGGTGAAGGCCAGGGACGCGAGCGTCGCGTACCCGCCGTACGAGCGGCCCTCGACGGCGACCCGGGAGCGGTCCGCGTACCCGTTCGACACGAGGAACCGCGCGCAGTCCACGACGTCGGCGAGCGCGTTCCAGCGCAGCCCGAGGTCGTCCGCGTGCACGAAGTCGCGTCCGTACCCGCTGGACCCGCGGATGTTCGGCGCGAACACGGTGATGCCGGCGGCGGCGAGCGCCTGGTGCTGCGGTGAGAAGGTGGGTCGCTCCTGCGACTCCGGTCCGCCGTGCAGGTGGACGAGCGCTGCGCGCGGCACGGGAGGCACGGCACCGACGTCGGGACCACCACCGGTCGACGACGTGGCCGGGTCCACCGCCCGGTACAGCCAGCCGGTGATCTCCAGTCCGTCGCGCGCCGCGAAGCGCTCGAGCGTCGGCTCGACCAGGGGCACCTCCGGCAGCCCGGGGACGCCGGTGACCCGGCTCCACGTCAGCGCGTTCGTGTCGAGGCGCCAGAGCTCCCGCGGCCGCAGGGGTCCCTCGACGGCGAGGAGCACGCTGCGCCCGTCGCGGCTGAGCACCGGGTCGGTGACGACGTACCCGGGCAGGTCCGGCACGGGCGTCCGCGAGGCGTCGTGCGTGTTGATGAGGTCGAGTTCGCTCCGGCCGTCGACGTTCCAGACGAGCAGCAGGGTCCGGCCGGCGTCGTCGGCGTCGAGGTACTCCAGTTCGGCGTCGTCGCGCTCGGTGATCCGCCGGGGTGCGCCGCGCCAGCCGTGCGGGCCGACCGGCTGGGCGACGAGCCCGCGGCGGGGCAGCCCGGCCTCGGTGGCGACGTAGGCGACGAGCGGACTGGTCTCGCTCGCGGGTGCCGGTCGGAGGAAGGCGATCTCCGCCGAGCCGTCCGGCGAGTCGGCGAGCAGCGCGTGGCTCTCGTCGGTGAGCCGGTCGACGACCACGACGAACTCGTGGCCGCGCTGCCCGTCCCGGAGCACGACGAGGCGCTCCTCGACGCTGAGGTCGAGGATGTGGATGAGCTCCCCCACCGCGAGGTCGTCGCGGTCGCCGGAGACGGGGTCGACGAGGTACGAGCGGGCGGGCTGGTCGGCCTCGGTGGACGGCAGGGTGATGACGACCCGGTGGCCGCTGCGGCTCCACGGACCGAGTTCGGCGTGCTGGTACCGCGACCCGGCGATCTGCGCGGCGTCGGTGCCGTCGGGTCGGACCACCCAGACCTGCTGCTTCACGCCGCCGTCGGTCGCGATGGCCACGGCGAGCCACTCCCCGTCGGAGGACCACGTCACCCGGATCACGGGGTCGTCGGACAGTCGGATCCGCACGGGCTCGGGTGCTTCGTCGCCGACGACGACGTCCTGCACGAAGACCTCGGGGGTGCCGTGCCGGTCGCTCACGAACGCGACGCGGCGGGCGTTCCGCGTCATGGTGGGCCCCCACGATCCCCAGGCCGCGACGAGGCGCTCGCCCAGGTCGGCCGCCTGCCGGGCGCGGGCCGACGGCTCGAGGTGGGTCGCGCCTCCTGGCCGCACGGCGGGCCCGCTCACCGCACCCCCTGCTGCTGCAGCCACATCTCGATCAGGCCGAGCTGCCAGAGCGCGTTCGCGCCGATCTCGGTCCGCGTGCTGTTCGGGTCCTGGAGCATCCGCTCGACCGTACCCGGATCGAAGAGCCCGCGCTCCCGCGCCTCCGGGGCGTGCAGCGCCTGCCGGACGCGCTCGAGGTACGGACCCTCGAGCTGCCGGATCGCCGGCACCGGGAAGTACCCCTTCGTCCGGTCGATGACGGCGTCGGGGACGATGCCGCGGGCCGCGCGCTTCATGACGCCCTTGCCGCCGTCCGCGAGCTTGAGCTCGGGTGGGATCGCGCCGGCGAACTCGACGAACTCGTGGTCGAGGAACGGCACGCGGGCCTCGAGTCCCCACGCCATCGTCATGTTGTCGACGCGCTTCACCGGGTCGTCGACGAGCATCGTCATCGTGTCGCTGCGGAGCGCGGCGTCGACGCTGGTCTCCGCTCCCGGCACGGCGAACGCGGCGTCCACGAACGCCGAGGGCGTGTCGTCGTCGCTCCGCCAGCGTTCCCCGAGCAGGGGTTGGAGTGCCGGCCACCGGCGGTCCATGAACACCGAGCGGTAGACCTCGGCGGCCTGGTCCCGCGGGACGGACGCGAGCGGCGGGTACCAGCTGTAGCCGCCGAGCACCTCGTCCGCACCCTGCCCGGACTGCACGACCTTGACGTGCTGCGACACCTCTTCCGAGAGCAGGTAGAACGCGACGCAGTCGTGGCTGACCATCGGCTCGCTCATCGCGCCGATCGCGCCGTCGATGCCGTCGAGCAGGCGCGACGAGGGGATGCGGATGCGGTGGTGGTCGGTGCCGAAGTGGCGCGCGACCTCGTCGGAGTACTCGAACTCGTCGCCGGACTCGCCACCGGCCGACTCGAAGCCGATGCTGAACGTGGCGAGGTCCTGTTGCCCGGCCTCGGCGAGCAGTGCCACGACGAGCGAGGAGTCGATCCCGCCCGAGAGCAGCACGCCGACCGGGACGTCGGCGACCATGCGGCGCTCGACCGCGGTGCGGAGCTTCCCGGTGAAGGCCTCCTGCCAGTCCTGGTCGGTCCAGTCGGCCTTGTCCGGGTCGCGCTCGAAGCGGGGCTCCCAGTACGTCTCGTCCCGGGAGGTCCCGTCGCGCTCGATGACCCGGACGGTCGCCGGCGGCAGCTTGCCGACGCCGGACAGGATCGTGCGGGGCGCCGGGACGATCGAGTGGAAGGTCATGTACGACGCGAAGGCGACCGGGTCGATGCTCGTGTCGACGCCACCACCGGCCAGGACAGCGGGCAGGGAGCTCGCGAACCGCACCCCGCCGGGGACCTCGGCGACGTAGAGCGGCTTGATGCCGAGCCGATCGCGGGCGAGGACGAGCCGGCCGCTGGCGTGCTCCCAGATGGCGATCGCGAACATCCCGACCAGGTGGTCGACGAACCGGGTGCCCCACTCGGCGTAGGCGGCGAGGATGACCTCGGTGTCCGAGGTCGAGAAGAACTCGTGGCCACGGCCGCGCAGCTCGTCGCGGAGCTGTCGGTAGTTGTAGACCATGCCGTTGTAGGCGATGGTCAGTCCGGCACGGGGGTGCACCATCGGCTGCGCGCCCGCGGTGGACAGGTCGACGATCGACAGCCGTCGGTGTCCGAGCGCGACCGGTCCGCGTGCCCACAGCCCGTCGCCGTCGGGGCCGCGGTGCACGAGGCAGCCCGTCATCCGCGCCACGGCCGCGACGTCCGGCGCCGTCCCGTCGAACCGGAGTTCTCCCGCGAGTCCGCACATCAGCTGTCCCCTGCCGTTCCGGTGATCCAGGTGTCCTTGGCGCCGCCGCCGCGCGAGGAGTTCACGACCATGCTCCCCTCCGGCGCCACCCGCGTGAGCGCGACGTCGGCGAGGTGGGTGTCGTCCGGCCCCGTGCCCGTGACGTAGACGAAGGCACGCAGGTCGACGTGCCGGGGGTCGAGGCCGGCCGGGCCGATGGTCGGGTGCGACGACAGCTGCACGACCTCCTGCCCGACCCAGCGGTCGGGGTCGGCGGCGATCGCCCGGCGCCGCTCGGCGACCTCGGGAGCGCTCGCGCTCGGACCGATCAGGACGTCCCGACCGCCCTCGCCGTCGACGGGCTTCGTCACGAGCTCGCCGACGCGGTCGAGCACGGAGAGCCGTTCGCCCTCGATGCTGGTCCGGTACGTGGGGACCGAGTCGAGCAGCGGCTTCTCGTCGAGGTAGTACCAGATGAGGTCCGGCACGGTGACGTACATCGCCTTGTCGTCGACGAGCGCGTTGCCCGGCGCGTTCGCCAGGTGCACGCCACCGGCCTCGGCGACGTCGAGGATGCGCGCACCGAGGTCCGGTGCGTGCTCCGCCGCGAGCGCGCTGACGTCGCGGTCGATGCGCAGGTACAGCCCGTGCAGCACGTCACCCGTCCGCGCCTCGACGACGTGTCCGTCGCGGACGTCCAGGTCCGAGCCGGCCAGGAGGCGCAACCCGGCCCCGTCGGCCAGCCTGCGGTGCTCGAACCACGCGCCGGCGGCGGGGCCGTCGCTGATCAGCGCGATCACCGGGTCCGGTTCGCCGGTCACGGCGGTCGCGTTCGTGCGGAGCGTGTCGCGGAGGCGGTCGACCACACCGTGCGGGTCGAGCAGGTGCTCCGGCCGCGGGGCGTCCGGCACCACCTCGTCCATCAGCTCGCGGAGCGCGATGCCGTACGCGACGCCGGAGGGCGACCGGACGTTGTCCTCGAGCACGCGCCACCCGCCGAACTCGTTCCGGACCAGGTCGAACCCCATCACGGGCGCACGCACGGCGTCCTGCGGCAGCCGGGCGGCCGCCGGGTCCCACCCGTTGGCCCCGACGAACTGGCGCTCGTCCATCGCGCCGTCCGCCACGATCCGCCGGGGCCCGTAGGCGTCCCGGAGGAACAGCTCGATCGCGCGGGCGCGCTGCCCGAGGCCGGCGGCGAGCTGGCTCCACTCGTAGGCGCTGACGGTCCGCGGGACGAGGTCGCAGCCGAACGCCTGGACGCCGCCGTCGACCACGAAGCCGACCTCGTGCTCGCGGGTCCAGGTGTCGCGGGCGGCGCAGCGTTCGATGGTGGTCTCGGCGTCCCACCCGCGGAAGAACACCGCGAGGTCGCGGAACGCGGGGCGGGGCCGGGCTCCCGGACCGACGGCCTCGTCACCGGCGCGGACGCGGTACGACGGCAGCGTCACGGTCGGGTGCTCGGTGCGGCCGGAGGGCGTCCCGGCGGTGTCCTCGACGACCGAGGCCACGACGTCGTCGAGCTCGCCGCGCTCGGCGTACGCGGTGCGCTGCCGGTCCGTGGAGTTCCCGCGGGCGAGGGTGTCCTCGACGAGCTCCGCCACCGTGCCCCAGTCGCCGAGCTCCTCGAGCTCCGGACGGAGCCGTGAGACGAGCTGGCGGACGGCGGTCTCGGCGGGCAGCCGCTCCGGGTGCTGCCCGAGCCCGAGCAGTTCGCCGGTCAGGCCACCTCGGGCGGCCTGCCACATCGCCGCCCGGTGCAGGGGCTCACTGCGCGGTCGCCACTCGGCACCGGACTCGACCGCCTTCTCCGCCTTGCGGACGGCGGCGCGGAACAACCCGGCGATGAGCACGGCGTCGTCCACGATCGGCGTCGCGTCGCACACCCGGAGCTCGAGCGTCGGGGCGTGCGAGGACGGCCGCACGTCGAAGTACGCCATCTTCTTGTCGGCGATCACCCCGGACGCGATGAGGTCGTCGAGCATCGCGTCGTACTCGGCGGCGTCCTTGACACGCCCGAAGCTGCCCGCCGAGGGCCAGCGCTGCCAGATGATGCTGCGGAACGACGAGTAGCCGGTGTCCTGCCCGTTCCAGAACGGACTCGACGCACTGAGCGCCAGCAGCACCGGCAGCGCCGGGGCCACCCGCTGGGCGATCTGCACCGCCAGGTCGCGGTCGCTCACACCGACGTGCACCTGCAGGCCGCAGATGAGCTGTTCGTCGACGAGCATCCGGTACTGCTCCTGCATGCGGCCGTACCGCCCACCGGAGGTCAGCTCGAAGTCGGCGTACTCCGACCGCGGCGCGGTGCCGGCAGCCGCGATCGTGACCCCGGCGGGGGCGATCGCGGCGCTCAGCTCGCTGCGCAGGTCGACGATCACCCGTCTCAGGTCGTCGAGGGTGCGCACCACGGGGGTGTTCGTCTCGATGGTCGTGCGCTGGAGTTCAGCGCCGAACCGGTCGGCGGGCAGTTTGGGCAGAAGGCGCGGGGCCTTCGCGGAAAGTCGTCCGGAATCGAGGTCGATGAGGTGCAGTTCTTCCTCGGCGCCGAGCGTCAGCTCTGCACTCATGGGCCGAACCTATCGCCGCACCTTGTGGAAGGCCCCGCCCGAGGGCAGATCGTCGCATGCTCGAAACAATGCCGCACGGGGTACACCCCGCTGGGAGCGCCGGCGCCGCGGCACGTAGGAACGAAGGATGCCCACCACCGTGTTCTGCCTGCACGCCCTCGGATCGAGTTCCGAGGAGTTCGTCGGGCTGCGGTCCCGCCTCGCCGGGACGCTCGACCTGGTCGGCATCGACCTGCCCGGGTTCGGCACCAGCACGGCCGCGACCGGCACCACCGTCGAGGAGATGGTCGTGCTCGTCGAACGTGCGATCGGCCGGAGCGGTGCCACCGACTGGGCGCTGATCGGGCACTCGATGGGCGGGAAGGTGGCGTCCGTCGTCGCCTCGCGCACCGTCGACGGCAGCAACGGCCTGTTCGGCCTGCGCGCCGTGGTGCTGCTCGCCGCGTCGCCGCTCTCCCCCGAGCCGATGGACGAGGAGCGCCGGCAGACCATGCTCGACTGGGCGTCGGACGGCGAGATCGGCCCCGACGAGGCGGATGCGTTCGTCGACGCCAACACCGCGTCCCGCCTCGACCCGGAGCCGCACGCGATCGCGGTGCACGACGTCGAGCGCGCCGTCCCGCAGGCCTGGACCGACTGGCTCGTCCGCGGCAGCCGCGAGGACTGGTCGACCGTCTTCCCGCCGAACCCGGTCCCCGCCCTGGTGCTGGCCGGCGCCGAGGACGGCGACCTCGGCCCCGAGGCCCAGCGGACGCTGAACCTGCCGCACTGGACCGCGGGCGAGTTCGACGCGGTGCCGGGCGCCGCGCACCTGCTGCCGTGGGAGCAGCCCGACGCCGTCGCCGACCGCATCCGCGACTTCTGGCACCGTCGGGTCGACCACGGTCCGCTCGTCCCCGCCGAGACCGCCCGCGTCATCGCCTCCCCCCGCGTGAGCGCACGGACCCGCGGCATCCTCGCCGTCCGAGCGCTCCCGGACGCCCCGGACCGCGAACCGCGTGCCCTCACCCGCGAGCAGCTCGACACGTTGCGCGCCGTGGCCCGCGTCGTCGTCCCGCAGCCGGGCGACCGCCACCTCGACCTCGCGCTCCGCGTCGACGGCCAGCTCGCCGACGAACTCGGCGACGGCTGGCGACCGGACGGCCTGCCCGCCGACGTCGAGGCCTACCGGGCCGGACTCGACGCACTCGAGGCCGACGCCGCGCAGGGCGACGAGCACCTCGCCGGGGTGCTCGACGCGGTCACCGCGGGCGAGTACACACCGACGACGGGTCCGCTCGGTGGTTCGCAGCTGCGAGCCTGGCTCGAGGACGCCAGCGTCGACCTCGCCAAGCAGTGGATGGCACACCCCGCGACGATGGCCGCGGTGGACTACGACGGCTTCGCCAACGGCGGCGACGGGCTGCGCAAACAGGGCTTCCTGCTCCTCGGAGCCGGCGAGCGCGAAGCATGGGAACCGACGGGAGCCGGACGATGAGACTCGACCACCAGCGCCACCACAGCGAGGACGAGGTCGTCGACGTCGTCGTCGTCGGGACCGGCGCGGGCGGCGCACCGCTGCTCGCCACCCTCGCCCGCCGAGGCCTCAGCGTCGTCGCGCTCGAGGCCGGCCCGAACACCGACCCGGAGCAGTACACCCCCGACGAGGTCGAGGCGCCCGGGGACATCAACTGGATGGACGAGCGGATCAGCGGCGGCAACGCCCCGACCGCTTTCGGCCCGAACAACAGCGGCACCGGCGTCGGCGGCTCGACCCTGCACTGGGGCGCGTTCACACCGCGGCCGAACCAGCACGACATCCGGCTCCGCACCGACTCCGGGCAGGGCGAGGACTGGCCGATCGACCACGCCGAGCTCACCCGCTGGATCGAGCAGGCCGAGCACGACGTCGGCGTCGCCGGACCCGCGCACTACCCGTGGGACCCGGAGCGCCGCTACCGCATGGGCCCGCCCCCGCGGAACGCCTCGTCGGACATGATGATCCGGGGTGCCGCCGCCGTGGGCATCACCGCCACGGACGCCCCCGTCGGCCTCACCACCGAGGACCGGCACCAGGAGCACCACGGGCTCCGCCAGGCCTGCGTGTCCTGCGGTTCCTGCCACCAGGGCTGCCGGAACGGGGCGAAGGTGTCGATGGACACCACCTACCTGCCCGCCGCCGTCGCGTTCGGTGCGGAGATCCGCGCCGAGGCGTGCGTGCACGGCATCGAGCTCGACGCCAGGGGCCGGGTCGAGGCCGTCGTCTACCGCCAGGACGGCCGCGACCACCGGCAGCGCTGCCGCACGCTCGTCCTCGCCGCGGGTGGCATCGAGACCCCGCGCCTGCTGCTGCACACCGGGATCGCGAACAGCAGCGGTCAGGTCGGCCGGAACTTCACCGCGCACGGGGCCACCCAGGTCTGGGCGACCTTCGACGAGTCGATGCGGTCCTACCGCGGGTACCCGTCGTCGATCATCACCGAGGACTTCGTCCGCCCCACCGACGCGGACTTCGCGGGCGGCTACCTCATCCAGAGCCTCGGCGTGCAGCCGCTGACGCTCGCCACCTCGCTCGTGCGGGGCGGCGGGCTCCGCGGTGCCGCGCTCGTCCGGGCGCTGCAGGACTACCCGCGCATGGCCGGCGTGGGCATCAACGCCGAGTGCCTGCCGTACGACGACAACCGGCTCGTGCTCGCCGACGAGGTCGACGCGAACGGGGTGCCGAAGGCCCGCGTCACGTTCTCGCCCGGGTCGAACGAGGAAGCGATCACCCGCCACGCGGTCCGCACGATGACCGCGATCGTCGAGGCAGCGGGCGGCACGGACGTCCGGGTCCTCGACCGCACGGCGCACACCGTCGGCACGGCGCGGATGGGCACCGACGCGGGGAACTCGGTCGTGGACGCCGCCGGCCGGTCGTGGGACGTGCCGAACCTGTGGGTCGTGGACAACTCGGTGTTCCCGAGCTCCCTCATCGCGAACCCGGCGCTGACGATCATGGCGCTGTCGCTGCGCACCGCCGACCGGCTGCTCCGCGACGACGCCTCGGCCGACCGCGAGCAGGCCGCGACCGCCGTCGCCTGACGCGCGAGCCGGGGGACGGGAGGCGCGGTGCGGGCTCGCACCGCGCCTCCCGTCCGTCATCGGTGGCGGTCAGGAGTCGGCGGGTGCCCGGTCCTCGACCGGCACCACGACCGGATCCGCCCGCCGCGCACGCATGCGCGCACGGCGGTCGACGTCGAGGTCGTCCTCCGGAGGGTCGTTCGCGTCCGAACCCACGAGCCAGGTGAGCCCGCGCAACCCGCGCCGGTCGTCGGAGACGAGTGCGATCGACCAGAGCGCGCCCTCGTGCTCGGCGGCGCGGCGCTGGGCCCAGTCGACGACCTGCAGGACGTCGGCCTCGAGCAGGTCGGTCGTCTCCGTCGCGAACACGTCGCCGTCGGGGCGTTGGACGTACATGCGGAAGCGCGGGCGCGGGTCCTCCCACGTGCTGTCGCGCTCGTCGACCTCGATGACGTCCATCCCCCGAGCCTACGAGTCCGGGTCAGCCGCGGGTACGCGCCAACCGCCGGTTCAGCGCCCCGTTCAGCAGCGCCACGAGCAGCCCCACCGCGAACACGAGCGTGCCGAAGCACAGCACCTGCGGCGGCATCCCGGCCTTGGCGGCGCCGTACACGAACAGCGGGAACGTGACCGAGGGCCCGGCGACGAACGAGGTGATCACGTAGTCGTCGATCGACATCGCCAGCGCGAGCAACCCCGCGGCCAGCATGCCCGGCGCGAGCAACGGCAGGGTCACGAGCCGGAACGCCTGCAACGGCGTCGCCCCGAGGTCCCCCGCGGCCTCCTCGAGCGCCCGTGACGTCCCCGCGATCCGCGCCCGGAGGACCACGACGACGTAGGCGACGTCGAACGCCACGTGCGTGAGCAGGATCGTCAGGAAGCCGGTGCCGAGCCCGACCGACAGGAAGAACGACAGCGACGCGGACCCGACGACGATCGACGGCGCCGCGATGTCCGCGAACACGACGGCGTTCACGGCACCGCGCCCGGGGAACCGGTAGCGCTCGAGCGCCAGGGCCAGCGGCAGGCCGATCGCGACCGAGATGATCGCGGCGAGGAAGGCGATGACGACCGAGGTGACGAACGCCTGTCCGAGGCCGGAGACGTTCACGAGGTTCGCGTACCAGTAGGTCGTGAACCCGTTCCACGCGAACGACAGCCGGTTCGTCGGGGCGTCGTTGAACGAGTACACGATCATGTAGACGATCGGCACGAGGGTGATCGCGATGGTGACCCAGTACACGATCGCGAGCCACGGCCCGCGGCGGTTCACCCCGTGCCGGCCGGGTCGGCGCGCGGCCGTCCCGGTGGCGGGTGCGGCGGGAGCGGTGGCGCGGGGCGGTGCGACGGCGGTCATACGAGGTCCTCGAGGTCGTCGGTGCCGGAGACGCGGGCGTAGATGAACAGGATGATGCCGAGCACGACCATGAGCACGGTCGAGAGCGCCGCGGCGACGTTGTACTGCTGGTTGCCGGAGTAGGCGTCCTGGATCGCCTGCCCGATCGTGTACGTGTTCGTGCCGCCCAGGAGCGCCGAGTTCACCGGGTCGCCCACGCTGTCGATGAAGACGAGCAGGACACCGGCGAAGATGCCCGAGCGGGACAGCGGCAGCGTGGTGTGCCAGAACGCCCGGACCTTGCCGGCGTAGAGGTCGTTCGCCGCCTCGCCGAGTCGGGGGTCGATGCGTTCGAGCGCGGCGTAGATCGGCAGTACCATGAACGCCAGGTCGTTGTAGGCGTCGCCGAAGATCACCGCGCCACCGGTCCCGAGGATGTGGAAGTCCTTGCCGGCCAGGCCGATCGCCTGCAGCGCCGTGACGACCGGCCCCTGTGAGGCGAGCACGAACGCCCACATGTCGGTGCGGATGACGAACGACACGAGGAAGCTCACGAACACGAGCATGAGGAGCGGGTTCTTCCACCGCGGCGACACCCGGAACGCGATGAAGTACGCCACCGGGTACCCGACGATGATCGTCACGACGGTCGCGGCCGCGCCGTACCAGAGCGACCGGCCGAGGAACGTCAGGTACGGCACCTGCGGGTCGATGAACAGCGAGCCGTAGATCCCCCAGTTCCACGTGAACGTGTAGCCGTCGTCCGGGTTGCCCGACATGAGCGAGACGATGAGTCCCGACACGAGCGGGATGACGAAGAACACGGCCAGGTACGCGGTGCCGACGACGGCGAGCAGGAACGGCACCCGCAGGCGACGACCGTGCCGCACGGGCGCGGGTCCCGGTCCGGCCCCGAGACCGGCGGTCCCGGCCGTCCCGACGGCGCTCACGACTGCACCACCGCGTTGAAGATGCCGTTCCACTCGGAGTACTCGTCGTAGTTCTCGAACACCCGGAACTCGTGCGACTTCTCGAGCACCTCGGACGAGGGGAACACGAGCGGGCTGTCCGCCACGGTGGGGTCGTCCAGCTCGTCCCGGACGTAGTCCTCGGCGGCGGGCACCGGGCAGACGTAGTTGACGTAGTCCTCGACGATGCCGGCGATCTTCGGCGTGTAGTAGAAGTCCATCCACTCCAGGGCCGACACCGGGTTCGCCGCCTGCCGGGGGATCATGAGGTTGTCGTGCCACATCATCTGGCCTTCCTCGGGCGTGACGAACTTCAAGTGCTCGAACCCGGACTGCTGCGCCTGGAACACGTCACCGGACCACGCCTGCGTGATCCAGGTGTCACCGTTCTCGAGCTTGTTGATGTAGCTCTGGTCGTAGAACCCGGTGACGCTCGGGCGGAGCTTCCGCAGCCAGTCCTGGGCCGTCCGCCAGTCCGCGGGGGTCGAGGTCTCCGGGGCGATGCCGTTCGCGAGCAGCCCGAGGGACCCGAGCTCGGTGTTGTCGCTCATCAGCCCGACGCGGCCCCGGAACGCCGGGTCGAGCAGGTCCTGGAACGACGTGATCTCGCGGTCGATGTACTTCGGGTTGTAGGCGATCCCGGTGAACCCGGTCTGCCACACGACCGAGTGCTTGTTCCCGGGGTCGTAGGTCGGGTCCTTCACCGAGTCACCCGCGTTCGCCGCGAAGTTCGGCAGCCGCGAGTGGTCGAGCTCGCACACGAACCCGTTCTTGATCATCTGCGTCAGCTCGAAGCCGTTCGTCATCACGACGAGGTCGTAGCCGGTGGCCCCCTGCGCGCGGAGGATCGGCGACACCGTCGCGTAGAACGTGGCGTTGTCCTGGATCACGGCCTGGTAGTCGACCGAGATCCCGGTGGCCCGCTCGAACAGCTGGATGGATTCGGACTTGCCGTGGTCGGAGTCGATGTAGAGCGGCCAGTTCGCGAAGTTGAGCTGCTTCGTCGCCTGCTGGTCCTTCCAGAACCGCTCCCAGTCCACCGGGTGCTCGGCGAGCGACGCCGCCGACCCCTTGATGCTGCAGCCGGCGAGCAGGGCGGCGACCGCGGCGGCCCCGCCGCCCGCGAGGAACCCTCGACGGCTGACGCGTGCGGACGTCAGTCCGCGCACCAGGTCCGGCCGCGGACTCACGCGACGACCCCCGCGGTGGCGGGTGCGGACTGGAGGCGCGGGTCGGCTCCGGCGGTGACGGTCGCGTCGGACGCGGGGTGCGCCTCCAGGCCGAAACCGTGGTCGACGCCCCACGTGAGCCAGACCTCGGTACCGGTGGCGATGCGCGGTCCGCCCTTGGAGTTCTGCGCGAAGACGGAGACGCGGCCCGCGCCCGGCACGTCCACGAGGTACTGGGTGCTGACGCCGGAGAACGACACGTCGACCACACGGCCGGGGCCGAGGATGTTGCGACCGGCCTCGGGTGCCGGCTCGGCGGTGCGGATCTTGAGCTTCTCGGGACGGACGCCGACCACCACGTGTCCGGTCGTCGCGACGGCCCGGTCGGTCGGGACGGCGATCGTGCCGGCCGCGGTCGCGACGACGAGGAGTCCGCCGTCGGTGCCGCGGACCTCGCCCTCGAGCAGGTTCGACTGCCCGAGGAAGTTCGCGACGAACGCCGTGCGGGGCAGCTCGTACAGGTCCTGCGGGCTGCCCATCTGCTCGATGCGGCCGCCGTTCATGACGGCGACCGTGTCGGCCATCGTCATCGCCTCCTCCTGGTCGTGCGTGACGTGCAGGAAGGTGAGACCGACCTCGGCCTGGATCGTCTTCAGCTCGAGCTGCATCTGGTGCCGCAGCTTGAGGTCGAGGGCGCCGAGGGGCTCGTCGAGCAGGAGCAGGGCCGGGCGGTTCACGATCGCGCGGGCGAGGGCGACGCGCTGCTGCATGCCGCCGGACAGCTGCGCCGGACGCTTCGACGCCGAACCCTCGAGCTCGACGAGCCGCAACGCCTCGGTCGCCTTCGTCATCGGGTCCGGGATGCGCCGGCGCTTCAGCCCGAACGCCACGTTCTCGAGCACGCTCATGTGCGGGAACAGCGCGTAGTTCTGGAACACCGTGTTGACCGGCCGCTGGTACGGCTTCGTGTCGGTGACGTCCCGTCCGCCGATCGTGATCGTGCCGCTCGTGGGCTCCTCGAGGCCGGCGACGAGCCGGAGTGTCGTCGTCTTGCCGCAGCCGGACGGGCCGAGCAGCGCGAAGAACGAGCCGGCCGGGACGGTGAGGTCGAGGGCGTCGACCGCGGTGTGGCCGGGGAAGGACTTGGTGATCCGGTCGAGCCGGAGATCGGCTCCCGATTCGGCGAAGGTGCCGGTCATTGCCATGGTGCCTCCTGCTGCTCGTGCTGCTCGGGGTCGGGTTCGGGCTCAGCCGATGTAGGACATGACGTGCTTGATGCGGGTGTAGTCGTCGAACCCGTACTGGGACAGGTCCTTGCCGTAGCCGGAGTGCTTGAAGCCGCCGTGCGGCATCTCGGCGACGATCGGGATGTGGGTGTTGATCCACACGCACCCGAAGTCGAGGTCGCGGGCGAAGCGCATCGCCCGCGCGTGGTCCGTCGTCCACACCGAGCTCGCCAGGCCGTACTCGACGCCGTTCGCCCACGCGAGGGCCTGCTGCTCGGTCGAGAAGCGCTGGACGGTCTGCACCGGCCCGAAGATCTCCTGCTGCACGGCGCGGTCGTCCTGCCGGAGCCCGGAGACGATCGTCGCCTCGTGGTGGAACCCGCGGTCGCCCAGGCGGTGGCCGCCGAGCTCGATCGACGCGTGGTCGGGGAGGGTGTCGATGAACGACCGGACCTGGGCGAGCTGGGCCGCGTTGTTCACCGGGCCGAAGTACGGGCTCGGTGCGTCCGGGCCGGTCTGCGCGTCGGTCCGCGCCGCCTCGGCGAGCGCCGCCACGAACTCGTCGTGGATGCCGTCCTGCACGAGCAGGCGGGTGGCGGCGGTGCAGTCCTGCCCGGCGTTGAAGAAGCCGGCGGCGACGATGCCGGCCACGGCGGCGGGGACGTCGGCGTCGTCGAACACGATCACCGGGGCCTTGCCGCCGAGCTCGAGGTGGGTCCGCTTGAGGTCCCCGGCGGCGGCGCGGGCGACCTCGATGCCGGCGCGGACGGAGCCCGTGATCGAAACGAGCTGCGGTGTGGGGTGGTCGATCATCGCGGCACCGGTCGTCCGGTCCCCCACGACGACGTTGAGCACGCCCGGCGGCAGGAACTCGGCAGCGACCTCGGCCAGCAGCAGGGTCGACAGCGGGGTGGTGTCGCTCGGCTTGAGCACGGTCGTGTTCCCCGCGGCGAGCGCCGGCGCGAACTTCCACACCGCCATGTTGAGCGGGTAGTTCCACGGGGTGACCTGGGCGACGACACCGATCGGCTCGCGGCGGACGAACGACGTGTGGTCGGTCATGTACTCGCCGGCGCTCCGCCCCTCGAGGTTCCGGGCGGCGCCGGCGAAGAAGCGGATCTGGTCGACGGAGAGCAGGATCTCGTCCTCGACGAGGGTGGCGCGGGGCTTCCCGGTGTCGAGCGACTCGAGGTCGGCGAACTCCTCCGCCCGCTGCTCCACCGCGTCGGCGATCCGGAAGAGCGCGAGCTGTCGTTCCGCCGGTGTGGTGCGGCCCCACGTCCCGAACGCGCTGCTCGCCGCACGGAAGGCCGCGTCGACGTCGGCGGCGCTGGACACCGGCGACGTGCCGTAGACGTGCTCGTCGGTCGGGTCGATCAGGTCGAAGGCCGCGTCGGCACGGACCTCGACGGACGCGCCCCCGATGAAGTTCCGGACCTCGCTCGTCTTCGTGGACTCCCGCATGGCGGCGATACTGGCACGGAAAAAGCCGGTTCGGAAGACTTGTAACAACGGAAATCGTCGTGAAACACGGTGTTCACAACGGATTCCCTTGCTTTCTGGGCGATGGCGCTGCAATGCTGTCCGGCATGGCGGCAGCACCACGACGTCCGGGACCGATCGACGACACCTCGAAGCGGATCATCGAACAACTCCAGGCGGACGGGCGCCGTCCGTACGGCGAGATCGGCAAGGCGGTCGGTCTCAGCGAAGCGGCGGTCCGGCAGCGCGTCCAGAAGCTGACCGAGACCGGCGTCATGCAGATCGTCGCGGTGACGGACCCCCTGCAACTCGGGTTCCACCGCCAGGCGATGATCGGCATCCGGGTCAGCGGCGACACCCGAACCGTCGCCGACGAACTCGAACGGCTCCCGGCGGTCGACTACCTCGTCATGACCGCCGGGAGCTTCGACCTCATGGTCGAGGTCGTCTGCGAGGACGACGACGACCTGATCGAACTCCTGAACGGCACCATCCGGGCGATCCCGGGCGTCGCCGGCACCGAGACCTTCGTCTACCTGCAACTCCGCAAACAGCTCTACGACTGGGGAACGCGATGACCATCTCCGAACGACCCACCACCCGTCTCGGCTCGTACGACCCGTTCGCACCGGTGGACGACGCCGCGCTGCAGCAGAAGTCGCGCGACCACCTGTGGATGCACTTCGCCCGGCACGGTGCGAACCAGGCCGGTGCCGACGTGCCGATCATGGTCCGCGGCGAGGGGCACCACGTCTACGACAGCCACGGCAAGGAGTACATCGACGGGCTCTCCGGCCTGTTCGTCGTCGCCGCGGGCCACGGCCGGAAGCGCCTGGCCGAGATGGCCGCCAAGCAGGCCGAGACGCTGTCGTTCTTCCCGATCTGGTCGTACGCGCACCCCGCGGCGATCGAGCTCGCGGACCGGTTGGCCGACCACGCCCCCGGCGACCTCAACAAGGTGTTCTTCTCGACCGGCGGCGGCGAGGCCGTCGAGACCGCGTTCAAGCTCGCGAAGTACTACTGGAAGCTCCGCGGCAAGCCGATGAAGCACAAGGTGATCTCCCGCGCGGTCGCGTACCACGGCACCCCGCAGGGAGCACTCGCGATCACGGGCATCCCGGCGATGAAGCAGATGTTCGAGCCGCTCGCACCGGGTGGCTTCCGCGTGCCGAACACCAACTACTACCGCGCCGCCGAGATGGGCTTCGCCGGCGAGAGCGAGGAGGAGTTCGGCTTCTGGGCGGCCGAGCGCATCCGCGAGATGATCGAGTTCGAGGGCCCGGACACCGTCGCCGCGGTCTTCCTCGAGCCGGTGCAGAACTCCGGCGGCTGCTTCACCCCGCCGCCCGGGTACTTCCAGCGGGTCCGCGAGATCTGCGACGAGTACGACGTGCTCCTGGTCTCTGACGAGGTGATCTGCGCGTTCGGCCGGATCGGCACCATGTTCGCGTGCGACACCTACGGCTTCGTGCCGGACATGATCACGTGCGCGAAGGCGATGACCTCGGGCTACTCCCCCATCGGCGCGACGATCATCAGCGACAAGCTCTTCGAGCCGTTCTCCACGGGCGACACGACCTTCTACCACGGGTACACGTTCGGCGGGCACCCGGTCTCCGCCGCCGTCGCGATGGAGAACCTCGACATCTTCGAGGAAGAGGGGCTCCTGCAGAACGTCCAGCAGAACGCCCCGCTCTTCAAGGCCGAGCTCGACACGCTGCGCGACCTGCCCATCGTCGGGGACGTCCGTGGTGACGGGTACTTCTACGGCATCGAGCTCGTGAAGGACAAGGCCACCAAGACGACCTTCGACGACGCCGAGTCGGAGCGCCTGCTCCGCGGGTTCCTCTCGAAGGCGCTGTTCGACGCCGGGCTGTACTGCCGTGCCGACGACCGCGGCGACCCCGTCGTGCAGCTCGCGCCGCCGCTCACCATCGGGCAGCCGGAGTTCCGCGAGATGACCTCGATCCTGCGGAGCGTCCTGTCCGAGGCCTGGACGAAGATCTGACCGTGACCGGCTACCGGGGCGTCTCGTTCTGGCTCGAGGCGCTCGTCACGAGTGGCCGCGACGACCTGACGCCCCGCCCGCCGCTCGACGGCGACACCACCGCGGACGTCTGCATCGTCGGCGGTGGACTGACGGGTCTCTGGACCGCGTGGTACCTGCACCAGGCCGACCCGCGCCTCCAGGTCGTCGTCGTGGAACGCGAGATCGCGGGCTTCGGCGCGTCCGGACGCAACGGCGGCTGGTGCTCCGCACTGTTCCCGCGGTCCGCCGAGGCGATCGCCCGCGAGCACGGCCGCGACGCGGCCCTCGCCCTGCGTCGGGCGATGCGCGACACCGTCGACGAGGTCGGGCGCGCAGCGTCCGAGGCCGGGGTCGACTGCGACTACGTCAAGGGCGGCACCGTCCTCTACGCGCGCTCCGCCGTGCAGGAACGCGCGGCCCGCGACGAGGTCGCCGCCTCGGCCGCGTGGGGCGACGACATGACGTACCGCGACGCACGCCCCGGCGATGCCGCCGGATCGGCCGGTGTCGCGTGGACACCGGACTGCGCGCGGGTCCAGCCCGCAGCGCTGGTGCGCGGCCTGGCGGCGGCCCTGGAGGCGCGGGGCGTCCGGATCGCGGAGCACACCCCCGCCGTCTCGTGGGGTCCAGGGCACGTGGTCACGTCGCGCGGGACCGTCACGGCCGGTGCCGTGGTCATCGCGGTCGAGGGCTACGGCGCGCAGCTCGAGCAGACGAAGCGGCGCATCCTGCCGCTGTACTCGCTCATGATCGCGACCGCTCCCCTGCCGGCCGCGGTGTGGGACCGTGTCGGGCTCGAACACGGGCAGACGTTCTCCGACTACCGGCACCTGCTCGTGTACGGGCAGCGCACGGCGGACGACCGACTGGCGTTCGGCGGGCGCGGAGCCCGCTACCACTGGGGGTCCGCGATCACCCCCGGCTACGACCGGGTACCACGCGTGTTCGAGCACCTTCGGCGGTCCCTGGTCGAGCTGTTCCCCGCCGTCGCCGACGCACCGATCACGCACACGTGGGGCGGACCCCTCGGGGTGCCCCGTGACTGGTGCGCCTCGGTCACGTGGGACGGCCACGTCGGGACCGCCGGCGGCTACGTCGGCGACGGCCTGTCCACGACGAACCTCGCCGGACGGACGCTCGCCGACCTCGTGCGGGGTGTGTCCTCGCCGCTGACCGCGCTGCCGTGGGTGAACCACCGGTCGCCGGACTGGGAGCCGGAGCCGCTGCGGTTCCTCGGGGCGAACGCCGGGCTCGTGGCCACCGACCTGGCCGACCGCGAGGAAGCACTGACCGGGCGGCCGAGCCTCGCCGCCCGCCTGATGGCACCGCTGACCGGAGGACACTGATGGCTGCACGCGATGCCGACGTCGTCGTCGTGGGGGCCGGGGTCGCCGGGCTCGCCGCTGCTCGAGCGCTCGTGCAGGGCGGGCAGCGCGTCGTCGTGCTCGAAGCCCGCGACCGCATCGGTGGCCGCACCTGGACCGACGACGAGATCGGGGTGCCGGTCGACCTCGGCGCCTCGTGGATCCACGGCATCGAGGGCAACCCGCTTTGGTCCCTGGCGTCCGCGTTCGGGATCGAGACCGTCGAGTTCACCGTCGGCAGCTTCCAGTTCGACGGGCGGCCGATCGGCTGGCACGCCCCGTCCGGACGGCGGTTGACCGCGCCCGAGGCCGCGTCGTTCGTCGCGGACCTGCACACCGTCGACGCGGCCCTCGCCGCGGTGGTCGCCGACGCCCCGCCGCCGGCGACCTACGCGTCCGCCGTCGACACCGCGCTGCGGTCCCTGCAGTGGCAGGGCGACCGGGCCGCGCGGATCCGCGAGTACACGGCGCACCGCTCCGAGGACCTCTGCGGCGCCCCGGTCACCGTGCTCGACGCGCACGGGCTCGACGAGGAGCACGTCGCCGGCGACGAGGTGGTGTTCCCCGGCGGCTACGCCCAGTACGCGCACGCCCTGGCGGCCGGGCTCGACGTCCGCCTGTCCGCCGTCGTCGCCGCCGTGCGCTCGTCGTCCTCGGGCGTGGTCGTCGAGCTCGCCGACGGGACGACCGTGTCCGCTGCGGAGGTCGTCGTCACGGCACCCCTCGGGGTGCTGCAGGCCGGCGCGATCACGTTCGAGCCACCGCTCGAGCCCGCGGTGCTCGACGCGATGGGCCGACTCGGGATGGGCGTCTACGACAAGGTGTTCCTGCGGTTCCCGTCCCGGTTCTGGGGCGAGTCGTGGGTGGTCCGCCAGCAGGGGCCGGCCGGAGTCGACTGGCACTCCTGGTACGACATGTCCCGCGTGACCGGCGAACCGGTGCTCGCGGCGCTCGTGGGCGGTGCCGGCGCGCGGCGGATCGAGTCGCTACCCGATGCCCTGGTCGTCGACGAGGCGGTCGAGGCGCTGCGCCGGATGTTCGGGCCCTCGGTCCCATCGGCGGACGGCGTTCGGATCACCCGGTGGGCGGCGGACCCCTTCGCGCGCGGGTCGTACTCGTACCTGCACGTGGGGGCGTCACCGGACGACCACGACCTGCTCGGCACCCCGTCGGGGCGGGTGCAGCTCGCCGGTGAGGCCACGTGGGGCGACGACCCCGCGACGGTGCACGGGGCCCTGCTCTCCGGGCTGCGGGCGGCGGGGCGGTTGCTCGGGCACGAGGTGTCGGCCGGGTCGTTGGCGGGGCCGCTGCCCGGCTGACGGGCGGGGCCGGAGTCGGCCGGATCCGGCCGGCACCGGCCGCCCGGTCGGGCGTGATGCTCCGTCAGTCGAAGGCCGGGGTGTCCGCCGAGCACCGCACCGCGTCGCCCGGCCGCGTCGACGTCTCGCTCGCGATCTCGCGCTTCCCGTCGAGCAGGATCCGGCACGTCGCCGTGGCCCCGGCGCCCGGCGTCGCCCGCACCGACGCCCGCTGTTCGGCGAGGACGATCGCGTCGTGCTCCCAGCGCGACCCCTCGCCGTCCGAGGACCCGGTCTCCTGCGCGTCGAGCCGGTGCACCTCGGGGGCTTCGCCCCGTCGCTCGGCACCCTCGACCCGCACGTCGGTGAGGGCGGCCCCGCTCGGCTGGTCGACGCGGACCTCGTAGGTCACGGACCAGGCATCGCCCGTCTGCTGCTGGACGAAGCTGCACCCGGTCGCGAGCACCGCGACGGAGCCGGCGACCACGGCGGCGGCGAGGAGACGGACGGTGGGACGGTTGCGTTCGGACATGCCACCAGCCTGCGCACCAAGCGCCCGCGGATCGTCCCCCGGGCGACGCGACCCCGTGCGACGTCGGATCGATCCCGGGTCCTCCGAGCGGTTGACATCGGCTCCGTGCGCCCACGCGGTCAGTACCGTCGACCGCATGGGAACCGTGCTGCCAGGCGTGATCGCGTTCGCCGTCGGGGTCGTCCTCGCCGTCGGGGCGCTCGTGCCGTGGACGGCGTGGGAGTACCGCCGTCACGGGCAGCTCGGCTTCCGACGCTCGCTCGTCGCGTTCGGCACGCTCGTCTACGCCCTCGCGCTCGTCACCTACACGCTGCTGCCGCTGCCCGACGACGTCGCGACGATGTGCCGGAACGCGGCCTCGCCGCAGCTGACGCCGTTCGCGTTCCTCGGGGACGTCGCGAAGGAGGGCGGGATCTCCGGACCCCGGTCACTGCTGTCCAACCCGGCGTCGGCGCAGGTCCTGTTCAACGTGCTGCTCTTCGTGCCCCTCGGTGCACTCGCCCGGCACGCGGTCGCCCGGAGGCGCGTGTTCGCCGGCCTGCTCGTCGGGCTCGGCGCCGGGTTCGTGGTGTCCCTGCTCATCGAGACGACGCAGCTCACCGGCGACTGGTTCCTCTACCCGTGCTCGTACCGCCTCTTCGACGTCGACGACCTGCTCGCGAACACGACCGGCGCCGTGGTCGGCACGCTCCTCGCCCCGCTCGTGGGACTGCTCGCCGGGTCGGGGCGGACCACCGACGCGGACGCCCCGCGCCCGGTCACCGCGGCACGACGGTTCTCCGGCATGCTCGCGGACGTGCTGGCGATCTGGCTCCTGTCCGGCACGCTGAGCGTCGGGACCGCCCTGGTGTGGGCGATCGCCGGGCGGGACGACCAGGACCCGGTGCTCGGCACGCTCATCACCGCCGGTGCCCTGGTCGCCCCGTTCGCACAGCTCGTGGTCGTGCTCGCGACGGGCCGGACCCTCGGTGAGCACGTCGTCCGGCTCCGTCCGGCCCCGACACCGGGGACCGGGAGGCGCGTGGTGCGCTGGGCGCTCGGCTCCGGCGGGTGGGCGGCACTGCTCGCCGTGGACGTCCCGTTCTCCGCGTTCCTCGCGTTCGTGCTCGCGGTGACGTCGGTCATCGCGGTGTGGGCGACCCGCGGCCGGCGTGGGTTCGCGCTCGCGGTGATCCGGGCGGAGGTCGAGGACGACCGGGTGCCGGCGCGCGTCGGCTGAGCGGGTCCGACGGGTGCCCCGCGCCGGCGAGAGCGCGGGACACCCTGGGCTCAACCCTTGCGCCACACGTCGTGCAGGAACCGGGCCAGGGTCACGAGCAACGTCGCAATCCCCAACCACGGCACCTGACGGCGTCGACGCGGTTCGTCGTCGGAGGACATCCGAACCACCTTCCGTGTCAGCGCCGGCGGACACGAAGAGCAGGGGCCGAGGGACGTGCGACCCGACGGTGATCGGGCTACACTGGTTCCGAGTTCAAGCTCGGGACGCATCGTGTCCCTCGTTCTCCACTCGGAGAGCAAATCGAAGCCCATCGCTGTTTCCCCAGCGGTGGGCTTCATCCTTGCTCGGGCCACGCTCCGGCGGTGACGCGGCCCGCCACCAGCCTACTGATGTTCCATGTTCCGGTGAGAGCGACACGAGGGTCGTACTGACCGGACCCTCACGGGTCGCTCGGGCCCGGAACGGTGTTCGAGTGCCACACTCGGAGCCGTGACGACGACGCGGACCACACCCCGGCACGAGCACCGCGGGCCGGTCGCCGTCGCCGTGCTGGTGAACCTCGCGCTGAGCCTGTTCCTGCCCGACGAGGTCCTGTTCTTCCCGTCCTGGGTGGTCCCGCTCCTCGGGGTGCTGCTCCTCATCCCGCTCATCGTGTTCAACCCTCGGCGGCTGACCCGTGAGACCACCTGGTCGCGGTGGCTCTCCACGGGCCTCGCGGTCCTGCTGACCGTCGCGAACCAGCTGACCGTCGTCCGCACGGTCGACGAGCTGCTGCACGGGCACCCCGACGGCGGCGCGGTGCTCCTGACGGCCCTGCAGGTCTGGGTGAGCAGCATCATCGCGTTCGGGCTCGTGTACTGGGAGCTCGACCGGGGCGGCCCCGTCGCCCGACGGCAGCCGGGGCTGTGGGTGACCGACCGCGCCGACTTCCAGTTCCCGCAGGAGACCGACCCGAAGACAGCGGCCTGGCGGCCGGTGTACCTCGACTACCTCTACGTCGCGCTGACGAACATGATGGCGTTCAGCCCGACGGACACGATGCCGATGACCATCCGGGCGAAGATGATCATGGCCTACCAGTCGATCGGCGGGTTCATCCTGCTGGCGCTCGTGATCTCGCGCGCGGTGAACATCATCAGCTGACCGAACTCCCGACGAGCGCCTCCGACACGTCCCAGAGCTGAGCGGCGTCCTCGTCACGGAGCAACGGCGCCCACGGCTTCCGACGGCCGGCCGGTCCGCCGAGCTGCCCGGGTCCGGTCGGACCGACGAAGCCTCCGTCGAGGTCCGCGTCGGTCGCCGCGAGCAGGGCCGGCTCCGCCGCCGAGGCCGGTGTCCCGACGAGGAGCCCGCGCGCCGACAGCCAGCGGATCAGCCGGACGGCCACGGTGTCGCCCGAGCGTCCGATCTCCGGTCGTGCGGCGAGCAGGCTCGTGGGTGCGACGCCTGGGTGGCTGACCGCACTCGTGATCCCCCACCCACCGGCCCGGCTCCTCCGACCGAGCTCGAGGGCGAAGAGCGCGCACGCGAGCTTCGACTGCCCGTACGCCCGCGCGACGTCGTAGTCCCGCTCGGACTGCAGGTCGTCCCACCGGATCGAGGCACGCTGCGCCGCCACGCTCGACTGCATCACGACGCGGCCACCAGCGGCACGGAGCAGGGGGAGCAGGGCGCCGACGAGTGCGACGTGCCCGAGGTGGTTCGTGCCGAACTGCAGCTCGAAGCCGTCCCGGGTCGTCTGCCGCTCCGGCGGGTTCATCACGCCGGCGTTCCCCACGAACACGTCGATCGGCGTGCCCTCGGACCGCATCCGCTCCCCGAGCGTCGACACGGACGCCAGCGAGGACAGGTCCAGGTCCTCGAGCAGCACGGATGCACCTGGGTGCTGCGCGGTGATCCGGGCGACGGCCGCCGCTCCCTTGTCGCGGTTGCGCACCGGCACGACCACCTCCGCCCCCGCGCCGGCGAAGCGCGCGGCGATCTCCAGTCCGATGCCGTCGCTCGCTCCGGTCACCAGGACCCGGCGCCCGCCGAGGTCCGGGAGGGTGAGTCGCTCGTTCCGTGCCATGGTCCGCCTCTTCCGTCGTGGTGAGCACCCGATCCGGCACCCGAGACGATCGTCGCCGTGTCGTGGACGCGCAACCACGGCCTGACGATCCGTGGCTGCGGTCGACGCCCCGGGAGAGGATGGGCGCATGATCGACCGAGCGTCCCTCGCGGACTTCCTCCGCAGCCGTCGGACGGCCCTGCAGCCCGAGGACGTCGGCCTGCCCCGGGGCCAGCGCCGTCGCACGAGCGGGCTGCGGCGCGAGGAGGCGGCGCTGCTGAGCAACATGTCCGTCGACTACTACGCGCGGCTGGAGCGGGAGCGCGGACCGCAGCCGTCCGACCAGATGCTCGCGTCGATCGCGCAGGGCCTGCGCCTCACGATCGCGGAGCGCGACCACCTCTTCCGCCTCGCCGGACACGAGCCCCCGACCGCGGCGTCCGGCGGCGACCACATCAGCCCCGGCATGATGCGCATCTTCGACCGGCTCGCGGACAGCCCGGCCGAGATCGTCACCGAGCTGGGCGAGACGCTGCAGCAGACCTCCCTCGCCGCCGAACTCACCGGTGACGCCAGCGGCCGACGGGGCGACGACCGGAGCATCGGGTACCGGTGGTTCGCCGACCCGGCGTCCCGAGACGTCCACCCGGTCGAGGACCACCCCTTCCTGTCCCGGATGTACGCCTCGGGTCTCCGCACCGTCATCGCTCGCCGCGGACCCGACTCCCGGGCCGCACACCTGGCCGAACGGCTCCTCGCCACGAGCGAGGAGTTCCGCGAGGTCTGGGCGCGCCACGAGGTCGGCATCCGCCCGCGGGATGTGAAGACCTACCGCCACCCCGAGGTCGGGCTCCTCACCCTGCAGTGCCAAGTGCTGCAGGACCCCGACAGCTCGCAGAACCTGCTCGTGTACACCGCCGAACCCGGCAGCGAGACCGCCGAGCGACTCCGGCTGCTCGCCGTGGTCGGCTCGGCGGTCGGTCGCGCCTGACCTCGGAGGTCGTCAGGCGCCGTGTGCCTCCTCGGCCACCGGCTGCCACTCGCGCCAGGTCGCCAACCGCGACTCGTAGTCACGCTCCGCGATGCCGAGCGGCGCCTTCCCGAAGAACACCCGCAGCGGCGGCTCGTCCGCGTCGACGACCTTGAGGATCGCCGACCGGGTGGCCTCCGGCTTGCCCGGGTCGGCAGCGGACGGGCGCTTGGACGCGGCCTCGCGCACGTCGGCGTAGGCGGCGATCTCCTCGCTGTGCTTCGAGGACGGACCGGACCAGTCCGTCGAGAACCCGCCGGGCTCGACGAGGGTGACGTGGATGCCGAAGCCCGCGACCTCCTGGGACAGCGACTGCGAGATGCCCTCGAGCGCCCACTTCGACGCGTGGTACGCCCCGACCGTCGGGAACGCACTGATCCCGCCGATGCTCGACACCTGGATGATGCGTCCGGACCCCTGCTCGCGCATGATCGGCAGCGCCGCCTGGGTGACCCAGAGCGCACCGAACAGGTTCGTCTCGAGCTGCGCGCGCACCTCGTCCTCGGTAAGCTCCTCGACCATGCCGAAGTGGCCGTAGCCGGCGTTGTTGACGACGACGTCGAGGGAGCCGAAGTGCTCGGCGGCACGCTGGACCGCGGCGATGTCGGCTGCACGGTCGGTGACGTCGAGCTGCAGTGCGAGGAACGTGTCCGGGTACTGGTCGACGAGGTCGTGCACGTCGTCGGGGTTGCGGGCGGTCCCGGCGACGGAGTCCCCGCGCTCGAGTGCCGCTTCCGTCCACTCGCGGCCGAAGCCCTTGGACGCGCCGGTGATGAACCAGGTCTTGCTCATGTGTCCTCCTGTTGTCTGACCGGATCAGCCAACGCCCGGGGCACGGGTGTCACCTCGACGTCCGGGGGACGCGCGCGCCGATCGGACAGCCGCCGCCGGTCAGCCGATGGAGCGGTCGATCGCGAGGAGCCCGAGCAGGAAGACGGCGATGATCGACCCGAGACCGATCGTCGGCGTCCACACCCGCCGCCGCAGTGTCGGAGCCCCCGCGGCGCCGAGGGTCCACGTCGTGATCGAGATCGCGAGCGACACGAGGGGCACGGCGATCAGCGCGGTCTCCCCGACCCCGTACGAGCACCGCATCGCGTCGACCGAGGCGCACGGCGCGTACAGCGTCTGGGCGACCAGCATCCCGAAGAACGTCGAGAAGGACGCGAACACCTCGACGAACGCGACCCCCAGTGCCCGTCCACCGCGGCGGCGGAGGCCCTGGGTCACGACCGGGTCCAGCTCCGCGTCGCGTACCAGGCGATGACGCCGAGGAACGGTGCGACGAGCAGGGCGACGAGGGAGAGGGAGGCCCCGGTCCCCATCAGGTTGTCGAGCATGCCGTGATGCTCCCAGGACGGCGACGGCGCGGACAGCCCCTCTTGGCGTGACACACCCGCCGAACGACCGTCAGGGTCGGGGCGCCGCGAACTCCAGGTTGACGTCGTCCGGGTCCTGCACGGACAGGATCACGAGCCCGAACGGCGGCAGGTCGGTCACCTCGCCGTGCTCGATCCCCGCCGCGTCGAGCCGGCCCACCGCGGCGTGCAGCCCGTCGACCGAAGCGACCCGGAACGACACGTGGTCGAGGCCGACCCGGTCGGCGTCGAACCGGTCCCCCGCCGGCGCGACCGGCCGCAGGCCCAGTGTCTGCCCGCCGAACGTGAAGGAGCACCCGCCGTAGGTCCGCCACGGGTCGTCGTGGATCGTCGGGTCGTCGATCTGGTCGCTGAAGTCGCTGCCGGGCGGCATCCCGAACAACTGCTCGTAGAAGGCCTTGCTGCGGCGGATGTCGGTGACCGTCAACCGGACGTGCGAGAACCCGAGCGGCGTGACGATGGGTTCGTTCATGCGTCCACACAACACCTCGAGGGGGTTGCGCTCGTTGATCGTGCGATCAACAATGGCGTCATGGACGTCATCACCGGCACACCGCAGCCGTCTCCCCTGCACGAGGACACCGGCCGACCCCGACGCCGCGTGCGCGTCGGCCTCGTGCAGTCCCGGTGGCTCGAGGATCCCGCGGCCCACCGTGCGCAGCTCGCGGACGGCATCGCGACGGCAGCGGCGAACGGCGCCACCGCGGTGTTCCTCCCCGAACTGACGCTCTCGCGCTACCCGGGCGACACACCCGCGACCGGTACACCGAAGGCATCGGCCGAGTCGCTCGAGGACGGCCCGACGGTCGCCTTCGCCCGCGCCCAGGCGGCGGAGCACGGGGTGTTCGTGCACGCCTCGCTGTACGAGCGTCCGGCCGCCGACGACCGGCCCGAGGACCCGCGCGGCTACAACACGGCCGTCCTCGTCGCGCCGGACGGCACGCTGGTCGGACGGACGCGCAAGACGCACATCCCGATCAGCGCCGGCTACTACGAGGACACGTACTTCCGCCCGGGTTCCGACGCCGACGCCTTCCCGGTGTACGAGCCGGCCGGACTCGGCGCCCGCGTGGGCCTGCCGACCTGCTGGGACGAGTGGTTCCCCGAGGTCGCGCGGTCGTACGGTCTCGCCGGCAGCGAGGTCCTCGCGTACCCGACGGCGATCGGGTCCGAGCCGTCGTTCCCCGCGTTCGACACCGCCCCGATCTGGCGGCAGGTCATCGTGGCGAACGGCATCACCTCGGGGCAGTTCATGGTGGTCCCGAACCGCTGGGGCGACGAGGGCGACATCACCTTCTACGGCTCGTCGTTCATCTCCGACCCGTTCGGCCGCGTCCTCGTCGAGGCACCGCGCGATGCGAGTGTCGTGCTCGTCGCGGACCTCGACCTCGACGCCCGCACGGAGTGGCTCCGGCTCTTCCCCTTCTACGTCACGCGCCGCCCGGACCTGTACGGCACGCTCGTCGCCCCCGTCGACGAGGAACGCCACGCGTACGGCGCACGCGACGCGATCGACGCGGCCATCGCCGTGGCGGCGACCCCCACCGGACGCGAGGTGCGCGCATGACCTGGGCCATGCCTCCCGAGACCGCCCCGCAGGAACGCACCTGGATGGCGTTCCCGCGGCCCGGGCTGACACTCGGCGACGACCCGGCGAGCGCCGAGGCGGCGCGTGCCGTCTGGGCGGCGACCGCGAACGCGATCAGCGAGTACCAGGCCGTCACCGTGGTCGTCGACCCGGTCGCGCGCGACGACGCCCGACGCCTCCTGTCCGGCGCCGTGGACGTGCTCGAGGCGCCCCTCGACGACTTCTGGATGCGCGACATCGGTCCGACGTTCGTGGTCGACGACGTGACCGGGGCCCGTGGCGCGGTGGACTGGGTCTTCAACGGCTGGGGCGCGAACCCGTGGTCGACCTGGACGCGCGACGCCGAGGTCGCCGCCACCGTCGCCGCGGCCGCGGGCGTGGAACGGATCCCGTCACTGCTCGTGAACGAGGGCGGCGCGATCCACGTCGACGGGACCGGACGCGTCCTCGTCACCGAGACGGTCCAGCTCGATCCCCGACGGAACCCATACGCCGACCGCGCGCGGGTGGAGCAGGAGCTGGCGCGGACGATCGGCGCGACCGACGTGGTCTGGCTGCCCCGTGGCCTGACCCGCGACTACGACGGCTTCGGCACCCGGGGGCACGTCGACATGGTGGCGACCTTCGCCGGCGCCGCGATGGACACGGTCCTGCTGCACGCCCAGCCGGACCCGGGCCACCCGGACCACCTCGTGATGCCGATCGTCCGGCGGGCGATCGAGGAGGCGACGGACGCCACCATCGTCGAGCTGCCCGCACCCGCGACGCTCGCCGACGCCGACGGACCCGTCGACTGGAACTACGTGAACCACGTGGTGGTGAACGGCGCGGTGATCGCGTGCGGGTTCGGGGAGCCGGCGGCGGACGGGCGGGCGCGGGGGATCCTCGCGGACGTGTACCCGGGGCGGGAGGTGCGGACGATCGACGCGCGCGAGGTGTTCGCGCGGGGCGGTGGGCTGCACTGCATCACGCAGCAGGAGCCTGCGGCGCGGTAGACGTCAGGCCGCCGGCGCCCCGAGCCCCACCCGCGGCTGCAACCAGTCGAGCCCCGCGGCGAGCGCCGCCCGCGCCGTCACCCAGCTGTGCCGCCCACCCGGCACCACCCACGTGGCGACGTGCATCCCCGCTGCCCGGGCCCGCCCGGCCATCACGGGCATCACGGGCCCGTAGGTGGTGTCGAGAGCCCCGGCCGCGAAGAACGCGTTCGAGCCCCGGAACGGCGCACCGGTGCGCAGCAGTGCTGCCGGCTGCGCAGCCGCCCACGCCGCGCGGTTCCCGGCGAACCCCTCGTCGACGGTCTTCGTCTCGCTGCCGAGCGTGGGCCCGTCCTCGCCGGAGACGTCGATGAGGTTGCCGAACCGCGAGGGGTCTCCCGCCCCGAGCTGGATCGCGCACGTCCCGCCCTGCGAGAACCCGCCGATGGTCCACGCGGAGGCCGCGGTCTGCACCCGCAGGTGGCTCGTCACCCACGCCGGGACGTCCTCGGTGAGGTAGGTCCGGCTGTTGCCGAGCGCCCCGTCGACGCACATCGGGTTCGCCGACCGCGGGCCGAGCTGGTCGGGGACGACGACGATCGGTGCGAGGCCACGGTCGACGGTCGCGAGCGCGTCCATCGTCTGCTCGATCGCCCCGCCGGTCTGCACGTCCTCGGGGCCGGCACCGCGGGACTGGCCGGACAGGAGCACGTCGACGGGCAGCGCCGGTGGGTCGGCGGTGAGCGCGGCCGGGGGCAGGTACAGCAGGGCCTGGCGTGCGACGAAGTGCGATCGCGTGGCCGGGATGGTCACCCGGAGCAGCCGCCCCTGCGTCGGCAGGTCGGCCGGTGCGGTCCACGTCCTCGCCAGGTCGACGCTCGCCGGCGCGGGAGTGGACCCGGGTGCCTCGGCAGCGGGGATGCCGCCGGCCGCGGTCGCGAACGGGGCGTGCGCGGAGGGGCGGACGCTCGGCACGGTCGTCGCGCGGGCCGTGGAGGCGCGGCTCGGCTCCGCGACGACGGCCCGCCCGCCAGCGGCGGAGCCCGTCCCACCCGCACCGGTCGCGTGGGCGACACCCCACCCACCGGCCGCGCCGAGCGCGAGGCCGACCACCAGCCCGGCGGCGAGCAGTCCTCGTGTCCGTGTCATCGGTCGTCCTCGTCCGTCGACGTCCGGCCCGGTGCCGGTCGTGCCGAGCCGATCGTAGGGAGCCGTGCCGGGAGTGCGCCCGCGGTTCCGGCACCGTGGCTGAGCATCTTCCCGGCCTGTCCCAGGCTCCGGTCGGCAAGCGACACCGCGTACATCCCTGCCTCGCATCGTGTACTCCGTGGCGGGTCCGACGCTGCCCGCGGCGTCGGTATCGTCAGCGGATCGGTCCACCCGATCAGGTCCGCGCACCGCCGCGCGGACCCCGGCCCCCGCAGCTCCGGCTGCGAGCAGGAGGAACTCCCCATGGCGTCACCGACCATCGTCACCGCCCCGCCCGGCACCGCGCGCGGTGGGTCCCTGAAGCGGAGTCTCGGGCTGTGGGCGATCGTCGGACTCGGCCTCGGGTACATGACGCCGACCGTGGTGTTCGACACCTTCGGCATCGTCTCCGGTGAGACGAACGGCGCCGTGCCGAGTGCGTACCTGATCGCCCTCGTGATCATGCTCCTGACGGCGATCAGCTACGGGAAGATGGTCCGCGTCTACCCGGCCGCGGGTTCGGCCTACACGTACGTGCGGGAGTCGATCCACCCGAACGCCGGCTTCATGGTCGGCTGGGCGTCCCTGCTCGACTACCTGCTGCTCCCGATGGTGAACGCGCTCATCATCCGTCTGTACCTCGAGCAGGTCTTCCCGGCACTGCCCGCGTGGGTGACGGTGGTCGTCTACACGCTGTTCGTCACGACGGTGATCTGCCTGTCGATGCGCGGGACGTCGAACCTCAACATGGTCCTGCTCATCGGGGCGGTCCTCGCGATGATCGCGTTCGTCGTCTTCGCCGTGATCGAGCTCGTCGAGGGTGCCGGTGCCGGCACGGTGGTCAGCGCCGAGCCCTTCGTGCACGACGGCGTGACGATGTCGGCGCTCCTCACCGGGGCGACCGTCGTGTGCTTCTCGTTCATCGGGTTCGACGCGGTGACGATGTACACGGAGGAGGCGAAGAGCATCCGCATCATGCCGAAGGCGATCCTGCTGACCGTCCTCATCGGCGGGCTCATCTTCCTCGTCTCGGCGTACTTCGCCCAGCTCCGCTTCCCGACCAACGCCCCGTTCGGCGAGTTCACCGACGACCCGCTGCCCCAGATCGGGCTGCTCGTCGGCGGCAGGGTGTTCCAGGCAATCCTCGTCGCCGCCGGGTTCGTCGCCGCGCTCGCCTCGGGCTTGGCCTCGCACGCCAGCGTCGCCCGCATGCTGCTCGTGATGGGCCGCAACAACGTCCTGCCGAAGAAGGTCTTCGGCTACGTGAGCCCGAGGACCCGCACGCCCATCCCGAACGTCGTCATCGTCGGGGCGGTCACCCTGCTCGCGATGACGTTCTCGCTCGACACCATCTCGGCGTACATCAACTTCGGCGCCCTCATCGCGTTCACGTTCGTCAACCTGACGGTCATCGTGCACTTCGCCTGGCGCGAGGGCCGCCGGCACACCGCCCGTGACCGCTTCGCCTTCATCGTCCTCCCCGGGGTCGCGATGCTGCTGACCGGTGTTCTCTGGTCTCAGCTGCACGCCGACGCCCTCATCGCCGGCGGCGTCTGGGCCGCGATCGGCTTCGTGTACCTGCTGGTGATCACGAAGGGGTTCCGGATCCAGCCGAAGGGCTTCGACGAGAACCAGCCCGTCACCGGCGTCAACAAGCAGCTGACCGACCAGGTCTGAACCACACAGGAGACACGATGAACGACACGGCCACCGTCTACGCGGTCACCGACCCGGCCACCGGCCAGACCCTCGCCACGTTCCCGACGATCACCGACGACGAGCTCCGCGCGGCGATCGACACCGCCGACCGCACGCACGCCCAGTGGTCGCGCACGAGCACCGTCGCCGACCGCGCCGCGCTGCTGCACCGCGTCGCCGAGCTGTACCGGGAGCGTCGGGACGACCTCGCCGCGACGATCGTCCGCGAGATGGCGAAGCCGATCGACCAGGCCGTGGGCGAGGTCGACTTCTGCGCCGACATCTACGACTACTACGCGGACCACGCCGAGGAGTTCCTCGCCGACCAGCCGATCACCCTGGCGGACGGCAGCGAGGGCAGCGCGTTCATCCGGAAGTCCTCGATCGGCGTCCTGCTCGGCATCATGCCGTGGAACTTCCCCGCGTACCAGATCGCCCGGTTCGCCGGTCCGAACCTCGTCATCGGCAACACCGTCCTCCTCAAGCACGCCCCGCAGTGCCCGGAGTCCGCACTCGCGATCGAGCAGGTCTTCCACGACGCAGGCTTCCCCGAGGGCGCGTACACGAACGTCTTCGCCACGAACGACCAGGCAGCCGACGTCATCGCCGACCCGCGCGTCCAGGGCGTCTCCCTCACCGGCTCCGCACGCGCCGGTGCCGCCGTCGCCGAGATCGCCGGCCGCAACCTCACCAAGGTCGTCCTCGAGCTCGGCGGCTCGGACCCGTTCGTCCTGCTGTCGACCGACGACCTCGACGCCGTGGTCGAATCCGCCGTCGCCACCCGCCTCGAGGGCAACGGCCAGGTCTGCAACGCCGCGAAGCGCTTCCTCGTCGCCGACCACCTGTACGACGACTTCCTGGCGAAGTTCACCGACGCGATGGCCGCGGTCTCGCCGACCGACCCGACCACGCCCGGTGCCGAACTCGGTCCGCTGTCCTCCCCCGCCGCTGCCGACCGGCTGCAGGAGCAGCTCGCGGCCGCGACCGCCCAGGGCGCCACCGTCGTCACCGGCGGCCAGCGCCAGGGGAACGCCTTCACCCCGACGATCCTGACCGGCGTCACGCCCGACAACGACGCGTACCGCGAGGAGTTCTTCGGCCCCGTCGCCGCCGTCTACCGGGTCGAGGACGAGGACGCCGCGATCACGATCGCGAACGACACCCCGTACGGCCTCGGCTCGTACCTCTTCACGACCGACGCCGAGCAGGCACTGCGCGTCGCCGATCGCATCGAGGCCGGGATGGTCTACGTGAACATCGTCGGCGCGGACAGCCCGGAGCTCCCCTTCGGCGGCGTCAAGGCGAGCGGCTTCGGCCGCGAGCTCGGCCCCCTCGGGGCCGACGAGTTCGTCAACAAGAAGCTGATCCGCATCGGCGGCTGACGCCCGCGACCCGGCCCACGGGCGGACGGGAGGCGCGGTGCCGGCTGGCACCGCGCCTCCCGTCCGTTATATAAGCGGGTGTATAGTCGTGGTCTGCACGCACGGAAGGAGCGGACACGATGACCGTCACGACGATCGACCTCGACCAGGCGGTGCTCGACACCGCCAAGGAGCTCACGGGCGCACGCACGAACCGCGACGTCGTGAACCGCGCGCTGCAGACGCTCATCGCGGTGCGGCGCCAGCCCGACGCCGTCGAGCGGATCGTGGGCCGGACGTTCACCGACGAACAGACGGGTGCCCCCGTCGAGCACTACTCCGCACCGGGAGTGCCCTCGGACGAGGCGTGAGCGCGTACATCGTCGACAACTCGGTGTGGTGGAAGGCCGGGCGTCATCCCGCCATCGCGACACGACTCCGTGCGGTGTCGACGCAGGACCTCATCCTCACGTGCCCGCCGCAGGTGCTCGAGTACTGCTTCTCCGCACGCGATGCGGCTGAGCACGCGGAGTTCCGACGCGACATGGAGGTGTTCTTCCCCGCCGAGGAGCACCCGAGCGCAGCCGACGTCCTCACGCTGCAGAGTGCGCTGTGGAACGGCGGGTACGTCCGTGGCGCCGGAGCGGTCGACTCGCTGATCGCCGCGTACGCGATCGCGAACGAGGCGATCGTGCTCACGGCTGACCGCGACTACGACCACATCGCTGCCGTCGTGCCGGACTTCCGGCACGAGTACCTGCCGGAGCGGTGAGCGGGCGCGACCGCACTGCTCCCGCATGACGGGAGGGCGGGGGCCCCGCCGCCCCCGCGCCTCCCGTCCGTCCCCCGGTCTAGACCAATGCCGTGAACGACGCGTCGCGCACCAGCACCGTCGACGCGTCGTCGCCGACGGCCTGGTCCGGGTCGCTCGACAGCCCGAGGGACCAGCGCCCGCCACCCGGCTTCTCCGGCAGGGTGAACTCGACGGTGGTCTCCGACGCGTTGAGCAGCACCGCCACGGTGTCGTCGCCCTGCTGCAGGACGAGCATGACCGCCCGGTTGCCGCCGTCCGCCCAGTCGGCGTCGTCGAACCCCTTCGCGTCGGCACGGAGCACGTCGACCGTGGACGCCGAGTCGCCCGGGGCCGTGCGGTACCACTCGGGACGCAGGGACACGTGGTCGCGGCGGAACGCGATCGCCTCGGTCGTGAAGGCGAGCAGGTCCCGGTCGGCCGCGGCCCAGTCGAACCACGAGATCTCGTCGTCCTGGCAGTAGGCGTTGTTGTTGCCGCCCTGCGACCGGGCGATCTCGTCGCCGCCGAGGATCATCGGCACGCCCGCCGACAGCAGCAGCATGCCGAGGAAGTTGCGGCGCTGCCGGTTCCGGTAGTCGTTCACCACGCCGTCGTCGGTCGGACCCTCGACACCGCCGTTGAACGAGGTGTTGTCGCTCTCGCCGTCGTTGTTGTCCTCGCCGTTCGCCTCGTTGTGCTTCTCGGCGTACATCGTCAGGTCTGCCAGGGTGAAACCGTCGTGGGCGGTGACGAAGTCGACCGAGCACAGCGGCGAACGACGGGAGCCCTCGTAGACGTCCGGGCTGCCGAGCACCCGCTGCACGGCGTCACCGAGGGTGCCCGCATCGCCGCGCCAGAACGCGCGCAGGTCGTCGCGGTACTTGCCGTTCCACTCCGACCAGTCCGCCGGGAAGCCGCCGACCTGGTAGCCGGCGGTGTCCCACGGCTCGGCGATCATCTTCACCTCGCGGAGCACAGGGTCCTGGTGGATGATGTCGAGGAACGCCGAGTGCTTCTCCGCCTCGCCGCCCTGACGGGTCAGCGTCGTCGCGAGGTCGAAGCGGAAGCCGTCGACGTGCATCTCCTCGACCCAGTACCGGAGCGAGTCCATGATGAGACCGAGCGCCGCGGGGTGCGACACGTTGAGGCTGTTGCCCGTGCCGGTCGTGTCGAAGTAGTTCGCCTCGTCGCCCTCGACCAGGCGGTAGTACGACTCGTTGTCGATGCCCTTGAACGAGAGCGTCGGGCCCATGTGGTTGCCCTCGGCCGTGTGGTTGTAGACGACGTCCATGATGACCTCGAGGCCGGCGGCGTGCAGGGCCTGCACCATCGCCTTGAACTCGGCGACCTGCTGGCCGGCGGTGCCGGACGACGAGTACTCGTCGTGCGGGGCGAAGAACCCGATGCTGTTGTAGCCCCAGTAGTTGCGGAGACCCTTGTCGGCGAGGGTCGAGTCCTGCACGAACTGGTGCGTCGGCAGCAGCTCGACGGCCGTCACGCCGAGGTCGGTGAGGTGCTTGATCGCCGCCGGGTGCGCGAGTCCGGCGTACGTGCCGCGGATCTCCTCGGGCACGTCCGGGTGCTGCTTCGTGAAGCCCTTGACGTGGACCTCGTACACGACCGTGTCGGCGAGCGCCGTGCGGGGCCGCTCGTCGTCGCCCCAGTCGAAGTCGCGGTCGGCGACGACGGACTTCGGCATCGCGGCGGCCGAGTCGGTCTCGTCGATCTGCTCGGGGTGCTGCATGTCGTGGCCGAACAGCGCCTGGCCCCACTCGTACGTGCCGTCGACGGCGGTGGCGTACGGGTCGAGCAGCAGCTTCGCCGGGTTGTGGCGGAGGCCCTTCGCCGGGTCCCATGCGCCGTGGACGCGGAAGGCGTAGCGGGTCCCCACGGTCACGTCCGGGACGACGTCGTGGAAGGTGTAGCCGGTGCGGTTCGTGAGCTCGGTGCGGTGTTCGGTGCCGTCCTCGTCGAACCGGCAGAACTCGACGCGCTCGGCGGTGCTGGAGAAGAGAGCGACGTTCGCGCCGCCGTCGACGAGTGTCACGCCGAGCGGGGTGCGGGAAGAAGTGGTCATGTCGTCGTTCTACCGGTCGGCGACTGTGTCCCCGGCTCGCCGACGTACCCCGTCGCCGAGCGTGGTGCGCAGCGCAACTCCGGTCCTAGGATCGCCACGTGACCACCGGTGTCCCGCGCTCCCGCCCCGTCCTCGTGACCGCTGCCGTCGTGCTGTGGCTCGTGCTGTTCGCGTGCGACCTGGTCACACGACTCGTGGACCTGCCCGGAACGGTGTCGTCCGGTGGCCCCTTGGCCCTCGTGCCGGTCGCCATCGGCTTGGCAATCCTCGGATGGTTCGTGTTCGGTGCACTGCGCGTCGGCCGTGGCTCCGGACGCGCGCGGTTCTGGATGGCGGTGCTCGGTGTGGTCGGAGCCATCGGCGCCCTCCTGCCGCCGTACGGACTCACCACCGCGAACGGTGTACTGGGTGCCGTCGCCGCGTTCCTGCCGTACCTGCCCGCTGCTCGCGGGTACTTCCCGCCACGCCAGCGCCCTGCTGCCCGGGTCGCGCAGCCACGGGTGGTCGGTTGGGACCCGGACACCGGCGAGCCCATCCGCGCCGCCGACTGACGAGGGCGCGGACCAGACCGCGCTACTGCGGGTCGACCGGCTCGCCGCCCGAGTCGTGGTCGCTGTCCTGCTCCGGGTCCTTCGTGGCGTCGCCCGAGGGCGAGCCGTCCGGCAGGTCCTCGGTGTACTGCCGCTCGGCGTCGGTGGGGTCGCTGGTTCCGCTGGTGTCGCTGGTGTCGCTCATGTCCCGGACCGTACGCGCGCTGCGTCCGGTGTCCGTCCAGGACGGGCGTCGGTCAGCGGACGAGCCGCACGGTGGAGCCGATCGGGCCGAAGCTCGACGTGGCGCCGTCCGGAGCGAATCCGTTCCGTCGGTAGAAGGCGTGCGCACGCGGGTTGTCCTCGGCGACCCACAGCGATGCCGGACGGTCACCGAGGACCGCGTCGAGGAGCGCTTGACCGCTGCCGTCGCCGTGGGCGCGCCCGAGCACGTACAGCATCGTGAGTTCCTCGGGTCGGACGGCGTCGGGCTCGGTCGTCGCCTCCACCGCGGCGAAGCCGACGATCCCGTCAGCGCCGTCGGCCACCACGGTCGCGAACGTCCCCTGGGCGAGGTTCGCGCGCCACATGTCGAGTCGCCGTCCCAGGTCGAACCACGGGTCGGTGTCCGGGTCGGCCACGAACCGGCCGTAGGTCTGGCGCCACGACGTGGTGTGCACCCTGGCGATGCCCTCGGCGTCGGCGGCGGTCGCCGGGCGGATCACCACGGCCTCGTCGTGCGGGTCTCCCATGAGACGACCGTACCGGCCGCGCAGGGAGGCCGACCCGGACCGTAGGCTCGCCTCGTGCACCGACGCATCCGCTTCGCCCGGCCCGAGGACGCTCCCGCGGTCGAGCAGATCGAGAACGAGGCCGACCGGCTGTTCGACGACCGCTTCCGTCCGGAGACGTGGCCTCCGGCACCGACCGGCACCGAGCGGCTCGCCGAGCCGGGCTTCCTGCTGGTCGTCGAGGGCGACGACGGCGGGCCGGCGGGCTTCGTCCACGTGCTCGAGCGGGACGGCGTCTGCCACCTGGAGCAGCTCTCGGTGGCGCCCGGGCACGCGCGGCAGGGTCTCGGTCGAGCGCTGGTCGAGGCGGCGAAGGACGAGGCCCGAGCGCGCGGTCACGAGGCCATCACACTCCGGACCTACGCGGACGTGCCTTGGAACGCTCCCTTCTACGCGACCGCCGGGTTCGTCGAGCAAGCACCGTCGACGCCGTTCGACGACGGGCTGGTGGTGACCGAGGCACGGCTCGGGCTCGACCGGTACGGTCGCCGCGTCCAGATGGTCGCCTCCCTGACGGAGGCGGACGCCCTGGACCCGCACCGATGACGGACGGGAGGCGCGGTGCCAGCCCGCACCGCGCCTCCCGTCCGTCTCGGCGTGGGTCTACTGCACCGCCGGCTGCGGCAACGAGGCGAGGATCTCGGCCGCCGCTTCGCGGCCCATCCGCACCGCCCCGTCCACGTGCTGGTACCCGTGCCCGGCGAGGTCGCTCGACGCGAACCGGATCGGGCCGACGGCAGCGCGCTGGTCGGCGCCGTACCGGACGAGGCCGCCCAGGTCGAAGCTCGCCGCGTAGGCGCCACGGGTCCACTCCTCGGTACCCCAGTCGCTCTCGTAGTAGACGACCGGCCGGCGCGCCTCGTCGCCGTAGTAGTGCGCGAGCGAGTCGAGCACCCGGGCCTTGCGCTCCTCGGCGGAGAGGGCGAAGACGTCGTCGGCGTGCTGGTCGGACACGAACCCGACGAGCGTGCCCTGCTCCTGCCCGTACGAGGTGTTGTCGTACGCCTCGTGCACGAGCTCGTACGGGCTGAACGCGGTGCCGGACAGGCCGGCGCCGCGCCAGAACGGCCGGTCGTAGACGGCGTGCACCTTGATGACGAACCCCATCGACAGGTGCTGGTGCAGCTGGTGCTGGCGACGCGGCAGCGGCGGCTCGTACGAGATGCGGGAGTACAGGGGCGGCGGGACGGCCACGAGTGCCTGGCGGGCACGGACCTCGATGCCGCCGTCGGCGAGCGCTGTGACGCCCTCGTCGTCCCAGCGCAGGGTGCGCACCGGGGCGTTCAGGTGGACGTCCGCACCGAGCCGGGCGGCGAGCCGCTCGGACACCTGCTGCATGCCGCCGACGACGCGCTTGTCGAGGATGAAGTCGGCGTCGACGAGGTTCGAGAAGCTCCCGGCCGAGGCGGCCATGAGCAGGGCCTGCAGCGCCGAGAAGGCGTGTGCGGGCTTGGTCAGCATGGCGCCGGCGATGAAGAGCTCGACGTTGTCGGTCGCGACCCGGTCGTCGCTCAGCGTGTGCAGCCAGGCGCGGAACGAGGTCTCGTCGAGCGCGGCGGCGTGGGGCGCTTCCCAGGGGCGTGCCGGGTCGACCGTCGCCACGTACTCGTCGACGACGGCGACGAGCCGTTCGATCTCGGCGGCGGTGGCCTCCGGCAGCGGGAAGATGTCGCCGGTGTACTCGGTGCGGGTGCCGTGCTCGTCGATGTAGACGCTGGAGCCCTCGCGGTAGCGGTCGTACGTCTCGAGTCCGAGTTCGTCGAGGGTCTCGAGCAGGGCGGTCTGGTCCGGGGAGACCCACTGGCCGCCGATCTCGAGGGTGACGCCCTCGATGTCGTTCGTCCACGTGCGGCCACCGACGCGGTCGCGGGCCTCGAGCACGGCCACGCGCTTCCCCTCGGCGACGAGGCGGTTCGCGGCGATGAGGCCGGTGACCCCGGCGCCGATGACGACGACGTCCTTCTCGATGGTCATCGCTGCGCTCCCTTCGTGCGCCCGAACGGGTCGGGCGTCAGCGTGTACATGGTCTCGAGGTACTCGGCGATGCCCTCGCCGCCGCCCTCGCGTCCGAGGCCGGACTGCTTGACCCCGCCGAACGGTGCCGACGCGTTCGAGACGACGCCGGTGTTGAGCCCCAGCATGCCCGTCTCGAGCCGTTCCGTGAGGCGCTGTCCGCGCGCGGGGTCCTCGGTGAACGCGTAGCCGACGAGCCCGTACTCGGTGTCGTTCGCCGCCGCGACGGCCTCGTCCTCGGTCGAGAACGTCCGGATCGCCAGGACGGGTCCGAAGATCTCGTCGCGGAGCAGGTCGCTGCCGGGCTGCACGTCGGTGATCACGGTGGGCGCGTAGAACGTGCCGGGGCCGTCGACGGGGTGGCCGCCGGTCCGGAGGGTCGCACCGCGGTCGAGGGCGTCGGTGACGAGCCGGTGCGCCTTGTCGACGGCGCGCTGGTCGATGAGCGGGCCGATGGCGACGCCGTCCTCGGTCCCGCGGCCGACGGACATGGCCGCGACGCGGTCGGTGAGCCGACTGGCGAACTCCTCGGCGACGTCCTCGTGCACGAGGAACCGGTTGGCCGCGGTGCACGCCTGCCCGGTGTTCCGGAACTTCGCGGCGAGCGCCCCCTCGACGGCGAGGTCGAGGTCCGCGTCGGCGAACACGAGGAACGGGGCGTTGCCGCCGAGCTCCATGCTCGTCCGCAGCACGTTCTGCGCCGCCTGGGCGAGGAGGGTCCGGCCCACCGGCGTCGATCCCGTGAACGAGAGCTTCCGGAGTCGCGGGTCGGCGATGATCGGCTCGGACAGCGCACCGGCGTGCGTGGTCGGCACGACGTTGACGACCCCGGCCGGAACGCCCGCCTCGACCAGCAGATCGGCGAACAGCAGGGTGGTGAGCGGGGTGAGCTCGGCGGGCTTCACGACGACCGTGCACCCGGCGGCGAGCGCGGGGGCGACCTTGCGGGTGGCCATCGCGAGGGGGAAGTTCCACGGGGTGATGAGGAACGCCGGGCCGACGGGCTTGTGGCTGACGATCGCACGGCCGGTGCCCTCGGGGTTGGTGCCGTAGGAGCCGCCGATGCGGACGGCCTCCTCGGAGAACCAGCGGAGGAACTCACCGCCGTAGGTGACCTCGCCGTTCGCCTCGGCGAGCGGCTTCCCCATCTCCAGCGTCATGAGGAGGGCGAAGTCGGCGCGGCGCTCCTGGAGCAGGTCGAAGGCGCGGCGCAGGACCTCGGCTCGCTCGCGCGGCGGGGTCGTCGCCCAGCCGTGCTTCGCCGCTTCGGCGGCGTCGAGGGCCGCGACGCCGTCTTCGGGGGTTGCGTCGGCGATCTCGAGGAGCGTCTCGCCGGTGGCGGGGTCGACGACGCCGAACGTGCCGCCGTCGGCCGCCGGTCGCCAGGTGCCGTCGACCAGGAGGCCCGTGGGGACCTTCGCGAGCAGCTCGCGTTCGGCGTCGGTGCGCTGGGTGACTCGCTGGGTGGTCTGCTGGCTGGTCTGCTGGGTGTCGGTCATGCTGCTGCGAGTCCTTCCAGGACGATGTCGAGCCCCTCGTGGAGCAGGTCGTCGTCGATCGCGAGCGGGGGGAGGAAGCGGAGGACGTTGCCGTACGTCCCCGCGGTGAGGGCGATCACGCCGTGCTCGTACGCGTACCGTACGACCCGTCCGGTGAGCGCGGCGTCGGGTTCCCCGGTCGCCGCGTCGACGAGTTCGATCGCGATCATGGCGCCGCGGCCGCGGACGTCGCCGATGCGGGGGTCGGTCGCCTGTGCGGCGCGGAGTCGTCCGAGCAGCACGTCGCCGATCTCGGCAGCGCGCTCGACCAGGCCGTCGTGCTCGAAGGCGTGGATCGCGGCGAGTGCTGCGGCGCACGCGACGGGGTTGCCGCCGTACGTGCCGCCGAGGCCGCCGACGTGGGCGGAGTCCATGATCTCGGCGCGCCCGGTGACGGCGGAGAGCGGCATCCCGCCGGCCATGCCCTTGGCGGTGGTGACGATGTCGGGGACGATGCCCTCGTGCTCGCTCGCGAACATGGCGCCGGTGCGCGCGAACCCGGTCTGCACCTCGTCGGCGATGAACACGACGTCGTTCGCGGTGGTCCACTCCGAGAGCGCGGCGAGGAACCCGGGTGCCGGGACGACGAAGCCGCCCTCGCCCTGGATCGGCTCGACGAGCACCGCGGCGGTGTTCTCCGCGCCGACCTGCTTCTCGATCTGGCTGATCGCGCGCCTCGCCGCCTCGGCACCGGACAGTCCGCCGTCGCGGAACGGGTACGACATCGGGACGCGGTAGACCTCGGGCGCGAAGGGACCGAAGCCGTTCTTGTACGGCTGGTTCTTCGCGGTGAGCGCCATCGTGAGGTTCGTCCGCCCGTGGTAGGCGTGGTCGAACACCACGATCGCCTGCCGACCGGTGTGCTTGCGGGCGATCTTCACCGCGTTCTCGACGGCCTCGGCGCCGGAGTTGAAGAGCGCGCTCCGCTTCTCGTGGTCGCCGGGGGTGAGCCGGTTGAGCGCCTCGGCGACCTCGACGTACCCGTCGTAGGCGGCGATGGTGAAGCAGGTGTGCGTGAACGCCTGGACCTGCTGCTGCACGGCGTCGACCACGCCCGGGTGCGCGTTGCCGACGCTCGTCACGGCGATGCCGGAGCCGAGGTCGACGAACGAGTTGCCGTCGGCGTCGACGACCACGCCCCCACCGGCCGCGACGACGGCGATCGGCACCGCGACCCCGACGCCGGACGCCACGGCGGCGGCCTTGCGTTCGAAGAGCGCTCGGGAGCGGGGGCCCGGCACCTCCGTGACGAGCCGCCGTTCCTGGGGCAGCGAGGGGCCGCCCGCGGCGGCGCTGGTCGAGGGTGCGACGGTGGAGGACATGCCGCGATCGTAGGAGCCACTCCCCTGCGGCACCGCTGTCCACCGTGTACACCGGCGGCCACCTCGATCGACGCAGCGGATAGGGTGCACCCATGCCCGCGACCCTGCGCTCCCTGCTCCACCGCGCCGACCTGCGGCTCCGGCTCCTGACGGCCACCGACGCAGCCCTCGATGCGCCGCTGTCCTGGTTGCACAGCTCCGACCTCGAGGACCCGACGCCGTTCCTCGCCGACGGGCAGGGGCTGCTCACCACCGGCACGCAGTTCGGCGACGACTCCGAGGTCACGGCGGCGGTCGCGGACGCCTACGTCGCCCGACTGCTGCGCCGGGGCGTCGTCGCGCTCGGCTTCGGGGACGAGGTCGTGCGCACCGGTACCCCGCCGCAGCTCGTCGACGCCTGCACGGAACAGGGACTCGCACTCTTCGAGGTCCCGTACGAGACCTCCTTCATCGCCGTCGCGCAGGCGAACGCGGACGCCGTCGCCCGTGACGCCAACGCCCGCAACGCCTGGGCCCTCGCCGCGCAGCGGGCCATCTCGCTCGCGGCCATGCGCCCCGACGGCCTCGGGGCGACCATCGCCGAGCTGTCCCGGCAGCTCGACGGGTGGGTCGGCCTCTTCGACGTCTCCGGGCGACTCGACCGCGGTCACCCGGCCGACGGTGTCCCCGCCGAGGACCTCGAGGTGCTCCGGACCGAGGCGCTCCGGCTCCTCCGAGCCGGCCAGCGGGCGAGCCTGCCCGTGACGACCGAACACCGCACCGGGTTCTCGCTGCAGACCCTCGGCAGCGGCGGCCACCTCAGCGGCGTGCTCGCCATCGCGAACGGCGGCGCGCTCGACCGGGCCGGCCGCGAGGTCGTCACCGCCGTGATCGCCCTGGCCGGACTCGCACTGCAGCAGAACCGCGAACTCGCCCGTGCGCGCGGGCTCCTCCGCACCGGGCTCCTCACGATGCTGTCGGTGGGCGACCCCGCCGTCGTGGACACGACCTCGCGCGAGGTGTGGGGACCGCTGCCGGCCGAACCCGTCCGGATCGCCGCCGTCGACGTCCCCGACCAGGACCTCGACACCGTGGTCGACTGGCTCGAGCTGTGGGTGCAGGACCGCCCCGGCCGGCTCTTCTTCGCGGCGGACGACGAGCTGTTCCTCTGCGTCGGCGCGGAGGACACCGCGATCGTCGAGGAACTCGTGGACCGCTTCGACCTGCACGCCGGGCTCTCCGACGGCGCTTCGTACCGGTACTTCGGCCGTGCGCGGACCGAGGCGGTGCAGGCACTCGACCGCCGGCGCGAGGGGCGACCCGGCACCACCGAGTTCGGCGACCTCGCCCGCGAGGGGGTGCTCGCCCACCTCGCCCACGTGGACGTCGACGCCGGTGCCGTCGCCCGCGCGTTCCTCGCTCCCCTGCTCGACCACGACCGGACGGCCGGCACCGAGCTGACCCGCACCGTGCGGACCTGGCTCGAGCAGAACTGCGAGTACGACCGCACCGCCCAGGCACTCGGCATCCACCGGCACACCGCCCGCGCGCGGGTCGAGCACGCGGGACGGCTGCTCGAACGGGACCTGTCGGTGTTCGCCACCCGCGCCGACCTCTGGGCGGCGTTCGTCGTCGAGGGCGCGTGAGGCGCGCCTAGGCTGGCGTCGTGCCGACCCCTCCGACCCGCCGGCGCCTGAGCCCGGCCGAGCGGGAGGCCCAGATCGCCGACGCGGCCGTCGCCGTCGCCCGCGCCGAGGGCCTCGCCGCCGTGACCCTGCGTGGTGTGGCCGCTGCGATCGGCGTGGCGCCCTCGCTCGTGGCGCACTACCGCCCGGTGATGGAGGACCTCGTCGGCGACACGTTCCGCACCGTCGCGAGCGCCGAGGTGGCCGAGGTCCGCCGGATCGTGCACGAACGGTCCGACCCGACCGCTCGCCTGGGGACCCTGCTGGCCTGCATCGCCGACCCCACCCGGGACGACGTCGCCGCGCTCTGGGCCGACGCGTGGAGCCTCGGCCGGACCAACGGTGCGCTCGCCACCGCCGCGCGCGACGTCATGGACGACTGGCAGGCGCTCGCGACCGGGGTGGTCCGCGACGGCGTCCGCGACGGGGTCATGCGCACCGACGACCCGGACGCGGTCGGCCGGCTGCTGTTCGCGCTCGTGGACGCCACGAACGGGTACGCCCTCGTGGACTACCTCGACCGGCCGACGCGCGAGGGCCTCGTCCGCACGACGATCGCGCACGCCGTCGGACTGGACGCCGCTGCCCTCAGCGCTGCAGGGCCACCCACTGCAGGAGCATGATCGTCTTGCCGTCGGCGATGCGCCCGTCCGCGACCATCGCCAGGGCCTCGTCCAACGGGAGCTCGAGCACCTCGATGTCCTCGCCCTCGTCCTCCAGCCCGCCGCCGGTGTGCACGAGGTCGGCGGGCGTGTAGGCACCGACGTACCCGTGCACGCGCTCGGTCACGGACCCGGGGCTCATGAACGCGTCGAACACCTTCGTGAGGGTGCCGAGCCGGATGCCGAGCTCCTCCGCCGCCTCGCGCCGCACGGCCGTCTCCGGGTCGTCCTCGTCGAGGAGCCCCGCTGCCGCCTCGACGAGCATCCCGTCCGGGTGGCCGTTGACGTAGGCGGGCCAGCGGAACTGCCGGGTGAGCAGCACGGTGTCGCGCTCGGGGTCGTGGGGCAGCACGGCAGCACCGTTGCCGCGGTCGTAGGTCTCGCGCTGCTGCCGGTCCCAACGACCGTCACGGCGCCGGACGTCGAGCGTCGTCCGGCGGAGCACGTGCCAGCCGTCCGACACGACCTCGACGTCACGGACGACCACGTCCGGGTTGCGGTCGAGGTCGCGGCCGACGGCGTCGAGCCCGGTGCGACCACGGGCGTCCGGGACGGTGGTACCGGGTCGGGGGTCGGTCGTGCGCGCGTCGTCCACGTCGTCACGCTAGCGTCCCGCCGGCGCGGGCAGGCCGCCGGTACGATCGTCACGCCGCACCAGGGAGCGGCGGGGACGGGGAGCACATGACGACGACGGACGACCTGCGACGTTCCCGACCGACCCCGCCTCCGGTCGTCCGGACGGCGGTCGTCCTCTGGGCCGTCTGGCTGGTCGTCGGCGTCGTCTCCACCGTCGTCGTCTCGGCGTCCGGGTCGGGACTGACCGGGGTCGGCGGCGTCCTCGCGCTCGTGCTGTCGTTCGTCGTCTGGGCCGCCGTCGCCGCTCCGACGATCCTGGTGCTCCGTGGCTCCGCGGTGGCCCGGATCGTGCTCGTGGCGATCGCCGCGCTCCGTGCCGTCCTGAGCATCACCGACGGGGGCCTGTCCACCGCGCTGATCCTGGTGTCGGTCGTCGCCGCGGTGCTGCTCTTCCTGCCCAGCGCACGCCCGTTCTTCCGGCGCGCCGACGGTGCCGAGCCGAGCCGCGCCTCCAGGCCGACGGATCCCGACCGCCCGCGGAACTGACGCCGCTGCGGAACGCGAAGAGGCCCCCGGATCTCTCCGGGGGCCTCTTGCGTTGTCTGGTGCGCGAGGGGGGACTTGAACCCCCACGCCGTTTCCAGCACACGGACCTGAACCGTGCGCGTCTACCAATTCCGCCACTCGCGCCAGCCCGAGAACACTACCACGCACAGACGCTGCCAGACGCCAACCACTACCATGCAGAGGTCGACGACCGAGAACACTGGAGACCCATGGGCCTGTTGGACAGCTTCGAGCGAGGGCTGGAGCGCGCCGTGAACGGCGCGTTCGCGAAGACCTTCCGCTCCGGCGTGCAGCCCGTCGAGATCTCGAGCGCCCTCCGCCGCGAGCTCGACACCAAGGCAGCCGTCGTCTCCCGCGAACGCATCCTCGTGCCGAACGAGTTCACGGTGCGACTCGCGCCGCCGGACTACACGCGCATGAACGACATCGGTCGGCCGCTCGTCGACGAGCTCTCGCAGATGGTGCAGCAGCACGCGGTCGCGCAGAACTACTCCTTCTCCGGACCGGTCACGATCCGCCTGCAGCAGGACGGCACCCTCTCCACCGGGATCCTGCAGATCGACTCGACGACGGTGCAGCGCGACGTCGCCTGGGTCGCGGTGCTCGACATCGGTTCGCAGCGGCACAAGCTGCAGCGTGGTCGCACCGTGATCGGTCGCGGGACGGACGCCGACATCACCGTCGCCGACACCGGCACGAGCCGCAAGCACGTCGAGGTCATCTGGGACGGCACGCACGCCCAGGCCAACGACCTCGGGTCGACGAACGGCTCGAAACTGAACGGTGAGCGCTTCCAGCAGGCCATCGTGGAGCCGGATTCCACGATCGAGATCGGTCGTACCCGTATGGTGTTCCGGGTGATACCCGAGAACGACGGAGGTACCAGGTGACCACAGGGCTGACCCTGCTCGTCCTGCGCTTCGCGTTCCTCGCGGTGCTCTGGCTGTTCGTGTTCGTGATCGTCTTCGCCCTGCGGAGCGATCTGTTCGGCCAGCGCGTGCGCACGATCCCCACCGATCCGAAGGCCGGTGCGTCGGGTCCGACGACCCCCGCGGTGCCGGCAGCAGCGGCCCCCGCCGCAGCGTCGGCCGGTGCCTTCACGGACCTCATCGGTCAAGCGACGGGGGCGCAGCAGTCCGCCACGCCGGCTGCGACCCGCCTCGTGATCACCGAGGGCTCGCGCGAGGGCATGGAGATGCCGCTCGGTGGCGGCCCGATCACGATCGGCCGGTCGAGCGAGTCCAACGTCGTCATCCGCGACGACTACACGTCCACCAACCACGCCCGCCTCGACCTCCGGGCCGACGGCTGGCTCCTCACCGACCTCGAGTCCACGAACGGCACGTTCGTCAACGGTCAGAAGGTGACCGTTCCCGTGATCATCGCGGAGCGGACGCCGATCACGATCGGGACGACGACGTTCGAGCTGCGGCGGTAACCCGGGATGACCGCTCGCACGCTGAGCGCCGCTGTGTCCCACGTCGGACGCATCCGCGCGAACAACCAGGACTCCGGCTACGCCGGACAGCACCTGTTCGCGGTGGCCGACGGCATGGGCGGGCACGCGGGCGGTGACGTCGCCTCGGCGATCGCGATCCGCCGCATCAGGGAGGTCGACCGCGAGTTCCCGTCGGCGCACGACGCCGAGTTCGCACTGCAGTCGGCGCTGATCGCGGCGAACCAGCTCATCACCGAGACGGTGTTCGAGCACCAGGAACTCACCGGCATGGGCACCACGGTGTCCGCGATGATCCGGGTCGGCGAACAGATCGCCATCGCGCACATCGGCGACTCGCGCATCTACCGGCACCGCGACGGCGAGCTCCAGCAGATCACGTCCGACCACACCTTCGTGCAGCGGCTCGTGGACAGCGGCCGGATCACCCCTGAAGAGGCCGCGGTGCACCCGCGACGCTCCGTCCTCATGCGGGTGCTCGGCGACGTCGACGCCGCGCCGGAGGTCGACACCGCGATCATGGACATCCAGCCGGGCGACCGCTGGCTGCTCTGCTCCGACGGTCTCTCGTCGTACCTGGCCGAAGAGCGCATCCGGCACGCGCTCGCGTCGAACATGGACGCGAACCAGGTCACGCAGCGCCTCGTGAAGGAGACGCTCGACCACGGCGCGCCCGACAACGTGACGGTCGTCGTGATGGACGTCACCGACACCGAGCCCGACGACGACGACGATGCGGCCACCACGGTCGGGTCCGCGGCTGCACCGCTCACGTTCGAGGCGTCGACCGGCCGCAAGCCGATCCGCCTCCCCACGATCCTGCTCCACCCGCTCAAGGTCACGACCGCCCCCGAGGACTCGCACTTCGAGCCCGAGTCCGACCAGTTCTTCGCCGAGCTCATCGCCGAGGACCGCCGTCGCCGGATCCGCCGTCGTGTCTCGTGGACCATCGCGCTCGTCGTGGCCGTCGCCGCACTCGTCGGCGCCGTCTTCCTCGGCTGGCGGATCATCCAGGACCACTACTACGTCGGGACCGACCGCGGCACCGTCGCGATCTACAAGGGCGTGCAGCAGTCGATCGGGCCGATCGCGCTGTCCGACGTGTACGAGGACACCGACATCTCGGTGTCCGGGCTGCCGGAGTACACCCGCGAGAACGTCCGCTCGACGATCAACGCGCAGTCGCTCGACGACGCCCGTGACATCGTCGACCGGCTGCGGAAGGCCGCCGAGACCGGGCAGGACCAGGCGGGCACCGGCGGTGACGGCGGATCACCGTCCCCGACGCCCTCCTCGTCCCCGACGAAGTCGCCGTCGCCGTCACCAGGGGCGAAGCGATGAGCAGCGCCACCGCCCAGTCCTTCACGCAGGCGATCACGATCAAGCTGCGGGAGCCCGCCCGCGCCCGCAACCTCGAGCTCGTGCTGCTCGTCATCGCGTGCGGCATCTGCGCCGGCGCGATGGTCCTCGTGCAGCTCGGCACGAAGGGCAAGCTGTTCGACACCTCGGTGCTCTGGGTCGGCGCCGGCATCCTCGGGCTCGCGCTCGTGATGCACGTCGTGCTGCGCATCGTCGCGAAGAACGCCGACCCGTTCATCCTGCCGGTCGCACTCGTGCTGAACGGCATCGGGATCGCCGAGATCTACCGCATCGACGTCCACAACGGCCTGACCGGCTGGGGCGCGATCGGCGTGAAGCAGATCGTCTGGACGATGCTCGCGATGGTCCTGGCGATCATCACGGTCTCCGTCGTCCGGAACCACCGGTTCCTGCAGCGGTACCGCTACATCTTCATGTTCCTGACGATCGCGCTGCTGCTGCTGCCGATGCTGCCCGGCATCGGACTCAACGTGAACGGCGCGCGGGTCTGGATCAAGCTCGGCTCGTTCACCTTCCAGCCGGGCGAGCTCGCCAAGATCACGATGGCGCTGTTCTTCGCCGGCTACCTCGTCACCGCACGGGACTCGCTGTCGATCGTCGGCCGGAAGTTCCTCGGCATGACGTTCCCGCGGGCGCGTGACCTCGGGCCGATCCTCGTGATGTGGGCCGCGGCCATGGGCGTCCTGGTCTTCCAGCGCGACCTCGGCACCGCACTGCTCTACTTCGGCCTGTTCCTCGTGATGATCTACGTCGCGACGGCGCGGCTGAGCTGGGTCCTCATCGGGCTGGTGCTGTTCGTCGGCGGCGCGCTCATCGCGCAATCCGTGCTCGTCTACGTGCACGGCCGGTTCGAGCAGTGGCTCGACCCGTTCAACCAGGAGATCTTCACCCGGCAGACCCAGGGCAGCTACCAGCTCGTGCAGGGCCTGTTCGGCTTCGCGAACGGCGGGATCACGGGCACCGGTCTCGGCCAGGGGCGTCCGTACATCACCCCGGTCGCCAACGCGGACTACATCATCGCGTCGCTGGGTGAGGAACTCGGCCTGATCGGCGTCTTCGCGATCCTCGCCCTGTTCATCATCCTGGCGTCCCGGGGCCTCCGCGTCGGGTTCATGGCGCAGGACGACTTCGGCAAGCTGCTCGGCGTGGGCTTCGGCTTCATCATCGCGCTGCAGGTGTTCGTCGTCGTCGGCGGCATCACCCGGGTCATCCCGGTCACCGGCCTCACCACGCCGTTCATGGCGGCCGGTGGTTCGTCCCTCGTCGCCAACTGGATCATCGCCGCGATGCTGCTGCGCCTGACCGATGCAATCCCCGCCGAACAGCGCGTGCAGCAGGGTGCGATCCCGGCTGCTCGTGGTCGCGGGACGACCAGGAAGGAGCGCAGCCGGTGAACCGACAGCTCCGCGGTGTCTCGACCGTCATCGTGCTCATGTTCGTCGCACTCTTCGTGTCGACGACCTCCATCCAGTTCTTCTCGGCCGACTCCCTCCGCGCCGACTCGCGGAACTCCCGGACGATCCTCGCCAGCTACTCCACGAAGCGCGGCGCGATCCTCGTCAACGGCAGTCCCATCGCCGAGTCGACCCCGGTGGACGACCAGTACCAGTACCAGCGGAAGTACACGAACGGCGACCTGTACTCGGCCGTCACCGGGTACTTCACGATCGGCCAGGGCAACTCCGGCATCGAGGGCGCCGAGAACACCGTGCTCTCCGGCAACTCCGACGCCTCGTTCTTCCAGAACCTCAACGCGATCCTGACCGGCCAGGACGTCCAGGGCGACAACGTCAACCTGACGATCGACCCCGACGTCCAGAAGGCCGCGTACGACGCGCTGGGCGACAACACCGGCGCCGTCGTCGCGATCCAGCCGAAGACCGGCAAGATCCTCGCGATGGTGTCGAAGCAGAGCTACGACCCGAACACGCTGACGTCGCACGACACGCAGAACGTCATCGACCAGTACAAGGCGCTCGAGTCGAACGCCGCGAAGCCCCTGCAGAACCGGGCCATCGGCGGCGACCTGTACACACCCGGGTCGGTCTTCAAGCTCGTCGTGGCGTCCGCGGCGCTCGAGGGCGGCAAGTACAACCTCGACTCCGAGTTCCCGAACCCGTCGCGGCTGCAGCTGCCCGGCACGAGCACGTACATCAACAACGCCGAGGGCGGCTCGTGCGGCGGCGGCGACAAGGTCAAGCTGCGCACGGCGATCCAGTACTCGTGCAACATCCCCTTCGCGGAGCTCGGCCAGAAGCTCGGCTACGACGCGATCAAGAGCATGGCCGACAAGTACGGCTTCGGCGACGCGATCGAGGTCCCGATGCGCGCCACCGCCAGCCAGTACCCCGACGTCAGCGACGACACCGCGCAGCTCATGCTGAGCTCGTTCGGCCAGGCCAGCGTCCGCGTGTCCCCGCTGCAGATGGCCATGGTCTCCGCCGGCATCGCGAACGGCGGCAAGGTCATGCAGCCCTCGCTCGTCGACTCGATCACGACGAGCGACCTGAAGACCGTCGAGTCCTTCTCCCCGAAGCAGTACAGCGACCCGCTCTCGGCCTCCGAATCGAGTGACCTCACCGAGGCCATGCAGAGCGTCGTCAGCTCGGGGACCGGCACCAATGCCAAGATCGACGGTGTCGACGTCGCAGGGAAGACGGGTACGGCCGAAGGCGGCACGGGCGATCCCTACACACTCTGGTTCACGGGCTTCGCCCCGGCGAAGGACCCGGAGGTGGCCGTCGCGGTCGTCGTCGGGAACGGCGGCGGACTCGGGCAGTCCGGAGTCGGCAACACGGTCGCGGCCCCGGTCGCGAAGAAAGTCATGGAGGCGGTGCTGAACAAATGAGACCCACCAGCGGACTCACCTTCGGTGGGCGGTACCAACTCTCGTCCCGCGTCGCCATCGGCGGCATGGGAGAGGTGTGGCAGGCCACCGACCTCGTCATCGGCCGGACCGTCGCACTCAAGATCCTCAAGGACGAGTACCTCGGCGACCCGGGCTTCCTCGAGCGCTTCCGCGCCGAGGCCCGTCACGCTGCGCTCGTCAACCACGAGGGCATCGCCAACGTCTTCGACTACGGCGAGGAGGACGGCAGCGCCTACCTCGTGATGGAGCTCGTCCCCGGCGAGGCGCTCTCGACCATGATCGAGCGGGAGCACACGCTGCCGGTCGACAAGGTCCTCGACATCGTCGCGCAGACCGCGAACGCCCTGCAGGCCGCACACGCCGTCGGGCTCGTGCACCGCGACATCAAGCCGGGCAACCTGCTCATCACGCCGGACGGCCGCGTCAAGATCACCGACTTCGGCATCGCGCGCATCGCCGACCAGGTGCCGCTCACCGCGACCGGACAGGTCATGGGCACCGTCCAGTACCTCTCGCCGGAGCAGGCGAGCGGGCACCCGGCGTCGCCGTCGACCGACATCTACTCGCTCGGCATCGTCGCGTACGAGTGCCTGGCGGGCCGTCGCCCGTTCACGGGCGAGTCGCAGGTCGCGATCGCCATGGCGCACATCAACGAGCAGCCGCCGGCGCTCCCGGGGGACATCCCGGAGCCGGTCTCCGCCCTCGTGATGTCGTGCATCGCCAAGAAGCCGGCCGACCGTCCGGCGACGGCGGCGAACCTGGCCCGTGCGGCGCAGGCGCTCCGCCGTGGGGACGTCGCGGCCGCCACCGTCGCCGTGCCGGCCATCGCCGCCGGCGGCACCGTGGCGTTCAACCCGCCGCAGACGCCGGGGAACGACGCTGCGACGGCGCTCATCGGCACCCAGGCCGGTGCGGTCACGGGCGGTCCGGGCACCCCGGGCTCGCCGGTCGACGGCGAGGACGAGGAGCCGAAGAAGAAGCGCGCCTGGATCTGGTGGGTCGTGGGCATCGTCGCGGTGCTCATCATCGCCGGTGTCGTCGGCGCGTTCGCCCTGAACAGCAACGGTCAGCCGGAGCCGACGAAGTCCGCGACGACGCGCAGCGCGACGCCGAAGCCGTCCAACACCCCGACGCCGTCTCCGACCGAGACCCGCGTGACCGTGAACTCGGCGGACTTCGTCGGGCTGTCGGTCGCCGACGCGCAGGCCAAGCTCGAGGCGCTGAACCTCACCTCCCGCGTCGAGGACGGCGACCCCGCCCCGAAGCCCGAGCAGGCGAACACCGTCCAGTCGATCAGCCCCACCGGCAGCCTGGCTCCCGGCTCGCTCGTCGTGCTGCAGCAGTACACGGCGCAGCCGACGGTCAACCAGCCGAACTCGGCGTCCCCGGGTGCGGTGTCCGCCGACGGCGTGGTGACCTTCAGCTGGGCGGCGGCGACGTGCCCGACCGGGTACACCGTGTCGTCGTACGCGTACACGATCACCGGCGGCAAGGACGCCTCGAGCCAGACCTCGGGCACGCTCGACGCCGACCACCGATCGGTCACCGTGCAGATCGACAAGATCGACACCTCGGCCTCGCTGAGCTACACCGTGACGTGCGGCAACCTCGCGGCGTCGGCGGCGTCCGAGGCCGCGTCGAGCGACGCTTGGCAGGAGACGCCCGACCAAACTCCTGAGCCGGGCAGCACCGAAACCCCGCAAGACCCGCTGTGATCCACCCCCGGACGGGGGCTCGCGACACCGTTGCGTAACGGTTCGGTCGAGCCCCCCGTCACCAGCGTCTCACCAGCGAAGCCTGCCGTACACTTGCCCGGACGGACATTCGGAGGAGTACGTGCCAGAAGGTGTGACCGCGGGGATCACCCTCCTCGCCAACCGCTACGAGATCGGTGACGTCATCGGTCGGGGCGGCATGGCCACTGTGCATCTGGGCAACGACACCCGGCTCGGACGCAAGGTGGCAGTGAAGCTGCTGAAGCCCAGCCTCGCCAACGACCCGGCGTTCCGCACGCGCTTCCGGCAGGAAGCCCAGGCGGCCGCCCGCATGGCCCACCCCACCATCGTCCGCGTCTACGACGCCGGCGAAGAGACGGTCACCGAGACCTCCGGTGCCGAGGTGCAGGTGCCCTTCATCGTCATGGAGTACGTCGAGGGCCGTCCGCTCTCCGACATCATCGGCGACGGCCCGGTCGCCCCGGACGAAGCCGTGCGCATCACCGAGGGCATCCTCACCGCGCTCGAGTACTCGCACCGTGCCGGCGTCGTGCACCGCGACATCAAGCCCGCGAACGTCATGGTGACGCACTCCGGCCAGGTCAAGGTCATGGACTTCGGCATCGCCCGCGCCATCACCGACACCTCCGCGACGGTCGCCCAGACGACCTCGATCCTCGGCACCGCGTCGTACTTCTCCCCGGAACAGGCCCGCGGCGAGACCGTCGACGCCCGCACCGACGTCTACTCCACCGGTGTCGTGTTCTTCGAGCTGCTCACCGGCCGCCCGCCGTTCCTTGGTGACACCCCCGTCGCCGTGGCGTACCAGCACGTCAGCGAACAGCCCGTCGCGCCGTCGTCCCTCACGCCCGAGGTCTCGCCGGCGCTCGACGCGGTCACGCTGCACGCCCTGGTGAAGGACCGCACGCGCCGCTACCAGAACGCGGCGGAGTTCCGGACGGAACTGCAGCAGGCCGCGGCGGGCAAGGTCCCCGCGTCGACCCGCAAGCTCCAGCAGCAGGCCGCCCACGACGCCTCGACGGTGCTGTTCGGTGTGAACCCCCGGACGACCTCGAACCCCGCGGTGGCCTTCCGCGAGCTCGACGACGACACCGCCGAGCACCGTCCGCAGCGCACCCAGAACCGGCCGCCCGTCGCCTGGATCTGGGTCGGCATCATCCTGACCGCGGCGGTCATCGTGGCGGTCGTGTTCTTCGTGGCGAACCTCGGTCCGGGCAAGCCTCCCGTCACGTCCTCGGTCAGCGTGCCGAACGTCGTCGGTGCGACCTACGACTCCGCGGCCTCCGCGCTCGGCAAGAAGGACCTCGTCCCCGTCAAGGTCGAGGAGAACTCCGACGACGTCGACCGGGGATCGGTCATCCGCACCGAGCCCGGCTCCGGCACCAACGTCGCGCGCAAGCAGAACGTCCGCGTGATCGTCTCGCTCGGCCCCGAACAGGTCGCCGTCCCGGACCTCGCGGGGCAGGCGCAGGACGCAGCGCAGAAAACTCTCGAGCAGGCGGGCTTCGCCGTCGGTGCGATCAATTCCGACTACTCGCCCGACGTGCCCGAGGGGACGGTCATGAGCACCGACCCCGCCGCCTCGTCGCAGCACACCAAGGGCACGGTGGTGAACCTGACGGTGTCGAACGGCAAGGTCGAGTTGCCGAACGTCACCCAGCAGCCGTTCTCCACGGCGAACGCGACCCTCGCCCAGCTGGGGCTGAAGGTCACGCCGGCGCCGTCGTACTCGTGCATCGGTGGCACCGTGACGCAGCAGAGCGCCCCCGCCGGCGACATCGCGCAGGGCAGCACCGTGACGCTCACGTACTGCGCCGGCTCGGCGCAGCCCTCGCAGCCGCCGGCGACGGATGCACCCGCCGACGGTGGCAAGGACGGCGGCGACGACGGTCAGTGACCTGACCGCGTCCTGACGGATGCTCCGCGGCGGGGCTGCTCCGCGCCTCCTGTCCGGCGTCGTGTCGGCCTGCGTTCCCGGAGGCGCGGCTCGACCCCGCCACGTCCCGACCGTCCCGCAGCGCGGTCGCGTCAGTGGCGCGCCGCTGTCAGGCCCGGTGGGCCGCGATGAGCGGGTTCAGGCCCGCAGCGCGTTCCGCTGCACCGGCGAGGCCGGTCGTCTCGAGCCAGTTGCCGACCATCCGGTAGCCGCCCTCGGTGAGGACCGACTCCGGGTGGAACTGCACGCCGTACACGGGGTGCTCGCGGTGCTGCACGCCCATGATGACGCCGCCACCGGTCCGGGCGGTCACCGTGAGCTCGTCGGGGACCGTGCCGTCGACGATCGCGAGCGAGTGGTACCGCGTCGCCGTGAACGGGTGCGGGACGCCCGCGAAGAGGGGGCTGTCGTCGTGGTCGACCTGCGAGGTCTTGCCGTGCATGAGTTCCTCGGCGTGGGTGACCGTCGCACCGAGTGCCTCGGCGATGGCCTGGTGCCCGAGGCACACACCGAGCAGGGGCTTGTCCGCGGCGATGGCGGCGTGCACGGTCTCGACGGAGACGCCGGCGTCCGCGGGCGTCCCGGGGCCGGGAGACAGGAGCACACCGTCGTACTCGGCGATGCGGTCGGCGATCTCGGACGCGGGGAAGGCGTCGTTCCGAACCACGTCGGTCTCCGCCCCGAGCTGCTGCACGTAGCCGTTCAGCGTGTAGACGAAGCTGTCGTAGTTGTCGACGACGAGGATCTTGGTCATGGTCGGTTCACCGTACTCGTGGGGGATGTGTGCGGCGGGCTGAGAGGCTTCCCACACCCGCGGTCACGGTAGGATACCGGCCATGGCCAAGGACAAGGACCGCACCAAGCCCGCCCGGACGACCCGAGCCGACTCGGTCGACACCGCGGGGGACCAGCCGAACCCCGTGTGGTTCAAGCCGGTCATGTTCGGTTTCATGCTCATCGGCCTCGCCTGGGTGATCGTCTTCTACATCTCGAACACCACCCTGCCGGTGCCGTCCCTCGGTTCGTGGAACATCCTGATCGGCTTCGGCATCATGTTCGTCGGCTTCCTGATGACCACGCGCTGGCGGTAGCACCCCGGCCACACACCTCTCGACGCCCGTCGCACCTGCTGGTGCGGCGGGCGTCGTCGTTCGTGCCGTTGTCCACAGTGCACTCGCCCCGCCGTGGCCCTTGTCCCCACCTCCGCGTACGTTCTCCACAGTTCTCCACACTCTCCACACACCCATCCACACCCCCGTCCCGGAGTTATCCACAGCGGACTCCACAGTGGGGATAATCACATGCGTGTAACTCACCGCGTTCTCCACAGGTGTGGACAACTCAGTCGTGCACGTGTGGAAAAGCCCTCGCGGACGCACGAACGCCCCGCCGCTGAGCGACGGGGCGTTCGGTGGAGCTGCTGTGCGGCTGTCAGCCGATCGTCACCGCGTACCCGACGGCGGTCAGGGCGATGCCCACGACCGCGGCGGCCACGAGCAGTGCGATCTGCAGCGGACGCTGGCGGATGTTGCGGGTCCGTGCGAACACGAATCCGACCACGAAGCCGCCGATGATCCCGCCGACGTGCGCCTGCCACGAGATGTTCGTACCGGGCAGGAACCCCACGACGAGGTTGAGTCCCATGATGACCAGCAGCTGCACGGCGTTGTTGCCGAGACTGCGCTGCAGGACGAAGAACGCCGCGAACAGCCCGAAGATCGCGCCGGACGCTCCGACCACCCACGTGCCGGGGGCCAGGAACGTCACGAGCATCGACCCGAAGATCCCGGTGATGAAGTAGAGCGCCAGGAACCGCCACGCCCCGAGCATGTTCTCGAGCATCCGGCCGAAGATCCACAGCGCCCACATGTTGAACAGGATGTGGAAGAGGCCCGAGTGCACGAAGAGCACCGTGACCGCTCGCCACGGCTGCGAGGGCAGGAGCAGCGAGTTGTAGGCGAACAGGTTCGTGAAGAACCCGCCCGAGACCTGGTCGAGCAACCAGATCGCGACCGAGACGGCGACGATCACGACCGTCGCCTTCTGGTCGAGCATGGCGAAGCGCCGCCGGGCGACCGTCAGCCCGCTGGGGCCTCCGGACGCCCGACGGTTCGCCTGGAACTGCGCACGCTGCTCACGCACGCACTCAGGGCAGTGCACCCCGACCGCCGCCGGCGTCTGGCACTCCGGGCAGATCGTCCGCCCGCAGCGCTGGCAGAGCACGAAGCTCTGCCGGTCCGGATGCCGGTAGCAGGTGTTGTTCGGGTTGTACGCCTGATCGGTCACGTGGTGGCTCAGACGTCCTCGACGTCGATGCTCTGGATGACGACGTCCTCGAGCGGCTTGTCACGGCCGTCGGTCGCCACACCCTCGATCGCGTCGACGACCGCGCGGGACTCGTCGTCCGCGACCTCGCCGAAGATGGTGTGCTTGCCCTGCAGCCACGGCGTCGCCACCGTGGTGATGAAGAACTGCGAGCCGTTGGTGCCGCGGCCGCCCTGGATGCCGGCGTTCGCCATGGCGAAGATGTACGGGTTCTGGAAGGTGAGCTCCGGGTGGATCTCGTCGTCGAAGCGGTAGCCCGGTCCGCCGATGCCCTGACCGAGCGGGTCGCCGCCCTGGATCATGAAGTCCTTGATGATGCGGTGGAAGACGACACCGTCGTACAGCTTGTCGGTCGAGACCTTGCCGGTGCCGGGGTGGGTCCACTCCTGCTTGCCCGTCGCGAGGTCGACGAAGTTCTTGACGGTCTTCGGAGCGTGGTTGCCGAACAGGTTGACGCGGATGTCGCCCTTGTTCGTGTGGATCGTTGCGACAGCGGTGTGCAGAGACATGTTCCGATTCTCGCATGTACTGCTGACGGTCAGACGGATCACACAGGTGAGGCTCCGTGACCTGTCAGGCACTGCGGTGGCAGGATGGGGGTCACGCCGTTCCGATGGAGGTACCAGATGACGACGATCGAGATCCCGCGCAAGCGCCGGAAGCAGATCAAGAAGCTCAAGGGCCAGACCGCCTCGCTCCTCGGCGAGCAGCGCAAGGTCCTCGAGCACGCGAACGCGATCCTTGCGGAGGCGCGGTCCCACGCCGTGGACACCGCTCGCAAGGACATCGCTCCGCGAGTGCAGAACGCGATCGACAACGGCATCCGTCCGGCTGTCGCCACGGGGGTGCACGCTGCCACGAGCGCAGCGCAGAGTGCTTCGCACCGCTTCCAGTCCGAGGTCGTCCCCGGACTCGTCGCGACGGCGGGCTCGGTCCTCAGCGTGGGTGACCTCGCGAAGGACCCCCGCGTCAAGAAGATCGTGAAGAACGCCCAGAAGAAGGGCAAGAAGGCCAAGAAGGCTGCGGAGAAGTACGTGCCGCACCAGAAGAAGGGCATCGGCTTCGGCGGTGTCGCGCTGATCGTGGTCGGTGTCGTCGCCGTGGCGGGTGCCGCCTACGCCGCGTACCAGACGCTCCGCGCGGACGACGACCTCTGGGTCGCCGACGACGCTGACACGGCGGAGAAGCCTGCCGCCTGACCTCCCGGTTCGCACGAAGGGCCCCGGCACGCGCCGGGGCCCTTCGTCGTCCGCGGGCCAGCGGCTCGCCGGCCGTGGCCGGAGGCGGCGAGCGGGCAGAATACGTCCCGTTCACCGCGCCGAAACGGCCGTTCGCGCCCACTCGGCGCCCGACGCACAGCATGTCGTGCCCGCTCACCGGCCCGGCGTCGGCCCGGCGACGGACGGGAGGCGCGGGTCGGGCCCGCCCCGCGCCTCCCGTCCGCCGTCGCGTTCCGCCCACCCCACCACGCACGTCCACCGGGGTCCACCCGGAGCCGTGTCGCGGTCGCACGACGCGCCGCTCACGTCCACCGAGGTCCCTCGAACGGCCGCCAAGCCGGCGCGAGACGCCACAATCGGCAAACCTCGAGCCCGCAAGAACGTCGCGCAACGGAACCGATCGCGGAGCGGCGCGCCGGAGGCGCAGACGAACACGACGACCGAGCGAGGCGAAGCGAGGAACGAGCGGAGCATCGCTCACGCCGAGGGAGTGGAGCCTGGGAGAATCGAACTCCCGACATCCTGCTTGCAAAGCAGGCGCTCTACCAACTGAGCTAAGGCCCCGTGACACCCATCGTACGGAGTGTCGGAGGAAGTGGTGGGGCTACAAGGACTTGAACCTTGGACCTCTTCGTTATCAGCGAAGCGCTCTAACCGCCTGAGCTATAGCCCCTCAGACCGGATGAAAGCCTACCGTACGGATCTCGCAGAACGAAATCGAGGTGGTCGGCCCATCCGGCCCGGGTGTGTCAGTTGTTCGTGAAGCCGACGAGCAAGCCGCCGGTGATCCGCACACTGAGGTTGTAGAGGACACTCACGATGGCGCCGAGCACGGTGCCGACGACCACGTTGAGGATGCCCACGACGATGGAGAACCCGAGCACCTGGCCCAGCGAGAACTGGTCCATGATCGAGTAGTTGTTCTGCCCGGTGACGTCCTTCAGCAGGGCGTCGATCTGGGTGAAGACACCGGTCTGGTTCAGGATGACCCACACCAGCGCGGTGGCGACGACGATCACGATCGAGCCGGCCAGGGCGATGAGGAAGCTGAGCTTGACCATCGACCAGAAGTCGACGTACACGAGCCGCAGCCGCACCTGACGGGTGCCGACGGGCCGCTTCGCCTTCTTCTGGAGCTTCTCGGCGACACTACTCATTGCTTGACTGGTCCTCTCCGGCCACGGTGTCCGTGGGCACTGTGTCGGCGGGGTCGGCGGCCGCTTCGTCCGGGCTGACCGTCTCCACCGGGCCCGCAGGCTCGATCTCGGCGTCGTCCTGGTCGTCCAGGTTCCGCTCTGTGTTCCGGGCCACCGCGATGATCCGGTCGTTCTCCGCGAACCTCGCGAAGACCACACCCATCGTGTCGCGACCCTTGGCGGGCACCTCGGCCACGGCAGACCTTACCACCTTGCCCGATTGCAGCACGACGAGCACCTCGTCGTCCTCGCCCACGATGAGAGCACCCACAAGGTCGCCTCGGTCAGCGGCCAGCTTGGCCACCTTGATGCCGAGACCACCACGGCCCTGCACGCGGTACTGGTCGACCGACGTGCGCTTGGCGTAGCCACCCTCGGTCATGACCCAGACGTAGCCGTCGTCCGAGACGACCCGGGCTGCGAGCAGCGAGTCGTCGTCGCGGAAGGACATGCCCTTCACGCCGGAGGTCGATCGACCCATCGGGCGCAGGGTGTCGTTCGTCGCGGTGAAGCGCAGCGACATGCCGTGCTTCGACACGAGCAGGAGGTCGTCGTGCTCGTCGACGAGGAGCGCCTGCACCAGGGTGTCGCCGTCGCGCAGGTTGATCGCGATGATGCCACCGGTGCGGTTCGTGTCGTACTCGGTGAGCGGGGTCTTCTTCACGAGACCGTGCGCCGTGGCGAGCACGAGGTACTGCGCCGCCTCGTAGTCGCGGATGTCGAGCACCTGCTGGATCTGCTCGTCCGGCTGCATGGCGAGCAGGTTCGCGACGTGCTGACCCTTGGCGTCGCGGCTGGCCTCCTGCAGCTCGTAGGCCTTCGCGCGGTAGACCCGCCCCTTGTCCGTGAGGAAGAGGAGCCAGTGGTGCGTCGTCGTCACGAAGAAGTGCTCGACGATGTCGTCGGCGCGCAGCTGCGCACCCTTCACCCCGCGGCCGCCGCGGTGCTGCGACCGGTAGTTGTCGCTGCGCGTCCGCTTGACGTACCCGCCGCGGGTGATGGTGACGACCATCTCCTCTTCGGGGATGAGGTCCTCGATGGACATGTCGCCGTCGAAGCCGAGCAGGATCTCGCTGCGGCGGTCGTCGCCGAACCGCTCGACGATCTCCTCGAGCTCGTCGCCGATGATCGTGCGCTGACGGGTCTCCGACGCCAGGATGTCCTGGAAGTCGGCGATCTTGCGCTCGAGCTCCTCGGCCTCGTCGTGGATCTTCTGCCGCTCGAGGGCGGCGAGACGACGGAGCTGGAGCTCGAGGATCGCGCGCGCCTGGATCTCGTCGACGGACAGCAGGTCCATCAGGCCGGTGCGGGCCTCTTCGACGTCGGGCGACCGGCGGATGAGCGCGATGACCTCGTCGAGGGCGTCGAGCGCGGCCAGGTAGCCACGGAGGATGTGGGCGCGCTTCTCGGCCTCGCGCAGCCGGAACTGGGTGCGGCGGACGATGACGTCGATCTGGTGGTCGACCCACGCCGAGATGAACCCGTCGAGCGCGAGGGTGCGGGGCACGCCGTCGACGATCGCGAGCATGTTCGCGCCGAAGTTCTCCTGCAGCTGCGTGTGCTTGTACAGGTTGTTGAGGACGACCTTGGCGACGGCGTCGCGCTTGAGCACGATGACGAGGCGCTGACCGGTACGACCCGAGGTCTCGTCGCGGATGTCCGCGATGCCGGCGAGCTTGCCGTCCTTCACGCCCTCGGCGATGCGGATCGCGAGGTTGTCGGGGTTCACCTGGTACGGGAGCTCGGTGACGACGAGGCAGGTGCGACCCTGGATCTCCTCGACGTTGACGACCGCACGCATCGTGATCGAACCACGACCGGTGCGGTAGGCGTCCTGGATGCCCTTCGTGCCGAGGATCTGCGCCCCGGTCGGGAAGTCCGGGCCCTTGATCCGCTGCATGAGCGCGCCGAGGAGCTCTTCACGCGTGGCGTCGGGGTGCTCGAGCGCCCACTTGGCGCCCGCAGCGACCTCGCGCAGGTTGTGCGGCGGGATGTTCGTCGCCATGCCGACCGCGATGCCGACGGACCCGTTGACCAGCAGGTTCGGGAAGCGTGCCGGCAGGATCGCGGGCTCCTGCGTGCGACCGTCGTAGTTGTCCTGGAAGTCGACGGTGTCCTCGTCGATGTCCCGGACCATCTCCATGGCGAGCGGCGCCATCTTGGTCTCGGTGTACCGCGGGGCGGCGGCGCCGTCGTTGCCCGGGGAACCGAAGTTGCCCTGGCCGAGCGCGAGCGGGTACCGGAGCGACCACGGCTGCACCAGGCGGACGAGGGCGTCGTAGATCGCGCTGTCGCCGTGCGGGTGGAACTGCCCCATGACGTCGCCGACGACGCGCGAGCACTTCGAGAAGGCCCGGTCGGGACGGTAGCCGCCGTCGAACATCGCGTAGATCACGCGGCGGTGCACCGGCTTCAGTCCGTCACGGACCTCGGGCAGGGCACGACCGACGATGACGCTCATCGCGTAGTCGAGGTACGAGCGCTGCATCTCGAGCTGCAGGTCGACCTGCGAGATGCGGTCACCGGAGACGACGATGTCCCCGCTGTCGCCGTGGACGATCTCGGGCTGCTCGTCGGCGCCGTTCTCGTTGTCGTCAGCCATGTGGCTTCGTTCCCTTTCTGGACAGCCTGGAGGCTGTGGTTCCGTCAGTCGCGCCGGGCGCGACCGCAGGTGGTCAGGACTGGTCCGCGCGACTCACGCCGCGCCTCCAGGCCAGGATCAGATGTCCAAGAACCGGACGTCCTTCGCGTTCTGCTGGATGAACTGGCGACGGGACTCGACGTCCTCACCCATCAGCGTCGCGAAGACGCTGTCCACCGCGGCGGCGTCCTCGAGCGTGACCTGCAGGAGCGTCCGGGTGTCCGGGTTCATCGTGGTGTCCCACAGCTCCTTGTAGTCCATCTCGCCGAGACCCTTGTAGCGCTGGATCCCGTTGTCCTTCGGGATGCGCTTGCCGGCGGCGAGGCCGGCCTGCATCAGGGCGTCGCGCTCCCGGTCGCTGAACACGTACTCGTGCGCCGAGTTCGACCACTTCAGGCGGTAGAGCGGCGGCTGCGCGAGGTACACGTAGCCGCGCTCGATGAGCGGCCGCATGTAGCGGAACAGCAGGGTGAGGAGCAGGGTCGTGATGTGCTGACCGTCGACGTCGGCATCGGCCATCAGCACGATCTTGTGGTACCGGGCCTTGTCCGGGTCGAAGTCCTCGCCGATGCCGGCGCCGAACGCCGTGATCATCGACTGGATCTCCTGGTTGGCCAGGGCACGGTCGAGGCGGGCCTTCTCGACGTTGAGGATCTTGCCGCGCAACGGCAGGATCGCCTGCGTCATCGGGTTGCGACCCTGCACGGCGGAACCACCGGCGGAGTCACCCTCGACCATGAAGATCTCGGAGACCGTCGGGTCCTTCGACTGGCAGTCCTTGAGCTTGCCGGGCATGCCGCCCGACTCGAGGAGGCCCTTGCGACGGGTGGTCTCGCGTGCCTTGCGTGCGGCGAGACGGGCCTGGGAGGCCTGGATCGCCTTGCGCACGACGTCGCGGGCCTGCGTCGGGTTGCTCTCGAACCAGTGGGTGAGCTCGGTGCCGACGACGCGCTGGACGAAGCCCTTCGCCTCGGTGTTGCCGAGCTTGGTCTTCGTCTGCCCCTCGAACTGCGGTTCGCCGAGCTTCACGGAGATGACGGCCGTCAGCCCTTCACGGATGTCGTCACCCGTGAGGTTGTCGTCCTTCTCCTTGATGATCTTCGCCTCGCGCGCGTACTTGTTGACCAGGTACGTCAGCGCCGCGCGGAAGCCCTCTTCGTGGGTGCCGCCCTCGTGCGTGTTGATCGTGTTCGCGAAGGTGTGGACGCTCTCTTGGTAGGAGGTGTTCCACTGCATCGCGACCTCGAGCGCGATCTTGCGCTCCGGGTCCTCGGCCTCGAAGCCGATGACGTCCGGGTGCACCAGGTCGGCCTTCTTCTGGGCGTTGAGGTACTCGACGTAGTCGGCGAGGCCGCGCTCGTAGAGGAAGGAGTCGTGCCGTGCCTCTTCACCGTCGGCCGGGGTGCGCTCGTCGGTCAGGGTGATCCGCAGGCCCTTGTTGAGGAAGGCCATCTGCTGGAAGCGCGTGCGCAGGGTCTCGTAGTCGAAGACGACGGTCTCGAAGATGTCGGCGTTCGGCCAGAAGGTGATCGTGGTGCCGTGGCCGTCGTCTTCCTCGTCCTTCGACAGGGGCGCGACCGGGACGCCGTCGGTGTAGCTCTGGCGCCAGACGTGGCCCTGCTGGCGGACCTCGACGTCGAGCTCGGAGCTCAGCGCGTTGACGACCGACGAACCGACGCCGTGCAGACCACCGGACACCGCGTACGCGCCGCCACCGAACTTGCCGCCGGCGTGCAGGACGGTGAGCACGACCTGGACGGTCGAGACGCCCTCGGCAGCGTGGATCCCGACGGGGATGCCACGGCCGTTGTCGACCACGCGGACGCCGCCGTCTTCGCGGATGGTGACGTTGATCGTGTCGCAGTAGCCCGCGAGTGCTTCGTCGACGGAGTTGTCGACGATCTCCTGCACGAGGTGGTGCAGACCGCGGGGACCGGTCGACCCGATGTACATGCCCGGACGCTTCCGGACGGCTTCGAGTCCCTCGAGCACCTGGATCTGGTCTGCGCCGTACGCTGGATCGCTCTGCGGGGTCGCCTCGCCGGACGAGTTCTGTCGGTCGTCGTCAGATCCGGATGTCATTCGAAGGTGCTCCTGCCTGCGCGCGGAACACCCGCGCACTGCACCTCTCAGTCTACCGCAGGACCCCCTCCTCCGAGGGCGGATTCCGGCCGTGGACGGCCTTTTTTCGTCCTCCCGGACGATTTCGTCGCCCTACCCGTAAGTGTCGCGGGGACCGCGCCCCTGAACCGTCCTGGGGCCGCGTTTCCAGGTGGGGGCGTCGGGGCCCGAAACCCGGATCGACTGCACCCCCGCCTCGGGGTGCCGCTCGGCGATGGTCGTCGTGACGGTGCTGCGCATCAGTCGGAGCTGGGTCGCCCAGGCCGTCGAGTCGCAGCGGATGACGAGTGCACCGTCGTCGATCGTCATGGGTCGGGAGTGCTTCGCGAGTTCCTCGCCCACCACGGCGGGCCAGTCCACGAAGAGCTCGGACCGGGCGAGGGGCTCGGTCCAGCCCAGTTCCTGCGCGAGCGAGCCGACGACGTCGCCGAGTCCGGCGGGCTCGCGACCGCGACCGTAGGGCACGGAGTCGGGGTCGAGTCCCTTCATGCGGCGCCGGCGCGCGTCGACGCCGCGCTTCGAGGGGTCGCCGAAGACGGCGCGGAGGTGCCGGTAGACCCGCGAGGGTTCGGTCGGCTTCGACGGCTTCGGCATCAGACGCCCGCTCCGGTCGGGTCGGCTTCCGCCCGGTGGTCTTCCGGTTCTTCGGTCGGACTGGAGGCGCGGCTCGGCTCCGCCTCGTCGGTCACGATCGTGCCCGCTTCGATCCGGACCGTGTGCGCGGCCAGCTGCTCGGGCACGTCACCGAACACCGCCGCGGTGATGAGCACCTGCTCGTAGTCGGCGACCGCCCCGGCCAGGCGTTCCCGGCGGGACTCGTCGAGCTCGGCGAACACGTCGTCGAGGATGATGATCGGATCGCCCAGGCTCGACTCGGCTCGGAGGATCGACGCACTGGCCAGCTGCACGGCGAGCGCGAACGACCACGATTCCCCGTGACTGGCGTAGCCGCGGGCAGGTAACCCGTTCAGCTGGAAGAGGACGTCGTCGCGGTGGGGACCGACGAGCGTCAGGCCGCGGTCGAGCTCGTCACGCCGACGCCGTTCGAGTGCCGCGCGGAACGCATCGGCAGCCGCGGTGACGGTGACCGGCTCGTCGGGTGTCCCGAGGACGGGATCCGTCGCGGCCGCGTCCTCCGGGTCGCCGCCGCGGACGCTCAGGACGCCGGTGATCGACGCCTCGTGCCGTTCGCCGGCGACGGTCGCGTAGGCCTCGGCCACGAACGGGGCGAGCCGCCGGGTGAGGTGGTCACGGGCGGCGATGATCTCGGCGCCGAACGCCACGAGCCGCTCGTCCCAGACGTCGAGCGTCGCGAGCGAACCCGCCTTCGCACCGGTCGCCCGGGCCGACTTCAACAGGGTGTTCCGCTGCCGGAGCGTCCGGTCGTAGTCGGCGAGGACGCCCTGCATGCGCGGGGCGATCTGCCCGAGGAGTTCGTCGAGCATCCGGCGTCGGCCGGCCGGTTCGCCCCGGACCAGCGCGAGGTCCTCGGGAGCGAAGAGGACGCTCGTGCAGTAGCGCGGGAGCTCGCGGGGCTTGATGGCCGAGCGGTTCACCTGCGCCCGGTTCGAGCCGGTGCGGTTGATCTGGACCTCTGCGAGGATGCTGCGGTCCTCGTGCGCGAGCCGAGCGCGAACGATCGCCGCGTCGCAGCCCTGCCGCACGAGTGCCGCGTCCGTCGGGACCCGGTGCGACCCCAGGGTGGAGAGGTAGCCGATCGCCTCGACGAGGTTGGTCTTGCCCTGTCCGTTCCGGCCGACGAACAGGTTCGGCCCGCGTGCGAGGTCGACCTCGGCCTCCCGGTAGTTCCGGAAGTCCGTGAGTTGCAGGTGGTCGACGTGCACGCGGGCCGTGGCCGGGTTGCCCCGGTTGGACTACGCCTTCTTGACGGCGTGGCCGCCGAACTGGTTGCGGAGCGCCGCGACGGCCTTCATCGTCGGGGACTCGCTGCCCTGACGCGAGACGAAGCGGGCGAACATCGCCGCGGAGAGCGCGGGCATCGGCACCGCGAGCTCGATCGCCTCTTCGAGGGTCCAGCGACCCTCGCCCGAGTCGTCGACGTAGCCCTCGAGCTCGTCGAGCTTCGGGTCCTCGTTGATCGCGAGGACGAGGAGGTCGAGCAGCCAGGAGCGGACGACCGTACCGCGCTGCCATCCGGCGAAGACCGCCGGGACGTCGTGGACGATGTCCTTGGCCTCGAGGAGCTCGTAGCCCTCGCCGTAGGCCTGCATGATCGCGTACTCGATGCCGTTGTGGACCATCTTCGCGTAGTGGCCCGCGCCGACGCCGCCGGCGTGCGAGAAGCCCTCTTCGCGCGGGCCCTCGGGACGGAGCGCGTCGAAGACGGGCATGGCGAACTCGACGTCCTCGGGGGCGCCGCCCACCATGAGGCCGTAGCCGTTCTCCTTGCCCCAGACGCCACCGGAGACGCCGGCGTCCATGTAACGGATGCCCTTCGCGTCGAGCTGCTTGGCGTGCACCTCGTCGTCGAGCCACTTCGAGTTGCCGCCGTCGATCACGAGGTCGCCCTCGCTCAGGACGTTCGACAGGTCGGTGATCACGTCGTCGGTGATCTTGCCGTGCGGGACCATGACCCACACGAGCTTCTTGCCCTCGGGGAGCGCCGCGGCGAGTGCGCCGAGGTCGGCGACGTCCGAGACGGCGGGGTTCGCGTCGTAGCCGGTGACCTCGATGCCTGCGTTGCGGAGACGGGCACGCATGTTGTTGCCCATGCGACCGAGGCCGACAAGACCGATGTGCATGATTTCCTCTTCTGTTCGTCGTCGCGCTGATGCAGGGGTGGCGCGTCAGCGCAGTGTTCGGCTGTTGCGCTTACCGCAGCAGGAGATTGGGCTGCAGCAGGTACCGGTATCCGTCCGCGGCCGGGGCCTCTTGCGAGGTCTGGCCGGTGATGAGCACCGGGCCCGGCTTGTTGGGGTTCTCCGTCTTGGTGAAGGAGATCCGGACGAACTCGGAGTGCACCGCGTTCAACCCGTCCAGGAGGAAGGCGGGCTTCAGCGAGACCACCGTTTCCTCACCGGTCAGCAACGCACTGATCGACTCTGACGCCTGCGCTTGTTCGGAACCGATCGCTTCGAGCGTGAGCCCGTCGACCGTGAAGGAGAACCGGAGGGCGGCTTCGCGCTCCAGGACGAGGGAGACCCGTCGGACCGCCTCGACCAGTTCCGCGGTGTTGATCACCGCGTGGTCCTGGACGGTCTCGGGGAAGAGCCGGCGGACCGGCGGGTAGTTGCCCTTGATGAGCAGCGACGTGACGGTCTTGTCGTCCGCGTGGAACGCGATGAGTTCGCGGTCGGACGAGCCGCTGATCGACACCGAGACGGTGGACGCCGAGCCGAACGTGCGGCCCACCTCTTGCAGGGTGCGGGCCGGGACGAGCGCGTGCAGCGGGTCCGACCCGACGCGGCCGGAGTCCCACGCGATGGTGCGGACGGCGACGCGGTAGCGGTCCGTGGCGATGAGCGACAGGTCGTTGTCGCCGACCTCGAGCTGGACGCCGGTGATCACGGGGGTGACGTCGTCGCGGCTGGCGGCGACGGCGACCTGGGACACGGCTTCGGAGAAGGCGTCGCCGGGGATCACGCCGGTCTGCTCGCCGATCTCGGGGAGCGTCGGGTACTCCTCGACCGGCATGGACAGCAGCGTGAAGTGCGCCGAACCGCAGGTGACCGAGATCTTCGAGTCCTCGGTGGTGAAGGTGACCGGGGCGTTCGGCAGGCGGCTCGCGATGTCGTTGAGGAGCCGGCCGGAGACGAGCACCGTGCCGGGGTCGTCGATCTGCGCGGCGATGGACGTCTGCGCCGAGACCTCGTAGTCGAACGACGAGAGCGTGAGTCGATCGCCGTCGGCGTGGATGAGGACGCCCGAGAGGATCGGGAGGGTCGTGCGCTGTGGGAGGAGCTTCACCGCGAAGGAGACGGCTTCGGAGAAGACGTCCCGGTTGACCTCGAACTTCACAGCTGGAACCCCTGTCGATCGGTTGGACTGTCCGGCCGCCCCATTGTGGCACAGCCCGGCGAGGCCCGGATTTCTTGTCATCCCGCCGTCCACAAGGTTGGCCCGCTGAGATCAATCGTTAACCAGGAGTAATGGTGTTAACGCCTGTGCACACTGTGGATAACCCTGTTAACACCGCTTGTCCACAGGGAACTACACACGTGTGAGTTGTGAGTGGTGTGTGGGGGGTGTCTGGATGAATGAATCTCATCTATCCACTTCCATCCCCAGTCTCCACAGGTGGCCCCTCCGCTGTGAACAACCGACCGGCGTGTCCTCCACAGTTATCCACAGGCTTTCCACACTGTGTGAAGTCCGGCGCATGGAACCGTCTCAGATGGTGGATGCGCGCGGAAGCAGGCCGATCTGACGGTCGTCGGCCGCGCCTCCAGGGCCGTACCAGATGTGCGCAGCGCGACGCAACGCGACGTGCGTCAGCGGTAGCGGCGGTCCTGCTTGATGCGGCTGGTCAGCTCCGTGACCTGGTTGTAGATCGAGCGACGCTCCTTCATGAGCTCCGCGATCTTCTTGTTGGCGTACATGACCGTGGTGTGGTCCCGGTTGCCGAAGAGCTGTCCGATCTTCGGCAGCGACAGGCTCGTCATCTCACGGCAGAGGTACATCGCGATCTGCCGTGCCGTGGCGATCGCCTGCGAGCGGGAGGACCCGTAGAGGTCGTCGACGGAGAGCTTGAAGTACTCCGCGGTGTGGTTGATGATGTCCGTCGGCGCGATCACGTTGTCGTCGTCGAGTGTGATGAGGTCCTTGAGGACCGTCTGCACCAGGGCCATGTCGACGGCCGTCCGGTTGAGGCTCGCGAACGCCGTGACCCGGATCAGGGTGCCCTCGAGTTCGCGGATGTTGCTCGACACCTTCGACGCGATGAACTCGAGGATGTCGTCGGGCACCTGCAGGTGGTCGGACTGCGCCTTCTTGCGGAGGATCGCGATGCGGGTCTCGAGGTCCGGCGCCTGGACGTCGGTGATGAGGCCCCACTCGAAGCGGGAGCGCATCCGGTCCTCGAACCCGGTCAGGTGCTTCGGCGCGACGTCCGACGTGATGACGACCTGCTTGTTGTGGTCGTGCAGCGTGTTGAAGGTGTGGAAGAACGCCTCTTGCGTGGAGTCCTTGCCCTGCAGGAACTGGATGTCGTCGATCAGCAGGATGTCGATGTCGCGGTACCGCTGCTGGAACTGGTTCGACCGGTTGTTCGCGATCGAGTTGATGAAGTCGTTCGTGAACTCCTCGCTGGACACGTACCGCACCCGGATCCCCGGGTAGAGGCTCTCGGCGTAGTGGCCGATCGCGTGCAGGAGGTGGGTCTTGCCGAGGCCCGAGTCGCCGTAGATGAAGAGCGGGTTGTAGGCCTTCGCCGGCGCCTCGGCCACCGCGACCGCCGCCGCGTGGGCGAAGCGGTTCGACGAGCCGATGACGAAGTTGTCGAAGTTGTACTTGGGGTTGAGCCGGGACTCGGGGCGACCGCTGGTCCCCGGGGAGTCGATCTGGCTCGGGACGAACGGTGCCTCGATGTACTGACGGGGGGCCGCACTCTGCTCGACGGCTTCCTGCACCGGCTCGGCGTACTCGGGGACGTTGCTCGTGACCTGCGTGTCGACCCGCGGCTCGGACGCCATGTCCGGGTTCACCGTGATGGCGAAGTTCGCGACCGTGTCGTCACCGATGCGGGAGACGGCCTCGGTGATCGGGATGCGGATCCGCTGCTCGAGCATGCCGCGGGTGAGGTCGTTCGGCACCTCGAGGTAGAGGGTGCCGGCGAGCACGCCCTTCGGCTCGACCAGGTTGAGGAAGCCGTGCAGCTGCGGGGTGATGCGGTCGTCCTCCGAGAGGAGTCCGAGGACGGATGACCAGAGGTCCTCGACGGGGTCGGCCGGCATCGTCATGTCGCGCTCGTCTCCTGATGTCGTGTCGTGCTCGTCGCTGGTGCTCGTCTGCACTGGGTGTCCACCGCCGCCGGACGGACCGGCGCAGCGTCGACCGCCGGAACGTTCCTGGCGAGTCGTCGTGAGTCCGGGTGGCATCGTCGACGGCCCGGACGCGTGTCGTCCCGCATGGTGGTCCACAGGGTTGTCCACAGTCTTGTCCACGACCGGCGCGAGCCGCACGACGAGGAGAATCCCCCGTCGTACCGGGCCGCTGGCCGGTCGATCACCCCACTGTAAAGGACTCGAGCGCGTCGTACCGAACGCACGTTTTCCCCAATGTGGATAATGAACGTGCGCACCGCTCCCGCGGTCGGGTCGACGACGGCGTTTGACCTGCTCGCCCCTGTCACGTACCGTTAACCAGTTGACTGCGGCCGTTCGGTCGCGCCCATCTGCGTCGTTCGGCACCGAGCGACTACACATACGTGACGGCTCGCCGCGAGCAGCCGTGTGGAGAACATCATGAGCAAGCGCACCTTCCAGCCGAACAACCGCCGCCGCGCCAAGAAGCACGGCTTCCGCGCCCGCATGCGCACCCGTGCCGGCCGCGCCATCCTGGCCGCACGTCGCGCCAAGGGCCGCACCGAGCTCAGCGCCTGATCAGGCTCCCCGCCTGATCTCGTCCTCCGGTACCGACTCGTGTTGGCCCGCGCCAACCGGATCGTCCGAGGTGACGACTTCCGGTCCGTCGTGCGTCGTGGTCGCAGAAGCGCCACGGCGCACGCCGTCGTATCGGTGGTTCGTCGTACCTCGGACGACCCGTCGAGCGGTACCGGTCCGAGCCGGTTCGGGTTCATCGTCGCGAAGACGGTGGGCAACGCCGTGACCCGGAACCTGGTCAGGCGTCGCCTCAAGGCGATCGCGCACGGACTGCTCGCCGACATCCCCGTCGGCTACGACGTGGTGGTCCGCGCACTGCCAGCCGCTGCGCAGGCCGGATGGCCTACCCTGCTCGAAGACGTCTCGCGCTCCTGTGCGCGTGGTGTGGAGAAGGCAGCATGAACCGCAACCTGTGGACCCGGCTCGCCTGGGCCGTCGCGTTGCTCCCGCGCAACGTGTGCGTCATCGTGCTGCGCGCTTACCGTGCCGTGATCTCACCGCTCTACGGCAACGTCTGTCGGTACCACCCCTCGTGCTCCCGGTACGCGCTCGAGGCGATCCAGCAGTACGGCGTCGTCCGCGGATCCGCCATGGGTGCATGGCGCATCGCACGGTGCAACCCCTGGGCAGCCGGGGGCATCGACGACGTCCGTGCACGGCGTCGCCCCTACGACGTCAACCGGTTCGGGTTCGTGCTCGCACCGACCCAGCCGCAGCCGCAGCCCACGGGTGGTTCCACCCTGCCGGTCCTGCTCCCCCAGCGCACTCGAAAGGCGTGACAGTCCCCATGGACCTCGGATTCATCGGAACGATCCTCTGGCCGCTCAAGTGGGTGGTCTCGGCCATCCTCGTGGGCTTCCACTGGATCTTCGAGAGCATCGGCATGGACCCCGGAGCCGGCATCACCTGGGTGCTCTCCATCATCTTCCTGACCTTCGTGGTGCGCGCCGCGCTCATCCCGATCTTCGTGCGCCAGATCAAGTCGCAGCGCCGAATGCTCGAGGTGGCGCCGCAGCTCAAGAAGATCCAAGAGAAGTACAAGGGCAAGAAGGACCAGTTCTCGCGTGAGGCCATGAGCCGCGAGACCATGGCGCTGTACAAGGAGACCGGGACGAACCCCCTGAGCTCCTGCCTGCCGCTGCTGATCCAGATGCCGATCTTCTTCTCGCTGTACTCGGTGCTGCACGAGGCGCAGATCAACAAGACGGGCATCGGCCTGCTCACGAACGACCTCGCCGCGTCGTTCGGCAACGCATCGCTCTTCGGCGCTCCCCTGCACGAGACGTTCACGAACGCCTCCGGCTGGGAGGTCCGGGTCATCGCCGGCGTCATGATCGTCGTGATGACCGCCTCGCAGTTCATCACCCAGCTGCAGCTCGTCGCGAAGAACATGTCGCCGGAGACCAAGGAGTCTCCGATGTACCGCCAGCAGAAGATGATGCTGTACATCCTCCCGCTGGTCTTCGTCATCTCCGGTCTGTCGTTCCCCCTCGGCGTCATGTTCTACTGGCTCGCCTCGAACGTCTGGACGATGGCGCAGCAGTACTTCGTCATCCGCAGCATGCCGACCCCCGGTTCCGAGGCCGCACTCGCTCGTGAGGCACGTCTCGCGAAGAAGGCGCAGCGTCGCGGTGCGGCCACCCCGGTCCTCGCCGAGGCTGGCGCCGGGGCCGGTGCCGCCGAGATCGAGGCCGTCCGCGTGACGACCCAGCGGCAGCAGCCGGTCGGCAAGAACCGTGCCAAGAAGAACGGGAAGAAGTAAGTGACCGAGCAGGACACCGCGGACGCCGTGGACACCACCGTCGACACCTCGACCTCGACCGCGACCGTCGACGACGACGCCCGCGACGAAGCCGACATTGCGGCGGACTACATCGAGGAACTCCTCGACATCTGCGACCTCGACGGCGACATCGAGATCGAGGAGCGTGCGGGCCGCGTGTACCTGTCCGTCACGGACGAGGGCGACGCGCTCCGCGTGCTGTCGAAGCCGGACACCGTCTCGGCCCTGCAGGAGCTCACGCGCATCGCCGTCCAGGCGGAGACCGGCGAGTTCAGCAGGCTGATCCTCGACGTCGGCGGCTCGCGCGATGCCCGTGCGTCCGAACTGCAGCGGCTCGTCGACACCGCCATCGAGCGCATCGAGGCGGGCTCGACCACGGCTGCACTCCCCGCGATGTCGTCGTACGAGCGCAAGCTGGTCCACGACCTGGTTGCCGAGAAGGGCTTCCACTCGGAGTCCGAGGGTGAGGGTCGGGACCGCCACACGGTCGTCACCCGATGACCGAGACCGCGCCTCCCGTCCTCGAGACGGAGCCGGCGGCTGCCGCGACGCTCTTCGGCGATCGCCTCGACCTGGCGCGTTCCTTCACGAACGAGCTTGCCCGACGCGGAGAGGAGCTCGGCCTGATCGGCCCCCTCGAGCTGCCGCGCTTATGGACGCGACACATCCTCAATTCTGCGGTGCTCGCTCCACTCCTGGAGGAACGGGGCCGGGTCGCGGACGTCGGTTCCGGTGCTGGACTCCCCGGCTTGGTGCTCGCGATCGCCCGGCCGGACGTGCACCTCACGCTCATCGAACCGATGGAACGGCGAGTGGATTGGCTGACGTCAGAGGCCTCGCGCCTCGGCCTCGACAACGTCGAGGTCGTCCGTGCCCGTGCTGAGGACGTCGCCGACGACATCGTGGTCGACCAGGTGACTGCGCGGGCCGTCAGCGCGTTGTCGAAGCTGATCCCCCTGACCGTGCCCCTGGTTCGATCCGGTGGCCAGCTCATCCTCATGAAGGGCGCCCGCGTCGAGGACGAGATGGAGAAGGCCCGAAAGGTCATCCTCCGGAAGCGTCTCGCTGATGTCGAGGTGCTCGAGCTCGGAGTCGGTGTGGTCGAGGAGACCACGCGCGTCTTCCGGGCTACAGTTGACTGACGCTGCGGCTCGGGCCGGTTCGACCGGCCACCAGTGGCTCCGCGTTCCACGTGAAACACCGAACCGGGGAAGAGGCACTCGTTGAGTTCATCGACCGATTACGACGCGTCGACACCGCTCGCCCGTGAGATCGCTGATCTGAACCGTCGTCGCCGTGCGATCGCGACGCAGCAGTTCCCGCTGCCGCCGAAGACGCGTGTCTTCACGGTGTCGAACCAGAAGGGTGGCGTCGGCAAGACCACCACCACGGTCAACCTTGCCGCTGCGTTGGCGCACGGCGGAGCACGCGTGCTGGTGATCGACCTCGACCCGCAGGGCAACGCGTCCACGGCGCTCGGCGTCAACCACCAGGCCGAGGTCCCGAGCATCTACGACGTGATCGTCGACGAGGCACCGATCGCCGACACGGTCCAGCGCTCCCCCGAGTCGGACACGCTCTGGTGCGTACCGGCCACGATCCACCTCGCCGGCGCCGAGATCGAACTGGTGTCGCTCGTCGCTCGCGAACAGCGCCTGCGGACCGCGCTGGACCAGTACCTCGAGTCGCTGGACGAGCCGTACCACTACGTCTTCATCGACTGCCCGCCGTCGCTCGGGCTGCTCACGATCAACGCCTTCGTCGCAGCGCGCGAGGTCCTCATCCCGATCCAGTGCGAGTACTACGCGCTCGAAGGGTTGAGTCAGCTGCTCCGGAACATCGAGCTCATCGAGCGGCACCTGAACCCGAACCTCGCCGTGTCGACCATCCTCCTGACGATGTACGACAGCCGGACGAACCTCTCCAACCAGGTCGCTGCAGACGTTCGGGAGCACTTCGGCGAGCAGGTGCTCGAGGCCGTGATCCCCCGATCCGTCCGCGTCAGCGAAGCCCCGAGCTACGGGCAGAGCGTCGTTGCGTACGACGTCAACTCAACCGGCTCGCTCTCCTACCTGGAGGCGGCAGCCGAGATCGCAGCACGAGGAGCGCAGCACTGATGGCACCGAAGCGAACTGGACTCGGACGGGGCATCGGAGCCCTCATCCCGACGGCGTCGGAGCAGCAGGACCGTCCCGTCGACGTGTTCTTCCCGACCGGCGGATCGCCGGCGTCCGCGCCGCTCGTTGACGGTGCGACCGCGGAGGAGCTCGTCGCGGTTCCCGGCGCGCGTCTGGCGAACCTGAACCCCCTCGACGTCGTGCCGAACGCGCAGCAGCCGCGCAAGGAGTTCCGCGAAGAGGAACTGCAGGAACTCGTCCACTCGATTCGTGAGATCGGTGTCCTGCAGCCCATCGTCGTGCGCCCGATCGCCGGCGCCGCTGGGACCGAGCCGCAGTACGAGCTGATCATGGGTGAGCGCCGACTTCGGGCCACCAAGGAGCTCGGGCTGAGCACCATCCCGGCCATCGTCAAGGACACTCCCGACGATGCGATGCTCCGTGATGCCCTGCTTGAGAATCTCCATCGCGCGAACCTCAACCCGCTCGAAGAGGCATCGGCGTACCAGCAGCTCCTTGCGGACTTCGGGATCACGCAGGAGCAGCTCGCCCAGCGGATCGGCCGTTCGCGTCCGCAGATCACCAACACGATCCGACTGCTGCGCCTCCCCTCCCCCGTTCAGCGGCGTGTGGCAGCGGGCGTGCTCTCGGCTGGACACGCACGTGCGATCCTCGCTGCGCCTGATGCCGAGGCCATGGAGTACCTCGCCGAGAAGATCGTCAACGAGGACCTGTCCGTCCGGGCCGCCGAGTCGATCGCGCAGCAGCTCGCGGCGAAGACGCCGGTGAAGCCCAAGGCGGAGCCGTCCAAGCGGCAGGTGCACTTCAACGACCTGGCGGAGCGGCTCGGGGATCGGTTGAACACGCGGGTCAAGATCGCTGTCGGGGCGCGGAAGAGCTCGGTGACGATCGACTTCGCGAACGGGGATGACCTCAACCGGATCCTCGGGGAGCTCGGTATCGAGGACGTCGCGGGCTGACGTTCGGCCGTCTCCTGCCGCGGGGTCTCTCTACGGCGCTGTGCGGCCGCCTGCCGACTAGACGGCGTCGCCGGGTCCGTGGGTCTGACGGTGGGTCTACTGGGCCCTGAGTGAGCCTGCTGTGGCCTCTCGGGTACCCCATTGTTCGGGGCCTGATCGTGCAGGCAGCGTTTCACGTGGAACATCGAGTCGAAGCGCCGAGGGTGGTTCGTGTCGTCCAGCAGGCGCCGTTCTGGCCGATCGCGGCGCCGTGCTTGCGCCCTCCGGAGTCGTCAGACCGAGCGATCTCGCCCCTGCACCGAGCGGCCAGGAGCGGCCAGGAGCGGCCAGGCGTCGATACCGGTGGCTCGCGTGTCCCCGTCGCGGCGATCATCCGGGCCAGGCACTCGCGGTGGGGCTGTGGAGCGGCTGCCGCGCGCCTCGAATCCGACCTCGAGCCGAGCTGCACGTTTGTACGCTTATGGGTGGCGGGAGACATTGAGACGGGATGTCGGATGTCCCGCAAGATACGAGGCGGAGTTGGTCCCCGGGGTTCCTTGTCGGCATTGGCGCGATCCGTGATGGGCAGGGCGCTCGGGCCGGACCGCTCCCCCGTTGGACGATGAGCTGCGAATGATCTCCTCGGCGCTTGGCATGGAGCCCTGGTCCTTGAGTCGCTGCGAAAGGCTCCAGTTCGAGGGCGATGAGATGGGTGCGGGCCAACCGGAGGAACCGTGCCCATCATGCGTCACGGCCGTGAGCAGGGATCCGCACCCGTCCCGGCATGCATGGAAATGAGGGCTGTGGCTCCGGGCTGGCTCACTCTGCCCGCGACCCTCGGGCGGCGAGTGAGGATCGCGGAGAGGTCGAGGCCGGCGTCTTGCGCGCGGGCTTGGGCGAATGTTCCCCGTGGAACGGGTGGATCAGGCCGGAGGGCTCACGTGGAACACGGCACGGAGCTTCCACAGCCCCACGGCAGCGAACACCGGCTTCAGCAGGCTCATCTCGCCGAACCGATAGTCATCGGCAGCCACGAGCCGCCCAGCGAGCTCCGGTCGCTGACGCCCAGCGATCCGAGCCCGCCACCGATTCACGACGTTGATCCGACGGCCCCGATTGCCGAACCCCAGGACGACGACGAGCCCAGTAGAGCCCTTCGTCGGTCGTGGAAGCCGTCCAGCCCGACGTGCGGCCCGGCAGTGCACGGCTTCGCCTGCGGCCAGTGTCACGAGGCCCAAGGCCGCGAGGACGACGGCAAGGGATGTTCCACGTGGAACGTGTCGGCACCCCACGATCGCGGTGTCAGGCCCGGTGGTCGCTGATCGCCTGCTCCGCGAGCTCGGCGTAGGTCCATCCCAGGTCGAAGCCCGACGCGGACAACGCCTGCGGCACGAGAGAGGTCTCGGTGAGCCCGGGGAGGACGTTCGCCTCGAGGAACCAGGGCGTCCCAGCGGCGTCGACGATGAGGTCGACGCGCGAGATGTGTCGCAGACCGAGGGCCTCGTGGGCTGCCACGGCGGCGGCGGACGCAGCAGCCGCGAACTCCTCGGACAGGCGGGCCGGCGTGTAGAAGGTGGTCTCGCCGGCGTTGTACCGCGCCTCGAACCCGTAGATACCGCTGCGCGGGACGATCTCGACGGCGGAGAGCGCCACCGGACCGTCGCCGGTGTCGATGATGCCGACCGCGACCTCGGTCCCACGGATGAGCTGCTCGACCACGACGTCGTCGCAGTACGTGTACGCGGTGACCATCGCGCGCGGCAGGTCGTTCACGTCGTCGACGAGGGTGACGCCCTGGGCGCTGCCGCCTCGGGCAGGCTTGACGGCGAGTGGGACCGGGTGTTCGACAGCGATGCTCTCGAGGACGCCGACCGCGCCGAGCTCCCGGAAGACATCGTGCGAGAGCGTGACCGAGCGAGGGGTCCGGACTCCCGCCCGCGCGACCAGCGCCGAAGCGGTGGGCTTGTCCCATGCCAGCCGGGCCGACGTCGAACGTGAGCCGACGAACGGGATGTCCAGCGCCTCCAGGATGCCCCGCAGGGCGCCGTCCTCACCGGAGGCGCCGTGCAGAGCCGGCCACACGACGTCCGGGCGGCTCTCCCGCAGGGTCGGCAGCAACGATGCGTCTGCGTCGCGGAGGTCCACCTGCCAGCCGTACCCGGTCAGGGAGTCGGCCACACGGCGACCGGAGCGCAGGGAGACGTCACGCTCGTGCGAGATCCCTCCCGCGACGACGACGACGTGACGGCGGGTGAGCTCGGCCATGCGGATGGACCTCCGGTACTGCAGGTGGAACGGTGAAAAAGGCTGATCAGGAGATGTTCGGCGGCGGAGCGCTGACCGACGATGCGGGTCGGACGACCGCGTTGGGCCGCGTCGCGGACCCGAAGGTCTCGACCAGCTCGAGCTCGTCGTTGACGACGTTCGCGAGCCGCTTCACGCCGATGCGGATCTGCTCCGGCGTCGGGTAGCAGAACGACAGGCGGATGTGACCGCCCCCGCGTCCGTCGGCGTAGAAGGCCGTCCCCGGGGTGTAGGCGACGAGCTCCTTGACCGCCCGCGGCAGCATCCCCTTGGAGTCGAGCGACTCGGGCAGGGTCAGCCACACGAAGAAGCCACCGTTCGGCTTCGTCCAGGACAGGTCCGGCAGGAACTCCCCCAGCGCGGACAGCATGGCGTCACGACGTTCGGCGTAGAGGCCCCGGAAGGTGTCGACCTGACCCTTCCAGTCCGCGGCGTCGAGGTAGGCGTTCACCACGTACTGGCCGAAGGAGTTCGGCGCGAGGACGGCCGACTCGTTGGCGAGGACGAGCTTCTCGCGGATGGCGTGGGGTGCGAGGGCCCAGCCGACGCGGAAGCCCGGCGCGAGCGTCTTGGAGAACGAGCCGAGGTAGACCACGCCCTCTTCGTCGATCGATCGGATCGCTTGCGGCGCCGGCTCATCGAACCAGAGGAGGCCGTACGGGTTGTCCTCGAGCACGAGGATGTTGTTCGACCGGCAGATGTCGAGGATCTCGATGCGACGCTCGCGGCTGAGCGTCACACCTGCGGGGTTGTGGAAGTTCGGGATCGTGTAGAGGAACTTGATCCGCTTGCCCTGGGTCCGCAGGTTCGCGATCGCTTCGCGCAGCGCTTCGGGGACGAGACCGTTCTCGTCGGTGGTGACGTGCACGGTCTCGGCCTGGTACGACCGGAAGACCCCGATCGCGCCGACGTAGGACGGCGATTCGGCGAGCACGACGTCACCCGGGTCGATGAAGAGTCGGGTGACGAGGTCCAGCGCGTGCTGCGACCCGGTGGTGACGACGACGTCCTCGGCGCTGGCACGGATGCCCTCGAGGCTCATCACGTCGACGATGTGCTCGCGCAGGGACCGCAGGCCCTGTCCCCCGCCGTACTGGAGCGCCATGGCGGCGTCCTCGGCCATCACACGGTCGAGGGAGCCCGTGACGAGCTCACGCGGCAGCGCGGAGACGTACGGCATGCCGCCGGCGAGCGAGACCACCTCGGGCCGCGACGCGACGGCGAACAGGGCTCGGACCTCGGAGGCGCTCAGCCCGGCGGTGCGCTGGGCGTAGGAGTCGTACCAGGGGTCGAGGCTGTTGCCGTTCGTCATCTTGGCTCCGTTCCAGCGGGACCTGCCCGCCACTCACATTCCCGCCACACTACGACATCGACCCCGGAAACCCGGGCCCCGCGACGGGGCCGATCCTGAACCAGTGGCCCGGGAACGCGAGCGGCCCCGCACCCGGTGGGGTGCGGGGCCGCTCGGTGGGGCAGGTGCCTACGCGAGGAACTCTGCGAGGTCGGCCTCGAGCGCCGGCTTCGGCTTCGCGCCGATGACGGTCTTGACGACCTCGCCGCCCTTGAAGACCTTCATCGCCGGGATCGACGTGATCTGGTAGTTCATGGCCGACTGGGGGTTGTCGTCCACGTTGAGCTTCACGATCTCGATCTTGCCGGCGTGCTCTTCGGCGATCTGGTCGAGGATCGGCGAGACCGCGCGACACGGGCCGCACCACTCGGCCCAGAAGTCGACGAGGATCGTCTTGTCGGACTTGAGGACCTCGTCCGAGAAGGTGGCGTCGGTGACTGCCTTGGCGTTGGACATGTGTGCTCCTTCGAGAAGTCGATCAGTGGGTGCAACGCCCGGGGCGCTGCGGTATTCCGTGGATCAGGCGTGGGCGGCTTCGACGTCGACCGTGACGGGCGACTCCGGCGTGACGCCCTCGGCGGGGCCGGTCAGCGCGTCGTCGAGCTCGGCGAGGTACTTCTCCGCGTCGAGCGCCGCGACGGTGCCGGAGCCGGCAGCCGTGATCGCCTGGCGGTAGGTCGGGTCGATGACGTCACCGGCGGCGAACACGCCGGGCAGGTTCGTCTTCGAGGAGCGACCCTGGACCGCGATCGTGCCCTCGGGGGCGATGTCGATCTGGCCGTGGATCAGGTGCGTGCGCGGGTCGTTGCCGATCGCGATGAAGAGGCCGTCGAGGGCCAGCTCGCTCTCGGTGCCGTCCACCGTGTCGCGCAGCGTGACGCCGGTCACCGCGGAGTCACCCGTGATGCCGGTGACCTCCTTGTTCCACGCGAACTCGATCTTCGGGTCGTTCATCGCCCGGTCCTGCATGATCTTCGACGCGCGCAGGGTGTCCTTGCGGTGGATGACCGTCACCTTGTCGGCGAAGCGGGTGAGGAACGTCGCCTCTTCCATCGCGGAGTCGCCACCCCCGACGACGGCGATGTTCTTCTGGCGGAAGAAGAAGCCGTCGCAGGTCGCGCACCAGCTGACGCCGTGGCCGGACAGTCGCTCTTCGTCGGCGAGGCCGAGGTGGCGGTACGCCGAACCGGTCGCGTAGATGACCGCGAGGGCCTCGTACGTCTCGCCGGAGCCGACCGTGACCTTCTTGACGTCACCGGTGAGGTCGACCGACACGGCGTCGTCGTACAGGACCTCGGCGCCGAACTTCTCGGCCTGTTCCTGCATCTTGATCATGAGGTCCGGGCCCTGGATCCCCTCGGGGAAGCCCGGGAAGTTCTCGACCTCGGTCGTCTTCGTGAGCTCGCCGCCGGTCTCGACGCTGGAGGCGACGATCAGGGGCTTGAGCTCCGCGCGTGCCGCGTAGATGCCGGCGGTGAACCCGGCCGGGCCGGAACCGATGATGATGAGCTGGCGCATGCCTCGCTGCCCTTCCGTAGATAGCTGACCGGGTCAACACATGCTACCGGCGTGGCATTCCGCATCACCCGGGAGCGCGTCAGCGACCGAGCCGCTTCCGCAGGATGTCGACCGCGCCCCTGATCTCGCCGTTCTTCGCGACGACGAGCGCCCCGAAGTAGACGAGCACCATCACGGCGCCGGTGAGGGCGATGGTGATCAGTGCGCCGGAGACGTCGGACATCGCGAACCCGTCGGCCGAGAAGCCGCCGAAGAAGTTGACGACGACGAGCCCCACGACGCCGGAGATGAGCGCGGCGATGACGAACTGCACGTGCGACCGGGTGACGATCGGCCCCTCGATGCCGTTCAGACGCTTGCGGACGAGGACGAGCGCGATGATCGTCTGCACGGTGCCCGCGACGGTCGTGCACACCGCGATCGAGACGCCGATCACGTTGCCGGGGAAGGTCGCGACGGCGAGGGCGCCGATGACGAAGAGCACCGACTGCACGCACTGCATCAGGAACGGCGTGCGGTGGTCGTGCAGGGCCCAGAACACCCGCTGGATGATGAAGAGCATGCTGAACAGCACGAGACCCGGCATGTAGGCCCACAGGACCTCGGCCATCGCCTGGGTGTGGTCGAACCGGTTCTCCCAGATCCGGGCGAACGGCATCGCGAGCACGATGAGCGCGACGCTCGCGAACACGGTGAACAGGCCGACGATCCGCAGCGAGAGCGAGAGGTTGCGGCGCACTGCTCCGAGGTCGCCGCGTTCGGCGTCGTGGCTCATCCGCGTGAAGTACGCCGTCGCGATGGAGACCGCGATGATCGAGTGCGGGAGCATGAACAGCAGCCACGTCGTGCCGAGGGTGGCGATGCCGGCGCCCCCGGCGAGCGACGCGACGCGGGACTGCACGATGCCGGCGAGCTGCGTCACGAGGATCATCGCGAAGAGCCACCCGGCGGCCGTCCCGGTGGAGCGCAGGCCCACCCCGCGCCAGCGGAAGTCCGGTCGGAAGGTCAGTCCGGCACGCCGCCAGAAGAACGGCAGGAAGGCGGCCTGCGCGAACACGCCCAGCGACGCGCTGCCGGCGAGGACGGCGATCTTGATCGCCGTCCACCCCTCTGTGGAGGAGTTGACGTCGCGACCGCCGAACAGCGCGATGAAGACGATCAGTCCAGCGATCGCGATGACGTTGTTGAGCAGCGGCGCCCAGGTGAAGGGCCCGAACACCTGCTTCGCGTTGAGGACCTCGCCGAGGAGCGAGTACATCGCGTAGAAGAGGATCTGCGGCAGGCACCAGAAGGCGAACGCGACGGCCAGGTCCGTCTGCGCGTCGGTGAAGCCCTTGCTGTCGCCGGACGCCTGCTGGCTGTACACGGAGACGAGGAACGGTGCGAGGAGCGTCGCGACGACGGCGATGACGATGAACACCGACCCGCCGAGCGTCACGATCTTGTTGACGTAGGCCACGCCGCCGTCGGTGTGCTGCTTCATCGACCGGACGATCTGCGGGATGAGCACGGCGGACAGCAGGCCGCCGGCGATGAGCGCGTAGATGTTGTTCGGCAGCTGGTTCGAGATGCCGAAGGCGTTCGCGGCGTCGGAGCCGGTGTTGCCGATCGCGAAGGCGAGGACGAAGGTCTTCGCGAAGCCGAGGATGCGCGACAGCATGGTGCCGGCAGCGAGCATCGCACTGGCACGGCCGAGACTGCGCTCGGCGGCCGGCTCCGCGTCGACGGACGGCTCGGGCTGGGTGGCGCTGATGGTCGGCTCCTCGGGGTCGGCTGTCGGTGCGTCGCGCACCGCGGTGTCGGACTGGAGGAACGGTGCCCGCCCGTCGTGCGGCGATGCGGCGGGCGCGGGGTCCCCACCGACCACCGGCTGGACCTCGAGCAGCCGGTTCGGGTCCTCGTCGTCGTCCTCGTCGACGTCGCCGTTCCGGCGACGGCGACGCTTCCGGATGCTCCGGAAGATGCCGAACCCGAAGATCGCGACGAGCGCCACCGCCGCGGCCGCGGTGATCACGGTCTCCCACTGCGCCTGGACGTTCAGCTCCACGGTGGCCGGGGTCGCGATCTTCACCCCGGTCGGACTCGTGAGGGAGAGGGTCAGGTTGACCTTGCCGTTCGCGACCGACTGGACCGGCACCGTCGTACGGGTGGAGGAGTCCGGCTGGATCTTCACCTCGATGTCGTTCCGCACCACCCGCAGCGCGGAGTTGGACGGCTGCACGGACAACAGCACCGTGACCGGGAAGTCGGAGCGGTTCCGGATGGAGATCGGCAGCGAGGACCGGTCGCCGAGCAGGGTGAGGCTGCTCGAGTCGGGGATGCTGATCTGCGAGGTCTTGCCCGCCCAGTTCGCGACCTGGGCGTCCACGGCGGTCGCGAGGCCGTCCGTGTCGGTGCGCCAGGCGTTCGAGGCCAGGGCGAGCAGCCGGAGTCGGGCGGGCGCGGTCAGGTCGGTCGGGGTGTCCAGCGCGGACGCGAACCCGGCGAGGTCCTGTTCGCCGGCCACCAGCCGCTGCAGCTGGTCGATGCGGGCGTCGCCGTTCGTCCCGGCGGACAGCGTGAGGGAGCCGGCCGTGGCGGAGGCCGCGGTGGAGAGGTCCGCCGGGGCGACCCAGGCGGTGTCCTCGAGCGCGTCGAGGGCCTGGCTCAGCCGCGCGGAGTTCGTCGGCCAGTCGCGACCGAGGGTCAGCAGGATCGGTGCCTCGGCGGTGCCCGCCCGGGCGGAGGTGGCGAGCGTCGCGGTGAGCTCGGACATGGCCGTCGACCACTCCTGCTGGCTCGACGCGGTCGCCGCGGTGCGGAGCAGGGCGGACATCGACTGGTCGGACACGAGGACGTGTTGCCCGGCGATCTGCTCGGACGCGGCGATCGTCGTGTCCGCGCCGGCCGACGTGTTGCCGCTCGACACGATCGTCGTCTTGGAACCGGCCTTCGCGAGCGCCGGCAGGTCCGCCGCGGTGACGGTGCCGTCCGACGGCCAGGCGATCCCGTCCATCGAGTAGGGGAAGTCGAGCAGGGAATCGGTGGTGGGCAGCGTCGCGGGTGCCTCGTCGTCCGTCCCGGGGTCGGCGGTGGCGTCGTCGGTCGGTGACGTCGAGGCGGAGGGGTCGGCCGTCGGGCTCTGCGGATCCGACGTCGGGGTCGGGGTCGGGGTGGACGCGCCGGGGAAGTTCTGCTGCTTGATCTCCTGGTCGAGGGAGATCGGCGAGAGGACCCCGTCGGCTCCCGCTTGCCGGAGGCCGGTGACGTCGGCGTCGGCGTACGGGAGCGCGAAGGTCTCGTTCCGGAGCGACTCGAGCCGGTCCAACCACGCGGTCGCCGACGACGGTGCGTTCTCGCCGAGGATCCGGATGGACGCGATGATCCGCGGGTCGATCGCGACGGCGACGTTGTGGTCCTCGGCGGCGTCGAGCTGCTGGGTGAGCGTGCCGTCGACGGCGGTCGCTGAGGCCAGGACGCCGGCCGTCAGGACGCCCTGGTTCGTCGCCGGGACGGTGATGGGCATCGCGACCGAGACGCTCACCGGGGTCTGGTCGGTCTCGGGGTACCAGGTGATCGCCGACCGCGCCACGGCGTAGGTGTCACCCGCCGTGTACTCGGCGGCGATGCGTCGCGCGCCGAACGACGAGTACCCGCCGAGGGCGACGTTGCCCGAGACGATCTTCACCGAGCCGAGCGTGACGGATCGGTGTGCCGGGACCGCCGGGACGTCCACGGAGTCCATCGGGGCGCCGAGGTAACCGGTCGTGCTGGTGTCGGCGAGCCAGTCGGAGAGGACGTCGCGCGTGCTCACGGAGCGGAAGATGTCGAGCTCCGCGGTGCCGGCGGGGACGTCCGCGTCGGTGTCGTTCGTGACCGTGACGGAGAGCTCGAGGTCCTCGTCGCGCTGGACGATCCCGCGGTTCGCCGGCGCGATCGTGATCGTCGTCCGGCCCTGCTCGGCCGCAGCGGGGTGTGCGGCGTGCGTCGTGGTCGTGGAGGCCGTCGTGGCGAGTGCACCGTCGGCCGCAGCGGGCGCGACGACGAGGCCGAGCGCGACGAGGGCCGACGCGGCGGCGGCGAGCGTGGTGCGGAAGATCTGCATGCGGGAGGGGCCACGGGGTCGGTTCGGGCCGTCCACGAGTGTATGAGGCCCGACCATGAACGCTCCCGTGCGCGCGCACGTTGTGGAGAACTCAGGCCTGCGATCTGGGAGGATGAGGACCGTCATGCAGTCCGTTGCCCAGGCCGTCGAGCGACTCGACGCACTCGCCGCCACCGAGCCCGTCGCCATCCTCGCTCGGGCCTTCGCCGACGCCGGACACGAACTGGCCCTCGTCGGCGGGCCCGTCCGCGACGCCTTCCTCGGGCGAGCGGTCACCGACCTCGACTTCACCACGGACGCCCGTCCGGACGACATCCTGCGGATCGTCGGACCGATCGCGAGCAACACCTGGGACGTCGGTCGGCAGTTCGGCACCATCGCCGCGCGGGTGGCCGGCGAGCAGGTCGAGATCACCACGTACCGCAGCGACGTCTACGACGGCGAGACCCGGAAGCCCGAGGTCGCGTTCGGCGACACCATCGAGGACGACCTGCTCCGCCGAGACTTCACCGTCAACGCGATGGCGCTCCGGTTGCCCGCACGGGAGCTCGTCGACGTGCACGGCGGCGTCGAGGACCTCCTCGCCGAGCGCCTGCACACGCCCCAGGCCGCCCGGGTCTCCTTCCGCGACGACCCCCTGCGGATGATGCGCGCCGCCCGGTTCACCGCGCAGCTCGGCTTCACGGTCTCGGACGAGGTGCGCGAGGCCATGACGGACCTGGTCGACTCGATCGACATCGTCTCCGCCGAGCGGGTCCGCGACGAACTGGTCAAGCTCCTGAACACGGACGAACCGGTGGACGGCGTGCGTCTGCTCGTCGACACCGGGCTGGCCGAGCGGTTCCTCCCCGAACTGCCGGCGATGCGGCTCGAGATCGACGAGCACCACCACCACAAGGACGTCTACGAGCACTCCCTCACGGTGCTGACGCAGGCGATCGGCTACGAGGCCGAGCGGCACCCCGGCGACGCCCCCGACACCGTGCTCCGACTCGCCGCGCTCCTGCACGACATCGGGAAGCCGGCGACCCGCAAGCTCGAGCCCGGCGGCGCCGTGAGCTTCCACCACCACGACCTCGTCGGCTCGAAGCTCGCGAAGAAGCGGCTCCGTGCCCTGCGCTTCGACAACGACACCATCGCCGCCGTCAGCCGCCTGATCGAGCTGCACCTCCGCTTCTTCGGCTACACGGACGGCGCGTGGACCGACTCCGCCGTCCGTCGCTACGTCCGGGACGCCGGCGACCAGCTCGAACGCCTGCACGAGCTCACCCGCTCCGACGTCACCACCCGGAACCGCCGCAAGGCCGACCGGCTCGCCTTCGCGTACGACGACCTCGAGGACCGGATCCGGGAACTCTCCGAGCAGGAGAAGCTCGACTCGATCCGGCCGGACCTCTCCGGTGACGACATCATGCGCATCCTCGACATCCCGCCGGGGCGTGCCGTGGGCGAGGCCTACCGCTTCCTCCTCGAGGTGCGGATGGACGAGGGCCCCCTCGGGTCCGACGATGCCGAAGCGCGCCTGCGCGACTGGTGGGCCGCCCGCGACGCGACCGCCTGACGGACGCGATCGGTTCTGCACAGCCGGTGGCGCGCCTCCAGGCCGTCCGCTAAGCTTGCCGGGTTGTCCGCGCGCACTCTGCGTGGCAGGACACATGCATCAACCCTCCTGCCCCGAGAACTGCTCGGGGCCGCTGAGACCAGAGGAGGTGGGTTCCGCATGCACCAGTACGAACTGATGGCGATCCTCGACCCCGAGATCGACGAGCGCACCGTCGCTCCCAGCCTGGACAAGTTCCTCGCTGTGATCCGCAACGACGGTGGCACCGTCGACAACGTGGACGTCTGGGGCCGTCGTCGTCTCGCCTACGAGATCGCGAAGAAGTCCGAGGGCATCTACGCCGTCGTGGACTTCACGTCCACCCCCGAGGCCGCCAAGGAGCTGGACCGTCAGCTCGGCCTCTCCGAGGCCGTGCTCCGCACGAAGGTCCTCCGCGCCGAAGAGGGCATCGCGCAGGTCGCCGCCCAGAAGCAGCGCGACGAGGCCCGCGCGGCCCGCAAGGCCGCCAACGCAACCGCGACCGCGAGCGCCGAGTAACCCGTGGCCGGCGAAACCGTCATCACGGTGGTGGGCAACCTCACCGCGGACCCGGAGCTGCGGTACACGCAGAACGGGCTCGCCGTGGCGAACTTCACCATCGCGTCGACTCCTCGCACGTTCGACCGTCAGGCGAACGAGTGGAAGGACGGCGACGCGCTGTTCCTCCGTGCGAGCGTCTGGCGCGAGTTCGCCGAGCACGTGGCGGGCTCGCTGACGAAGGGCTCGCGCGTCATCGCGCAGGGTCGTCTCCGTCAGCGCTCGTACCAGGACCGTGAGGGCCAGCAGCGCACGAGCATCGAGCTCGAGGTCGACGAGATCGGCCCGTCGCTCCGCTACGCGACCGCGCAGATCACCCGTGCCGCGGGTGGTTCCGGCGGCGGTCGTGGCCAGGTCGGTGGCGGCAACGCCCCGGCGGGCAACGGCGGCAACGGCGGCGGCTGGAACAACAACGGCGGCGGTCAGTCGGACGCGCCCTGGTCCCCCCAGGGTGGCCAGCAGGGCGGCAACGCACAGTCGAACGACGTGTGGAGCACCCCGGGCGGCACGTACGACGACGAGACCCCGTTCTGATCCTCCGCGGTTCAACGGACACAACTTCCACTTCTTAAGGACAAACAATGGCTGGAAAGAGCACCGGCGATCGCCGGAAGCCTCGCGGTAAGGGCGGCAAGAACGCCGCTCCCGCGAAGTCGATCAAGGTCGGCGTCATCGACTACAAGGACGTCGCGACCCTTCGCAAGTTCATCTCGGAGCGTGGCAAGATCCGCGCCCGTCGCATCACCGGCGTCTCCGTCCAGGAGCAGCGCCTCATCGCCCGTGCCGTGAAGAACGCCCGTGAGATGGCGCTCCTCCCCTACGCCGGCTCCGGCCGCTGATCGGAGGTCGACACATGTCGAAGCTCATCCTCACCCACGAGGTCTCCGGCCTCGGTTCCGCCGGTGACGTCGTCGACGTCAAGAACGGCTACGCCCGCAACTACCTGATCCCGCAGGGCTTCGCTGTCGCGTGGTCCAAGGGCGGCGAGAAGCAGGTCGAGTCGATCCGTGCGGCACGTGCCGCTCGCGAGCTCGCCACCATCGAAGAGGCACAGGACCTCAAGATGAAGCTCGAGAACGCGACCATCAAGCTGACCGTCAAGGCCGGCAAGGACGGTCGTCTGTTCGGCTCCGTCCGTCCGGGCGACGTCGCTGACGCCGTCCAGGCGCAGGGCGTCGGCTCGCTCGACAAGCGCAAGGTCGAGGTCCCCGCGACCATCAAGACCGTCGGTGACCACGAGGCCACCGTGCGTCTGCGCGAGGACATCACTGCCGTGATCTCGCTCCAGGTCGTCGCCGCCAAGTAACACTGGCTGCGGTCTTCCGCTCACGACGGGCGGGTCTCCTCCGGGAGGCCCGCCCGTCGTCGCGTTCCGGGGTCGTCGGTGGCGGTTCCGACCCAGGAGGCGCGGCTCGTCCCGCGCTGACCGGTTACTTCTCAGACAGGGTTGCGCTTGCTGGGAACGGCTTGGGAAAGTTGTCCTCAGGTTTCTGTTTGTCAACTGTTTTTACACAGGCGAAACGGTCGGATCGGCAACCTTCAATGCGTACTTGAACCCCACTTCTCCACACATGGTGTGGAACAGGAAACCCCAGGTCAAGCAGTCGAAAGTGTGTTCCCCGGCACACTTGTCCACACCCCTGTCCACAGTTGTCCACACAGCATCCCGGCGTGTTCCGCAGGCTCTCCACAGAGTTATCCACAGGGCCGTTTGCTGGGGATAACTCTGTCCCCGTAGCTTGGCCCAGCGACTCGGCGATGTCGGTCGCCCGGGGTAGAACAGGGACGGTCGGTTCGTCACGGCCGCCGTCGACGGACCCGTCGCAGCCACTGGACGAGCCGCCACTCAACAAGAGGAGCAAGTGTGTCGATCGCGCATCTCGAGCCCGCGCCGCAGGACTACGCGGATCGTGGTGGCGCGGAACGCACTCCCCCGCACGACATGCTCGCCGAGCAGTCGACGATCGGCGGCATGCTCCTGTCGAAGGACGCCGTGGCCGACGTCATCGAGACCGCCCGTGGCGTGGACTTCTACATCCCGAAGCACGAGGTCATCTTCGACGCGATCCTGTCCCTGTACTCGCACGGTGAGCCGACCGACGTCATCGCCGTCACCGACGAGCTGACGAAGACCGGCCTGCTGTCCCGCGCCGGCGGCGCCGAGTACCTGCACAGCGTCACGAGCATGGTGCCCACCGCGGCGAACGCCGGGTACTACGCGGCGATCGTGGCGGAGAAGGCCGTCCTGCGCCGCCTCGTCGACGCGGGCACCCGCATCGTGCAGATGGGCTACGCGTCCGAGGGTGAGGTCACCGACCTCGTGAACAGCGCCCAGGCCGAGGTCTACAACGTCGCCGGTGGTGTCCAGACCGAGGACTACGTCCCCCTCACCGACGCCATCTCCGCCGCCCTCGACGAGATCGAGGCCGCGAAGGGGCGCGACGGGCAGATGACCGGTGTCCCGACCGGCTTCGCCCAGCTCGACGGCCTCACCAACGGCTTCCACCCCGGCCAGCTCATCATCATCGCCGCCCGCCCGGCCCTCGGGAAGTCGACGCTCGCGCTCGACCTCTGCCGCGCGGCCGCCATCAAGCACAACGAGACCGCCGCGTTCTTCTCGCTCGAGATGGGTCGCGCCGAGATCGCGATGCGTCTGCTCTCCGCCGAGTCCAGCGTGCCCCTGCAGAACATGCGCAAGGGCACCGTCGACTCTCGCGACTGGACGACCATCGCGCAGACCCGTGGGCGGATCAACGACGCCCCGTTCTTCATCGACGACTCCCCCAACATGACGCTCGTCGAGATCCGGGCGAAGTGCCGGCGTCTCAAGCAGCAGCACAACCTCCGCATGGTCGTCATCGACTACCTGCAGCTCATGACATCCGGCAAGAAGGTCGAGTCCCGCCAGCAAGAGGTCTCCGAGTTCTCGCGTGCGCTGAAGCTCATGGCGAAGGAGCTCCAGGTCCCTGTCGTCGCACTGTCGCAGCTGAACCGTGGCCCCGAGCAGCGTGCCGACAAGAAGCCCCAGATCTCCGACCTGCGTGAGTCCGGGTCGATCGAGCAGGACGCCGACATGGTCATCCTGCTGCACCGTGAGTCGGCGTACGAGAAGGACAACCCGCGGCAGGGTGAGGCGGACCTCATCGTGGCGAAGCACCGCAACGGGCCGACGGACACGATCACGGTGGCGTTCCACGGGATGTTCTCGAGGTTCGTGGACATGCCGCAGTAGGCGGTTGTTGTCGTTCGCCAGCGAACTTATCCGGCTGCGAGTCAACGTGTCTGAAACACGGATATCGACCAGGAGTCGGCTCAGTGTTCGTGCGTCGTGAGGCGGCCGTATGGCGTGCGTGAACTGAGATAGTCCGCGGACCACCTATGTGCGACGGGTTCGCGCCGGAGTAGCGCCGTAGGAGTCCGAGGCCGTCCACAAGCACCCGGGGTCCACTGGAGGACCGGCTAACGAACGCCCGTGTGTGGGTGGCCGGGAGGCTGCAGAATCGCTCCATGGACATCGCTGCGCTCATCATCTCTGGCCTGGCCGCCGTAATTGCCGGCATTGGAACGATTCTTGCGAACCGGCGCTCAAGCGAAGCCCTTCGGGAATCTCGCAAAGCTGTGACGACGGCATTATGGTCGGCAGTCCAAGAGTCGGTCCAGCGCCTGGTGGGGTTTGACCCGAGCGCCGAGCCCGTTGGCGAGCGTCTAGCGAATCTCCGAATCACGATGATCGACCTCGCTGACGAGTACACAGCATGGGACGGTCTGGACAGATGGCTCGAAGCCGAACGACTTCTCGGCGCGACTCTTGGGCGACAGGTACTCGAAAGCGCAGGCCGGGATGACAGCGTGGACGAGCGTCTCGACAAGCTCGCCCCCCTTAGTGCGTGGGCGGAGGCGCTTAGCCAGAACCTCAGGCTCTTCCGCTCCAAAGGCTACGACGGAGATGCGTTGGCCAAGCTTCGGACACACGCCGAGTCGCTCGTGCGACAGACGCACGAGCGGCATGGATGGCAAATGCCCTCGGTCTCCAACCCAAATCTCGCTCCCCTTGATTGACGCCGACTCCCGATTAGAGGTTCATCGCCGGTCCTGATGAGGATCGTTCTCCGGATGCAGGCCGGCAACTCGGTGAACCGGGCCAACAGGTTGGTCTCAGAGTTCCCCGATTTGACCCTCACGCCGCGTGAGGGCAGAACGTGGACCCATGAGCAGCTACTACAACGCCTTTGAGATGAGCCCGGTCCCCGCCCCCGGCCCTGACGTGGTCGTGCCTGAGCCATTCCACGGGATCTACGGGATGCCGTCGTTCGTGACGATCCCGACAACCGACCTGGCCGCTTCCGTCGACTTCTGGACCCGCGGCCTGGGCTTCTTCGACCTGTTCAGCGTGCCGGGCAAGCTCGTGCACCTGCGCCGGTGGGCCTTTCAGGACGTCCTGCTGGTCCCAACCGCGTCCGCTCCGGATCAGCCGCCGGCGGTGAGCTTCAGCTTCGCGTGCGTCCTTAACCAGATCGACGCCCTCGTCGCCGCGTGCCGAGCCCACGAGGCGGGCGTGGTGAGCGAGCCGCGGGACACTCCCTGGGGCACCCGCGATGTCGAGGTGATCACGCCGGAGAGGGTGCGAGTGGTCTTCACTGCCGCGAAACCCTTCGAGCCGGCCAGCCAGACCGCCAAAAACCTCGAAGCGATCGGTATCACCGCACCTGGCGCCGACGGCGAGAAGAATGGAGCGCATGCCTGATGACAGCGACGCCGTGGACCTGACTGTCGGTCAGGCCGCGGCGCGCCTGCGCGTGACGGTCCGGACGTTGCATCACTGGGACGAGATCGCCCTTGCGAGGCCGTCGTCACGGTCAGCTGCCGGGTACCGGCTCTATGCCGAAGGCGACCTCGAGCGGCTGCGGCGCATCGTCGTCTACCGCGAGCTGGGGCTCGACCTGGAAGCCATTCGGAGCGTTCTCGACGATCCGAGTGCGGCTGTTGTCATTGCGCTGCGCGCCCAGCAGTCCCAGCTTGCGGCGCGGATCGAGCATCTCAGCGCGCTGGGCGATGACCTGGCCCGGATGGCCGACGCCCACGAGCACGGGCTGCTCATGACCGCTGAGGAGCAGACCGCGACGTTCGGGCCTGGATGGAATCCGCAGTGGCCGGCTGAGGCACGGCAACTCTACGGCGATACGCCGGAGTGGCGGCACTACGCCGAACGCTCCGCGTCACGAACCGTGGACGACTGGCAGGCCGTCGCCGATGCGTCGGCGGCGTTTGATCAGGCCCTTGCCGACGCAATGGATGCTGGTGTCGAACCCGGCAGCCCGACCGCGGACGCTCTCGTTGAACAGCACCGCGAGGTGTTCTCCGCCTACTTCCCGATTACCCGGCAGATGCAGGTCGTCCTCGGCCGCGTGTACGAAGCCGATCCCGCGTACGCCGCACACTACGACGGCGTCCGAACCGGCCTCGCCTCGTGGTTGCGTCGCATCATCGACGCCGGCGCACGCGCCCGCGGCATCGACCCCGACACCGCCACCTGGCATTAGGAGTCGCAGCTCACGGTGGCGCGCGTAGCAGCCGACGTCAACGTGGGAGCGAACGCTACCCTGAGCCACCGTCTCGATGATCGATCGGTCATCGGGCGCCCCCCGGATCCACTTCCGGCCGTATCCGGCTAGTGGTGCGCGTCGCGTGTGTCGAGCTCGTACTTCCACAGCACGCTGACCAGGTGGCCCACAGCGAGCACAGCGTTCAGCCGGGAGTACTGCTTCCCGCGCGCAACGGCGTGCACGGTCGCTTGCCGGTTGAAGGTGGTGGGGATGGCGTCTTCGGTAAAGCTCTGGAAGACGGCCTTGAGCTGTGCGAGGTGTAGCTCGCTCCGGAACAGCTGCGCCTGTTCGTGCTCGTTCTCAATCTTGCGGTAGTGGCCATATGGGCCGTACTTCATCGCCACGATCGTTTCCAGCGTGCTTGCCGCGTACGCCTGCGCGAGATCCGAGAAGTCCGCGCGAATCCCCGCGATCGCGCGCCGCACAGGCTCGACGAACGGGACGTAGTCGGCGGCGGTGATCTGGCCGAGGAGGTGCTCGCACGACTCGAGGACCTCGTCGGCGCGCGTCGACACAGCCGAGCGGCGCTCCGCGGGCGTGCCGGCTGCGGCGATGAGCTCGAGCGTCCCGGCATCGGGAACCCACGCGATCACGAGGCCTTCAGAGATCCAGGTCATCCATTCGTCGGGCTCGTAGTCGATGTCCGCTTCCATGATGTTCGCCGGCAAAGCGGGGCGGACAAGATCCGCGATGTCTGGGAAATTCCAACCTTTGCTGCTCTCACGCAGCGCCTCGACGATTGGCTCGAACCAGGCGGGGGAGTACAGCAGGGCGCTTGCCATCGTCTGCTCGGCGATCCTCCTGCTGAGGTCCGCAACCGCTGAGGAGTGCCCCCAAGCGGCGAAGCGTGAGAAGTCGATCGACGGCGTGTACAGCGAGGTAAAGTTCGCGAACATGCTGGCGTCGAAATTCAGCAGACCGAGCCTGCCAACGATGCCCCTTACATCCGCATTGCCCCCGGATCCAGGGACAACGATCCGTCGCGCAGGCTGGTCACTCTCCGCGTCGTCCCCCTGGATCGATGCGTCGACGTTGGGCGCATCATCGCACTCATCACGCTCGTGATCGTCCGGCGTCTCACTGTCGTTCATGCGGTGAACGTAGCTGAAGCCGACGGGATTGAGCACGTCAGGGAGCGTCAGCTACGGGCTCTGAACAGTCGCAGGTGCCGATCCTCTACCGGCGGCGTGCCCGGTTGGAACGACCGCGCCGCTCGCCCTATAGCCTCCTTGGCGTGAGCATCTCCGACTTCGAAGTCGAGCCCAGAACCGGGTCGCGCTTCGGGGTGGTCGTGCTCGGAATCGCGAGCGCAATTGCCGGAGGTCTCGCGATCATCGGGTGGCCGTTGCCTGTCATCTCGTCGACACATGGCAGAGGTCAGCACGCTTGGGCACGGACCATCCGAGGAGTCCAAGACTGGCTCTCACACGACGGCTGGCGGATGTCCGGAGCATCGTGGATCTACGGTGCTCTCGCGGTCGTCGCCGCGGCCGCCGTGGTAGTTCTGCTTCATCCTTCTTGGAGCGGCCGCAGCGCCTCGCTCATCGTCGTCGTGCCGGCCGGAGTGCTACTCGTAGTGGGCCCTGCACTGCAATGGGCTCTCGGGCTACCCTGGTCAAACTACGGAAGCGGGTCGGCCGGCGGTACGGCCATTGGCATCATCTCGACGGTTGTGTGCGGCGCTGCGCTCATGGGCTTCCGTCGGGCAGCGAGACGAAAGGCCAGACGTGACCAAGACCAGGGGACGCTCGCGCACTGATTAGGTGGGCCAGTGGACGGCCCGGCGGGAAGAGGCGCGCAACCGACGCCCCGACGCGTCTCGTCAGCCGATCGGCTACCGAAACGGATTCAATGGCGGCTGTTGCGCGCTCAAGACGAGGTGTACTGCCTGTCGCGCTTCGTCAGGAACAAGCCGTTCCTCGTCGAGCGACGTTGCGGCGATCCAGCTCGGGTCGTACTCGTTACCTGCCGACGCACGGCGCAGCTCAGGTCCTCCGAGCGACACCTCCATGGAGGTCACTCGCACCGCAAAGTATGCGGCGGGCACGTCGCGGTCCACGGGAACGTCGAGCAGATCGCCCACGTCGCCTTCGAGCCCGGTCTCTTCGAGGAGTTCACGGAAGCAGGCCTCGCGCAGGTTCTCGCCCTCTTCGACGCCGCCTCCGGGGAGCACGCAGTAGCTCCGACCGTCCTTGCGTCTCTTGATCACCAGCACCTGCTCATCGAGCACGACGACTGCGGCTGACCGAATACGCATGATCCCAGTTCACCATCCACTGCCTCGATCCGGCAGGCGTCACGACGCCCGATCGGCCTCCGGGCGCTGGTAACGTCCAGAGATGGCGCAAGCGATCGGCGGTTCGGCTCGCTCGAAGGTCCGCGAGCTGCTCGCGCTTCCGGCACCGGAGTCGATCCACCCGACGGTGGTCCGCCGTTCGCTGCTCCACCGCGAGGGGTCGATCTGGAGCGAGCGCATCGAGCTCGACACTCCCGACGGCGACACGATCCCGTGCCTCCTCCTCACGCCGGATGATCCCGCCGGCGTGGACGTCATCGCCGTTCACCAACACGCGGGGGCGTTCACGGTCGGCAAGAGCGAGCCGGCGGGACTGACGAGCGTCCCGGCACTCGCATACGGTGCAGCGCTCGCGAGTGCCGGAGCGCGGGTGATCCTGCCGGACCTCGTCGGGTTCGAGGAGCGACGACGCGACTGGACCGACGACCCCGCCGCGGACGAACGGCTCGACGCATTGTTCCGGGTGTCGAACGGCAGCAGCCTGCAGGCGAAGCACACGCGCGACATCGCAACGGTGACGAGCTGGATGCAGGACACGGGTGCGGTCGGCACCGACCTCGGGATCATCGGGCACTCGCTCGGCGGTCAGGTCACGCTGTTCTCCCTCGCTGTCGACCCCCGCCTGACGCGGGGCGTCGTGAGCTGCGGCATCGGGACGCTGGCCTCGTTCGAGTCGGAACGCATTCGCCACAATCCCGCGTGGTTCGTTCCGGGGCTCACCGCGGCCGGCGACGTTCCGCTGGTCGCCTCCGCCGTAGATCAGCCGGTCTTCGTCGCCGCCGGACATGACGACGGCCTCTTCCCGCTCCACGGCGTGCAGCAGGTCCTCGAAGCGTTCCGGCCAGGCATCCTGACCACCGAGGTGTTCAACGGCGGACACGCGATGCCGGCGTACGTCCTGGACGCAGCCGTCCGGCATCTGCTCCGAGAGCGGAACGCAGACTGACCTCCTCGCCCGTCCGGTCGTCGATCGACCGGCCCTCCGTCACGCCCCGATCTGCACGACCCCGATCGCGGACAGCACGAACGCCACGATCGCCGCGCTCGACCGGACCACGTCGATCCGCTCCCACCGCACCACGACCCGCTTCCAGTCCGCCGGCGGGTCGAGCGGATCCCAGTCGTTGACCCCGATGTTGATCGGGACCGTACCGAGGAACGACGCGAGGACGAACACCCCGAGCGCCACTGCGGCTGCCACTCGCCACCTGAGACCGTCGCCCGAGCCAGCGACGACCAGGACGGCGACGGTGGCGAGCACCGCCGGCACCATCAGCATCGGCACGACGACCTTGAGCGACTTGACGAGCGCGATCCGCGTGCGGAGGTGGGCATCGTCCGGCAGGGAGGCCATCGCCGGTTGGACGCCCCACCGCACGACGAACTCCTCACCGGCGAGGAGACCGACGAGGACGAGCTGCACGACCAGGATCACGTTCACGGACCACAGCCTCGTCCGTGCCACTCACACCACGCTGACGTGGCGCTCACATGGGTTCGACAGAACCGTCACCGGTGCCTGGGAGCCGCGATGGCGCGCATTCGACCACGAAACGGAACAGGAGCGACCCCGCTGCCAGCGGGGTCGCTCCTGTTGACCGTGGCTCTTACGACTGCGCGACGCAGACCTGCTTGACGCTCGTGACGTGGCCCGTCGAAGCACCGATCTGGAACGTGTACGTGTGGTACCCGGAGTTGTAGCTGTACGAACCGCTCTTCGTGACCACGCGGATCAGGTTCGTTCCGGCCGAATTGCGGTCCGGTGAACCGAAGATGTGGACTTCACCCGTGCTCGTCCAGTTCAACTGGGCGGTCTTGTTCCCGCACCCGATGGTCAGGAGTGACCCGATCTTCTCGGCGTGCGCCGGACCTCCGGTGAACAGGGTGGCGGTGACGAAGGCCACGGCGACCAGCAGGAGAGCGCCGAATCGCTTTCGACCGGTAAAGGTCGACGTCGTTTCTCGGGAGATTTGGCTGGTGATGTTCATGTTGCCTCATTCACTTCCGCTCGGGGATTCCCCGAAATGCCTTCGGGATCCCGTTCGGACGCTAACACCGGCGAGATGCGGTCAACAGTCCGCTGTTCGGTGGACTGCAATTCCTGGAGCATTGCGTATAGGGTCTCCGCCACAGGCGCAGCAGTCGTGCAACAACGCTGTGACAGTGCCGACTACCCATCCAGGGCAAACCACGTTCCTCGGACTGGCGGCCGGCGCCGTGGCCGGCAACGGCGACGTCGGGCAGTCGATCGCGACGGCGGGCTGGTTCGAGCGACTGCGCCGACGCAAGCGGGACTGAGCACCGCGACCGAGGTCAGCGCACCGCTGCGAGCACCGCCGCCTCCTCGGCCGCCCCGAGTCCCGCCCGCCGCGGCCGCTCCACCCCACGCGCCCGCTCGTCGTCGAGCACCCCTGTGAGGGTCTCCGCCAGCGGACGACTCCGACCCCCGGCATCGCGGAACGCCCGCGCAGACCGGTGCATCAGCGCCACATCGGAGTGCGGAAGCCACAGCGGCAGCGACCTCGGCCCCGCCCAGTACCGCACGTCGTGGGCGAGCAGCACGTCGTCCTCGACCTCGACGAGCTCGCCGTCGAACCCCGTGGCCTCGACGACCAGGCGGAAGAAGTCCCGCATCGGCACGACCTCGCCGACGGCGTTCACGACCCCGGTGTGACCCGTCCGCCAAGCACGTCCGACCCACGCGGCCAGGTCCGCGACGTCGATGACCTGTACGGACCGCCCTTCCGACGTGGGGACCAGCACCGGCCCGGGGCGGCTGAGTCGGGCGGGCCAGTACCCGAACCGGTCGCTCGGGTCGCCCGGGCCGACGATGAGGCCGGGTCGGGCGACGAGGAGCCGCGATCCGAGTCGGTCGGCGCTGCTCCGCTCGGCGGCGGCCTTGGCGTCCGCGTACTGCGTCAGGTCGACGGGTTCGACGACCTCGGCGGTCTCGTCCGCGCCCGGTTCGTCGTTCCGGGCGTAGACGGACACGGTGGACACGAGCGTCCAGTGCGCGGCGGAGTCTGCGAGCGCGTCGAGCGCGGGACGGACGAGGTCCGGATCGGACGAGAGTTCGACCACCTCGTCCCACGCGCCACGCACGGGTTCGTAGGCGCCGTCCGCGCGACGATCGGTGCGGACGAGTCGGGCACCGTCCGGGACGTCACCCGTCGCACCGCGTGCGAGGCAGGTGACCTCGACGCCGTCCTCGAGGAGGTCCCGGACGATCGCACGTCCGAGCCATCCGGTCCCACCCAGCACCAGTGCCCGCATGGACCCATTCAACCGTGGTCGACCCCGAGCGTCCGGCTCGTCCACCCCGCCAGTGCGGCGGTCGCCGTCCTCGAGATCGTGGCGTCGGGGAGCATGCTCGTGAAGCCGTGGAAGGCTCCTGGCCACACGTGGAGCTCGGCGTCGACGCCCGCTGCCCAGAGTCCGCTCGCGAAGGCCACGGTCTCGTCGCGGAAGACCTCGGCGCTGCCGCAGTCGATGTACGTGCGCGGGAGTCCGGCGAGGTCTGTCGCCCGCGCGGGAGCGGCGTACACGGACACGTCGTCGGTGCCGCGTCGGCTGCCGAGGTAGGCGTCCCAGCCGAACCGGGTCAACTGGCGGTCGGCGACGCCGACACCGTCGATCTGCACGGTGGAGACGGTCTCGTCGCGGTCGTCGAGCATCGGCGACACGAGGATCTGGGCCAGCAGCGACGGCCCGCGTCGGTCGCGGGCGAGCAGGGCCGTGCCCGCTGCGAGGCCACCCCCGGCGCTCTGCCCGGCGATGACGATGCGGTCCGGGTCGATGCCGAGCTCCTCGGCGTGCTCGGACACCCACACGAGCCCGGCGTAGCAGTCCTCGACCGGGAACGGGTCCGGGTACTCGGGCGCGAGGCGGTAGTCCACGCTGACGAGCACGACGTCGTGGACCAGCAGCCAGTCGTCGTAGGAGTCGAGGTTCCCGAGGTGGTGGCCGAACACCATGCCGCCCCCGTGGATCGTGTACACCCCCGTGGTCGCGCCGGTGCGACCGATGCGCTGGATCACCGCGAGGTCGATCGGGTCGCCGCCGTGACCGGGCACGGTGATGCGTCGACGCTCGTACCCGCGGGCGTGCAGCCGTGCATCGAGTTCGGCCTCGGTGACGTCGAGCTGCCGCATGTGCGGCAACACCTCGGGCGTGATGGTGACGGGACCGCGCGCTGCGAGGGCGTCGAGGAACGGCACGAGTTCGGGGTCGAACGGCGGGCGGGTGATGACTTCGGACACGGGTGCACTCCTTCGATGAAGAAGTGGCGACCCCCGTGAGCCGCGTGTGAGTACCCGGCAGCCGATGGGGCGCGGGCCTTTTCCCTCTGCGCCCGACGATAGCGCATCCCGACGGGCGCCAACCCACGCCGATCAGGTCGGTCGGTGCTGCTCCGCGTACCGACGCGCACGACCGATCCGCCGGACCGAGAGCGGGATCGCCCAGGCGAGCACGACGACCATCGCGACCAGGAAGACCACGGGCAGCAGCCCCAGGTCGCCGCGGACCGCGGACGACACGAACTGGAACGCGATGGCGACGTACAGCAGGCCCGTGAACACCAGCTGGAACTGCAGGGCGAGCGGGACGATCCGGGCGTACCGGACCGCTCCCGCGCGGTCGGCCTCGTCGAGGGGGAGCTCCTTGCCCCGCAGCACCACCTTCGCGGTGAAGGTCAACTGGCCCCCGAGCAGGACGACCTGGAGGAGCGCGCCGCCCCGGTCCGAGAAGGCCGCAAGGAGCGTCACCCCGATCGTGCAGACCACCGCAGCGATGACGAAGGTCGTCGCGATCGAGCGGATCGCGCGTCGGACCAGCCCGACGCCGGGGACGTCGTCGCTCAGGTCGCTGATGGGCGCCTCGGTGCGGCGGAACAGCGCACCGAGCGGGCGGGCGACGGCGAGGAGCAACCCGGCCCCGATGACAAGCAGCACCGGCACCCAGAGGGGCGCCTGCGCCGACAGAGCCGTCAGCACGAAGACCACGGCGGCCACGACGTCGACGGCGGCGACGACCGCCGAGACCCGGAACAGGGAGCGCTGGCTCTCGGGGGACGAGCGGTGGTCGTAGTAGCCGGCCAAGGCCCCGACGAGGACCGGTCCCATGACGACGAGCGGCGTGCAGACGGCCGCGGCGACGAGCCAGCCGTGTGCAGCGCTCCCGAGCTCGAGCGCCACGAGCAGCCCGCCGCCGAGGGACAGCGCCGTCGCGACGACGATCGTGGCGATGTACAGCAGGACCCGGATCACACCGTCGCCTCGGTCCCCCGGATCCGCCCGACGACGACGTCGACGATCCCCGCGAGCAACGCCGCCGCGACGAACCCGAGCGCGACGCCCAGTCCGAGCGGCAACCCCTGCGCGTAGTCGCCCTTCGAGCTCGCGAGCGCCGAGTAGAAGACGCTGCCGACGGCGGCGATCCCGATCGCGGACCCGACGCGCGCACCGACCTGGATGAGCCCACCGGCCGAGCCGCCCTGCTCCACCGGCACCTCGGACAGCGTGAGCGTCTGGTTCGGCGAGATCGTCAGTCCGGAGCCGACACCGGCGACGAGGAGCGGGACGACGAGCCACCACCCGAGGTCGGACCGGTAGTGGTTCGCGACGACCCAGATGACCCCACCGAGGCCGATCAGGACCAGCACGGTCCCGACGACGATGAGCTGTCGGCCGAACCGCGAGACGACGCGACCGCCGATGGTCGACGCGACCCCGGACCCGATCGCGAACGGCACGGACGACAGGCCGGCGAGCAGCGCGGAGTACCCGAGGCCGGACTGCAGGGCCAGCGTCAGGACGAAGAACAGCGGCGTGAACCCGGCGAAGTACAGCGTCGCGAGCCCGACACCGAGCGAGAACGACCGGCGGCGGAACAGCCCGAGGTCGATGACGGGCTCCTTCGACCGCGCGTACCGCCGCTCCCACAGGACGAACAGCGCGCCGAGCACGACGGCGGCGACCACGAGCCACCACTTCGCCGTGCCCTTCCACTCCTGCGACTGCACGAACGGCAGCAGCAGGGCGACCACCGCGGCGCCGAGCAGGACGATCCCGACGGGGTCGAAGTCGTGCTTCCGGCCGCGTTCCACCCGGCTCGCCGCCGGCAGGTAGCGGAAGGCCAGGAGGATCGTGACGAGTCCCACGGGCAGGTTCACGAAGAAGACGAACCGCCAGCCGTTCTCGGTGCCGAAGGCCGTGATGAGCAGACCACCGACGAGGGGGCCGATCGCCGTGGCGATGCCGACCGTGGCGCCGAACAGCCCGAAGGCGGTGCCGCGCTCCTTCCCGCGGAACAGCTGCTGGATGAGCGCCGTCACCTGGGGCGTGAGCAGACCACCGGCGAGGCCCTGCACCAGCCGCGCGACGACCAGCACGATCCCGTTCGGGGCGAAGCCGCAGAGCGCGCTCGCCAGGGTGAACAGGCCGACCCCGATGACGAACATGCGCCGGCGGCCGGAGGCGTCGCCCAGTCGACCGCCGGGGACGAGCAGGAGTCCGAACGACAGTGCGTAGCCGGACAGGATCCACTGCACGGCCTCCGGGGTGGCCCCGGGGAGTCCGGACGAGATCGACTGCAGCGCGACGTTGACGATCGACACGTCGAGCAGGACGATGCCGCCGCCGAGCAGACAGATGACGAGGGCCTTCCACCGGTTCGGGTCCGGCTGGTCGCCGGATCCGGCGTCGGAGTGCTCGGATCGCTCGGGGGGCGCGGCGGCGGCCGCGTGGTGCGCATCGTGGTGCGCGACGGTGGGAGCCGCGTCGGGCTCGGCGGGGAGTCGGTGTTCGGGTGCCATGACGCTCTCACGCTAGGCCGCGGATCCCGCGCAGGTCCGGCGAGCACGGATCTTGTCCACACCTTCAGGAGGCGCGGTGCGGGTCCGGTACGCCGGCTGGCAGCATGGCCTGGTGACGACCGATCCGGACCCCGCCCTCGTCCCCGAGCTCCTCGTCACCGACGTGGACGCGAGCATCGCCTTCTGGTCCGGCCTGTGCGGGTTCACCGTGGCCTACGCGCGTCCCGAGGAACGGTTCGCCTACCTGACCCTCGGGTCGGCGCACGTCATGCTCGAGCAGGCCGGGGTCGGTCGGAACTGGCTCACCGGGCCGCTCGATCGACCACTCGGCCGCGGGATCAACCTGCAGATCGGTGTCCCGGACGCGGACGTCGTCGCGGCGTCGCTCCGTGCCGGGGGTGTGGAGCTCTTCATGCCGGCGGAGACGCGCTGGTACCGCGTGGGCGACGAGGAAGCCGGGGTGCGGCAGTTCCTGGTCACCGATCCCGACGGCTACCTGCTGCGCTTCCAGTCGTCCACGGGGCGTCGACCGGTCGCGCCGTAGCGCGACTCACGCGTCGTCGCGCAGCGACCGCACCATGCTCCGCAGTGCTCGGAGCGCCGCGCCCTGCGCGTCGGCCGACATCCCGCTGAGCATCCGGACCTCGACCCCGCGGACGGCTGCCGAGGCCTCGGCGAGACGCTCCCGCCCGAGCGGGGTGAGCTGGACCGGCAGCGCCTTGCCCACCGGTGCCTCCGACGCGCGCGACACCGAGCCGTCCCGTTCGAGCGCCTGCAGCAGGACGTTCATCGACTGTCGTGTCACGAACGCCCCGCGAGCGAGGTCGGAGTTCGACGACCCAGGGCGCTGAGCGAGCAGCTCGAGGCACGAGTAGTGCGTGACGGTCATGCCGAGCGGGCGCAGGACCGACTCCATCGCGGTGCGGAGCGCGCTCGCGGCCTCCTTGAGCAGGTACCCGAGGGACGTGTCCAGGTCGATGCCGTGTCCGTCTTGACGCATGTCAGTAGTCTGACATAGGTTCTTCCGTGTCAGATAACTGACACCAACGAAGGAGACCCCATGCCCGTCACCGGCCCCGACTTCATCTCGCTGCAGACCCGCGATCTCGATGCATCCCAGGCGTTCTACGAGCAGTACCTCGGCCTCGTCCGGTCGCAGGCGGGTCCGCCGCACGCGGTGGTCTTCGAGACCACGCCGATCGCGTTCGCCCTGCGCGATCTCGTGCCCGGCACCGACCTCGACGCCGTGGCGCAGCCGGGGATCGGCGCGGCGATCTGGCTGCACGCGACCGACGTCCAGGCGATCCACGACGCCTTGGTCGCCGACGGCCACCGGATCGTGTCCGCGCCGATCGACGGCCCGTTCGGTCGGACGTTCACCTTCGCCGACCCGGACGGGTACCAGGTGACGTTGCACGACCGCGCCTGACGCCCTGGCACGGGCGGACCGGACGGTCTACGGTGTCGCCATGAGCGATGACGCCGGGGACGAACAGCTGTGGCGGTCGATCGTCGGGCGGCCGGCGCTCTGGATGGCCGTGGCGTGGACCGCCCTGGGCGCGGTGTGGATCGTGTTCGCCGCGGTCGAGGGCGGCGACGACGCGTGGCGGTGGATCATCGGTGCGGGCTGGACCGCGCTCGGTGTCGGCCGGATCGCCGTCGCGGTCTGGGACCGGCGGCACCACCGTGGGCGGTACGCCGGGCGCTGACCGGCGGCGCGGCTCGTGTCAGTCGTCGTCGGGGGTGGTCCGGCGACGGGCGACCAGCAGGACGGCGACGAGCGCGGCGGCGACCACGACCGCGATCCCGCCGAGGACCCACGGCGTCGCCCCGGGCCCGGACGACCCGGTCGCGGCGCTGGTCGCACCGGCACCGGCACCGGCACCGGCATCGGCTGTGGCGCTCGGCGTCGGGGTGCCCGCGCTCGGGCTCTGCGACGGTCCCGTCGCCGTCGGGGTCGGGGCCGGTGCTCCGGTCGACGTGAACCGGTAGCTCCCCGAGATCGGGTGTCCGTCCACCGAGACGCTCCGCCAGGTCACCGTGTACGAGCCGGCAGCCGTGAGGTCGGCGGCCGTGCGCAGCGTGCTGCCGTCGACGTCGACACTCCCCGCGCCGACCTCGGCGCCGTCCGGGCCGGTCACGCTGACGACGATCCCGGACTCGAGCCCGGCCAGCGGCGGCTCGGAGAACGTGAGTGTTACCTGGTCGAGGTCACCCCCGACCGTCGTGTCCGCAGCGGGTGCGGTCGAGGCGAGGACGTCGTGGGCGGACGCGGGGGCCGCCGTGACGAGGACGAACGCCAGGGTGACGGCCGACGCGGCGGTGGCGAGCAGGGCACGGAAGGGCACGGTCCATTGTCGCCGATCCTGACCGGACGCACAGGACGTCGGCGTGGACGACGGACCCCGCGACGGCTCAGTCCATCGCGTCGTCGTAGACCCCGATCAGCCGGTCGAGGAAGGTCTGCACCGTCGCACGCTCCGCGGGGTCCAGGTCGTCGACGATGCCCTCGATGCCCTCGATGAGCGGCAGCACGAGGTCGTACGCACGGTCGGAGGAGCGCTCCGCCGCCGTGACGACGAGCTTGCGTCCGTCGCTCGGGTGCCGTTCCCGTCGGACGTGCCCGGCGCCCTCGAGCCGGTTCAGGACGAGCGTCATCGCGGCCGTCGAGATCTCGAGCCGACGGGCGAGCTCGGTCGGGGTGGCCGGCCCGGTCGCGATGAGGTGGTCCATCGCCTCGAGTCCCGCCGCGTCGACCGACAGTGCCGCGGCGAGGTGCCGCTCGAAGCGCTGCTGCCGGACACTGACCTGCTGCACGCGGGACCGGATGTCGTCGTCGGGGAGCGATCGCCCGTCGCGTCGAGCCGTCGCCCGGTCGTGGCGGTCCTGCCGGTCGTCGGGGCGGTCGGTCGCTGGGTGCTGGTCGTCGTTCGGCACGTCCACCATGGTAGTCGTGTACATTGCCAATCTCATTGGTAATCAACGACGTGAGGGACCATGACCGACCACACCCGCGGACGCGTGCTCATCTCCGGCGCGAGCATCGCCGGCCCGGCGCTCGCCCACTGGCTCCACCGCTTCTCGTTCGAGACGGTCGTCGTCGAGCGGGCGCCGTCCCTCCGCACCGGCGGGCAGAACGTCGACGTGCGCGGAGCCGGGCGTGAGGTCGCGCGCCGGATGGGCATCGAGGACGACATCCGCGCTGCCACGACGGGCGAGGTCGGCACGCGGTTCATCGGTCCGAGCGGCCGGACGATCGCGGCGTTCCCGGCGGGGACCTCGGACTCCGGCGGGGCCACCGCCGAGCTCGAGGTTCTGCGCGGTGACCTCGCGCGGCTCCTCGTCGACGGGACGTCCGACGCCACCGAGTACCGCTACGGCGACCGGATCACCCGCATCGACCAGGACGACGACGGCGTGACCGTGGGGTTCGAGCACGGCCCGGACGACCGGTTCGACCTGGTGGTCGCGGCGGACGGCATCGGATCGAGCACCCGTCGGCTGGTGTTCGGCGACGAGCCGGAGATCCGGTCGCTCGGGCTCGAGACGACGTACGGCACGATCCCCCGGACCGCGGCGGACGACGACTGGTGGCGCTGGTACAACGCACCGGGTGGCCGGTCGATCACCCTCCGTCCCGACCAGCACGGGACCATCCGCGCGGCGATGTCGGTCGTGACGGACCGGAAGCGGGAGCGAGCCGGCTCCGAGCGCGGCGACCTCGATGCGGTGCGCCGCCGCCTGCACGCGGTGTTCGGCGACGCCGGGTGGGAGGCCGAGCGGGTCCTCGCGGGGTTCGACCACTCCGAGGACCTCTACTCCGAGGCGATCGGACAGGTCCACGCCCCGCGCTGGTCGGACGGCCGGGTGGTGCTCGTCGGGGACGCCGCGTACTGCGCCTCGCCGGTGAGCGGCATGGGCACGAGCCTCTCGCTCACCGGTGCCTACGTCCTCGCCGGGGAGCTCGCCGCCCACGTCCACCACCGTGACGCCCTGCGCGCGTACGAGCGCATCATGCGCCCGTACGTCGCGAAGGCGCAGCAGCTGCCGCCGGGCACGCCGCGGATCGCGAACCCGAGGTCCCGGCTCGGGATCGCGGCCTTCGGCACCGCCGTCCGCGTGGCGTCGCTGCCCCTCGTCGGGCGCCTCGGCGCCCGCTTCGCCACCCCACCGGCCGAGGCGATCGACCTGCCGAACTACGCGCACCTCGAGTGAGCCGGTGGCGGACGGGAGGCGCGGTGCGGGCCCGCCACGCGCCTCCCGTCCTCCCGTCCCGCAGCGATGTGCGCTACGGTCCGGTCATGATCGTCTGGATCAACGGGACGCACGGCGTCGGCAAGACGACCACCAGCAGGCTGGTGCAGCCGCTCCTGCCGGACGCTCGCGTGCTCGATCCGGAGAAGGTCGGCGAGACCCTCATGGACGTCCGGCCCCCGCTGCCCGAGTCCGGCGACTTCCAGCACTGGGACCCCTGGCGACCGCTCGTCGTCGAGACCGCCCGGCAGGTCCTGGCCTTCGCGGGCGGCACGCTCGTGATGCCGCAGACGGTCCTCGTCGAGCGGTACTGGCGGGAGATCGCGGACGGGTTCGCGGCGCACGGGATCCCGGTCCGGCACTTCGTGCTGCACGCGGAAGAGGAGACCCTGCGGGACCGGATCCAGAACGACGCCGTGGTGGGGCCGTCCACGTTCCGGTCCAGCCGCGTCGAGCCGTACGCCGAGGCGGCACGCACCTGGCTGCACGCCGCGGCCGAGGTCGTCGACACGACGGACACCCCGCCCGAGCAGGTGGCACGGAACATCGCCGACGCGGTGCTGCAGGTCGCACGGTGAGCGCCTTCGTGCAGCGGTCGCAGTGGTCGGTCGTGACGTCAGAGCCGGCGGACGCGGCAGAGCTCGTCACGCGGATCCCCGACGTCCGACGGGCCACGGTCGAGGGCGCGCCCTCGGGGTTCTCGTTCGAGGAACGGCGACGTGGCTCCGAGCTGCTGTCCCTCGTGTCGATGGCGAGCACCGGCGTCGTCGAGGGAACGGTCGAGGCCGAGTCCGCGATGGTCCTGTTCTGGCTGAAGTCCGGCAGCGGTGCGGTCGACGGCGACGGGGTGCCCACCGGCCGTCCGGTCCTGTTCCGCCACGACCCGCAGCAGGTCCGGTGGGACGGGTTCCAGCTCGACCTCATCCGCATCGACCGGACCACGGTGGAGCAGGTCGCTGCCGAACGCGGCGCCTGGCAGCCGGGGCCGATCGAGTTCCAGCCCCACCACATCCCCGAGGGGCCGACGCTCGCCGCCTGGTGGTTGATGGTGCGCGCGGTGGCGGCCGACGTGCTGCGCGGTCCGGAGGAGGTCACCGAGGAGCACGAGCGCGAACTGACCCGCTTCGCGGCGGGCGGCCTGCTCACGGCGATCCCGCACTGGCCGGTCGGGCAGGACCAGCCCCGCACGGCAGCGGCGGCGCGGTTCGCCCGGGCCGAGGCGTACCTGCTCGAGCACGCGACCGAGCAGATCACCGTCGAGGACGTCGCGGCGGCCGCGGGCCTGAGCATCCGCGGGCTGCAGGACGCGTTCCGGCGGCACCACGGCATCACGCCGACGACCTACCTCCGGCGCATCCGACTGCTGCTCGCGCGGGAGGGCCTGGAGTCCGGGGACGACCGGAGCGTCGGGGACGTGGCGCGGGACTCGGGCTTCGCGCACCTCGGACGGTTCGCCGGCAGCTACCGCGACGAGTTCGGGGTGCTGCCCCGCGAGACCTGGCAGGCCGCGCGCCGCCGCTGATCCGCGCGCCGCCGCTGATCCGCGCGCCGCCGCTGAACGGCGCGCCGCGCCGGTCAGGCCGCCAGCGGCTGGTCCCGCAGCGCCGGGCAGTGCTCCGGCGTCGGGTGCTCGGTGATCGCGATGACCTCGTCGAGCCGGTGCCGAGCGGCCTCGAGCTCGGCGAGCTGCGCCGTGATCCGGTCCCGCTCGGCGACGAGGAGCGCGAACGACTCCGGCGTCGCCACCCCCGCGTCCACGCAGGGCAGCAGCTGCACGATCGTGCGGCTCGGCAGCCCGGCGGCGAAGAGCTGCTGGATGAGCTGGACCCGCTCGACGGCGGGCACCGCGTAGGAGCGCTGGCCGCTCGCCGTCCGTCCGGCCGGCAGCAGGCCCTGCTCCTCGTAGTACCGGAGCGACCGCACGCTCACGCCGGTCGCCGCAGCGAGGTCTCCGATGCGCACGATCTCCTCCTTGCACCTGACATCGATGTGAGGTCTTAGCGTAGCCGAGCCGCTGCGGGAGGTGCCCGCTCGGCAGGAGGAACACCATGGACATCGCTGGATCGGTCGCACTCGTCACGGGCTCGAACCGGGGCATCGGACGACGGTTCGTGCAGCAGCTGCTCGAGCGCGGCGCCGCCAAGGTCTACGCCACGGCCCGGCGCCCCGAACTGGTCGACATCGAGGGGGTCGAGGTGCTCCCGCTCGACATCACCGACCAGGCGTCCGTCGCGGCGGCAGCGGCTGCGGCGTCCGACGTGACCCTGCTCGTCAACAACGCCGGGATCACCACGCAGGGCTCGCTGCTCACGGACGACCTGACCGACGTGCGGCGGGAGATGGACACGCACTTCTGGGGCAACCTCGGGATGGTCCGGTCGTTCGCGCCGGTGATCGAACGCAACGGCGGGGGTGCGATCGTGAACGTCCTGTCGGCGCTGTCCTGGTTCGCGTACCCGGGCTCGGGCGGGTACGCCGCAGCCAAGGCCGCCGAGTGGAACATGACGAACGCCGTCCGCCTCGAGCTGACCGGCCGGGGCATCAGCGTCCAGGGGCTGCACCTCGGAGCCGCCGACACCGACATGATGGCCGGCTACGAGGGGCCGAAGGTCGACCCGGCCGAGGTCGCCCGGCTCTCCCTCGACGGTGTGGAGCGGGGCGCGGCGGAGGTCGTCGTGGACGACTGGAGCGCCGGGGTCAAGGCGTCGCTCGCCGAGGCGCCCGAGCGGTTCTACGCGCAGTTCGCGTGATGCGGCCAGCGTGACCCGGGGGCGGACGGGAGGGACGGGGGGGGCCCGCCCCCGCCCGCCCCCCACGGCCGGCGTGCCGCTGGCGCGTCACGCCGGTACCGGCGGGTGGGGCCCTCCTCCCGTCCGCCGCTCCGCACGGTCCGCGCGCTCGTCGCGTCCTCCGCGCTCGCCGCGTCAGGACCGCGCACAGGATCGGACCGACGGCGTCAGCGATCCGTCAGGACGCTGTCCGCACGGCCGCCCCCGCCGGATCGTGGAGTGGTGACCCTGACCGCGATCCTCCCGACGCTCCGCGCGTCCCTCCCCGACCCCGTGGACCCGACCCTCTGGCCCGCCCACACCGAACCCACGACCGGCGACGTCCTGGTCGCCGCCGTGTCGATGGTCCGGCTGGCCGAACTCGCCGGCACCCCGTGCGTGCACACCGCCGAGCAGGCACCGCCCCGCTACCGACCCCGCACGTGGACGCCGGGCGAGGTGAGCGTCGCCGTGGCGTCGGTGCTGCGCGTGCGGCGCCCCCGGACCGGTGTCGTCCTGCTCGAACTCGACGCGGTGCTCCCCCGGTTCGCCGTCCTCGACCAGGTGCGGCTCATCGGCCGGGTGAGCACGGCGGCCCCGACCGGGACGTACGTCCTCACCCCGTGCGCCGGCGCGGAGGACGGTCCCTTCCACCGGCTCCCGGCCCCGTTGCCCGCGGACGTCCGCGAGGGCGACCTGCTCTGCTTCCCCTGCGTGACCGCGATCCGGCACCGCGACGTCGTGGTGCCGGTCCGTGCCGAGGTCGTCCGGTGAGCGCCGTCTCCGACCTGCGCGCACGCGTGGTCGACGGCCCGCACGTGTGGGGCCGGTACTCCGTGCGCCCCGTCGACCGGACGATGTGGAGCACGAGGACCCTCGTCGTCTACCCGCCTGGTACGACCCGCCGCGAGCGTGCGGTGCTCCGTGCGTGGTCGGCGTGGCCGGCCGTGGGGGCACTGCTGGCGATCGCCGTGATGGCCGCGCTCGCTCCCCGCGCCGCCCTCGGGACCGTCGCCGCCGTCGGGGTGTACGCGGGCGGCTTCCTGGTGCTCGGGCGGGCCGCTCGTCGACTCCGTCCCGGTGTCCGGACGTTGACGGTGACGACCTTCCACGGCACCGGGCGACCCGAGGTGCACGGGGACGTCCGGTTGCTCGGCGCCTCGCTCGACGCGTTGACCGTGCCGGAGCGGGCGCTCCGTGCCGGTGCGATCCGACCGGTGGACTTCGAGTCGATCTGGGCCGACGTCTGGGACGACCTGCCGAGCGGCCCGCGGTCCCGGGTCAGTCGTGCAGGAACGCCTCGAGCTGCCGGGCCACGAGGTCCGGTCGGGTGATGAACGGATGGTGCCCCGTCGGGAGTTCGACCGACCGGGTGGCCCGCGCCGCGTGTTCCCGCTGGAGTGCGACGGTCGTCGAGCGGTCCTCGGCGCACACCACCGCGGTGGAGTCCACGCCGGCCCACCCCTCGGCGCTCGTCGGCGTGCCGAACGCGCGGACGTCCTGCGAGGTGACCCGGTCCCACGCCGCCCGCTGCGTCGCGGCGTCGGCGTCCTGCAGGAACCGGGCGCCGAACGACCGCTCGTCGTACCCGTCGACGACGATCCGCCCGTCGGCGTCCGGACGCACCGCGACGGGGTCCGGCTCGCCGGACATGATCGACCCCTGCGACGCCCCGACGGGCGGCAGGTAGCTCGACACGAGCAGCAGGTGCCGGACCGCGGGGTGCGGGCCCGCCTCGGCGATCACGGTCCCGCCGTAGGAGTGTCCGACGACGATGGCGTCGGGGACCTCGTCGAGGGCGCGGCGCAGTGCGGCGGCGTCCTCCTGCAGGCCGCCGCCGGTGTCGGTCTCCCCGCACGACGGCAGGGCCACGGCGCGGCTGGCGATCCCGGTCCGTTCGCGCAGCAGGTCGCCGGTCGGAGCCCACCACCAGTCGCCGTCACGGACGAGGGCGCCGTGCACGAAGAGGACCGTCGGGCTCGTCACTCCATCACCATCGCGGACATGCGCGTCATCAGGCCACGGGGGACGAAGCGGTGTGCGCTCGCCAGCACGGCGTTGCGCGCGCCGGAGACGACCGTGGGTCCGCCGGCACGGGCGAACGCCCGCAGACCGACGCGTGCGACCTCCTCCGCCGACTGCCGACCGCCCTCGAGGAACGACCCGCCGCCGGCGGCGTCGAAGAAGCCCGTCGCGGTCGGGCCGGGGCACAGGGCGAGCACCCGGACGCCCTGCCCGCGCGTCTCCTGCCAGAGGGCCTCGGTGAAGGACAGGACGAACGCCTTCGTCGCGCCGTAGAGCGCCATGTGCGGGGTGGGCTGGAACGCGGCGGTCGAGGCCACGGTCATCACGCCGCCGACGCCGCGGGCGAGCATGCCGGGCAGGAACGCCCGCGTCAGCCGGACCAGCGCGGTCTCGTTGAGCGCGATCTGCTGCACGATGCCGTCCTCGGGCTGCTCGGCGAAGGTGCCGTGCCACCCGACCCCGGCGTTCGCGATCAGGACGTCGACGCGGGTGCCGTCGAGGGCCGTGATCACCTCGTCGACGCCGTCGGCCGTCGCCAGGTCGGCCGGGAGCACCCGCACCCGCACACCGTGGCGCGCGTGGATGCCCGAGGCGACGACGTCGAGCTTGTCGGCAGACCGGGCGACCAGGACGAGGTCGGCGCCACCCGCGGCGAGGCCCTCCGCCAGCGACTCGCCGATGCCGCCGCTCGCACCGGTCACGAGGGCCAGTCGGCCCCGGAACGGTTCGGGGTTCCGCGCCACCGCTCAGCCCGCCGTGCGGAGGAAGTCGGCGATCGGGGTGGAACCGGTGTTGAACCGGATCGTCCGGCCGATCGTCTCGTCGCCCTCGACCGCGTCGGCCACCACGTGCGCGACGTCGCCGCGCGGGACCTGCGTCGAGGAGCCGTCCCAGTCGACCGAACCCGTGGGCTCGTCGTCGGTGAGGGTGCTCGGCGCGACGACCGTCCAGCGGAGCCCCGAGTCGCGGAGCACGGCGTCGGCGATCATCTTCGACTGCGCGTACGCGAAGAAGTCGTCGTCCTGCGGCACCCGGTGGTCGAGGAGCGAGCCGGACCAGGAGACCATGACGTAGCGGTCGACACCGGCCTTCGCGGCACCCTGCACGGACAGGATCGCCGCGTCGCGGTCGATCGCCCAGGTGCGGTCGGCCGATCCGCCGCCGGCACCGGCCGACCAGACCACGGCGTCGTGTCCGTGGATGAGCTCGGCGAAGTCGGTGAGGGTCTGCTGCTGGATGTCGGCGACGTGCGGCTGCCCGCCGTGGGCGCGGATCTCGTCGGCCTGGTCGGGGTCGCGGATGACCGAGGTGACGGTGTGGCCGCGGTCGGTGAGGATGCGGGTGGCGAGGAGTGCGACCTTGCCGTGGCCGCCGAGGACGATGACGTTGCTCATGCATCGGACGCTACTCGCGGCGGCTCAGCGCGCGAGGTGCGCGAGGTGCGCACCAGCGGACGGGAGGGACGGTGCGGGCCGGCACCGTCCCTCCCGTCCGTCAGCCGGTCGCGTCAGCCGACCCGCCGGCGCTGCACGAGGGTCGCGACGCCGAAGGCGGCCAGCAGGATGCCGACGCACCACGCGAGGGCCACCCACAGGTCCGCGTCGAGCGGCTGCCCGGCGAACAGCGCACGGATCGAGTCCACGATCGACGTCACCGGCTGGTGCTCCGCGAACCACCGGACCGGCCCGGGCATGGAGTCGGTGGGCACGAACGCCGAGCTGATGAAGGGCAGGAAGATCAGCGGGTAGGAGAACGCACTCGCGCCGTCCACCGACTTCGCCGACAGCCCGGCGACGACCGCGATCCAGGTGAGCGCCAGCGTGAAGAGCACCAGGATCCCGAGCACTGCGAGCCACGCTCCGATACCCGCGCTGCTGCGGAACCCCATGAGCAGGGCGACCCCGACGACCACGGTCACCGACACGGTGTTGGCGACGAGGGACGTGAGCACGTGCGCCCACAGCGACGCCGCCCGGACGATCGGCATCGACCGGAAGCGCTCGTCGATCCCCGCCTGCAGGTCGAGGAACAGCCGGTACGAGGTGTACGCCACCCCGGACGCCACCGTGATGAGGAGGATCCCCGGCAGCAGGTAGTCGATGTACGGCGTGCTCCCGGTGTCGATCGCGCCGCCGAAGACGTACACGAACAGCAGCAGGAAGGCGATCGGCATCACGGCGGTGGTGATGATCGTGTCCGGGCTCCGGAGCACGTGTCGCAGCGAGCGCCCGGTCAGGACGGCGGTGTCGTGGATCGGGTGGGCGGACATCAGGCCACCTCCTTCGTGGTGTCGGCCTTCGTGGTGTCGGCGTCGGGACGGTGTCCGATGACGGCGAGGAAGACGTCCTCGAGCGTGGGGCGCTTCTCGACGTACTCGACCGTCGCGGGCGGGAGGAGTCGCTGGAGTTCGGCGAGGGTGCCGTCGGCGATGATGCGGCCCTCGTGCAGGATGGCGATCCGGTCGGCGAGCTGCTCGGCCTCGTCCAGGTACTGCGTCGTGAGCAGGACCGTGGTGCCGCTCGCGGCGAGGGCGCGGACGGCGTCCCAGACCTCGATGCGGGCCTCGGGGTCGAGGCCGGTCGTCGGCTCGTCGAGGAAGACCACCGACGGGTCGCCGATCAGGCTCATCGCGATGTCGAGCCGGCGGCGCATCCCGCCCGAGTACGTCCCCGCGCGGCGGGACCCGGCATCCGTGAGCGAGAACCGGTCGAGCAGCTCGTCGGCGATGCGGCCGGCGTGCCGGAGGTGCCGGAGCCGTGCGACGAGGACGAGGTTCTCGCGGCCGGTCAGCACCTCGTCCACGGCGGCGAACTGCCCGGTGAGGCTGATCGCCTCGCGGACCGCACCCGGATCGGCGGCCACGTCGTGCCCCGCGACCGACGCGGTGCCGGCGGTGGCCGTCGTCAGGGTCGCGAGGATGCGGATCGCGGTCGTCTTGCCCGCGCCGTTCGACCCGAGCAGGGCGACCACGGAGCCGGCCTCGACGTCGAGGTCGACCCCACGGAGGACGCGCAGGTCGCCGAAGGACTTCTCGAGCCCCCGGACCCGGATCGCCGCGGTCACGACGGCTCCCCGTCCGCATCGGCCGCCGCGATCGCGTCGACGAGGCGCTGCTGCTCCTTGCTGAGCCACGACCCGAGGCCGTAGTTCGCCTTGAAGTCCTCGGCGAAGGCGATCGGGTCGTCGCCGACCACCGCGCGGACGCTCGTGCCGTCGGCGGCGCTCTGCTCGAACAGGTCCGCGAGGTCGTCGAGCATGCGCATGAGCTGCTCGCCGTCGCTCGGGCCGGTGTACATGAGGTACCGCTCGATGCCGTCGACGGCGGTGCGGTGGCTCGTCGGTAGCGCTGCCGTGCGGGCCTTGTACTGCTTCCAGCGCTTCTTGTCGCCGATGAGCTTGGTCGTGATGTCCGAGATCGAGATCCCCATGATCAGTCCTGTCCGTTCGTGCTGCTGGTGGTGTGCCGGAGGTGGTCGAGCCGCTCGGCGAGGAAGGTCCACGCCCGCCAGAAGTCGTCGAGCTGCTCCTGCCCGCGGGCGTTCAGCGTGAACACCTTGCGGGGCGGCCCCTTCTCCGACGGGACCTTCTCGACGTCGACGAGGCCGCGCTGCTCGATGCGGACGAGCAGGGCGTAGACGGTGCCCTCGGCGATGTCGGTGAACCCCTGTTCCCGGAGCGAGGCGGTGATGTCGTACCCGTGGGCCGGGCGGCCGGCGAGCACGGCGAGGACGATCCCCTCGAGGATGCCCTTGAGCATCTCGGTCTCCTGCTTGGGCATGCGTGCCTCCTGCGGTCGGTGCCGTGTGTCGTGGTGCGCTGTACTCAGTGTCGCTGACTACTGGTACATAGTAACGCTGAGTACCAGGAGCGCAAGAGTAGTTTCCGAACCGACACGACAGGAGCACCGATGAGCACGAAGAACGAGCAGCACACCCTGGTCCGCACCCTGGTCCTGGGCATCCTCAGCGGCGGCCGGAGCGCCACCCCGCTCGCCGTCATGGCACTGAACCACGACCGCTCCTCGCTGAAGGGCTCGTGGCAGGACTGGAAGGTCTTCAGCACGCCCCTCGGCCGTGGCGTCCTCGTCGCATCGGCCGTCGGTGAGCTCATCGGCGACAAGCTGCCGGGGACGCCGAACCGGATCTCCCCCGCGGGCCTCGCCGGGCGCGTGGCGTCCGGAGCGCTCGTCGGGGCCGCGCTCGGCACGACGGGCAGGCGCGACCTGCGCATCGAGGGCGCGATCCTCGGCGGCGTCGGCGCGATCGTCGGCAGCTTCGTCGGCTGGGGTGCGCGCAAGCTCGTCGGCGCCACGACCCGCCTGCCCGACCCGGTCGTCGCGCTCGCCGAGGACGCCGCGACCATCGCCGGCTCCGTCAAGGTGATCACCACCTCGTGACGGCACCGCGTCGGGCCCTCGTCACCGGCGGCAGCATTGCCGGGCTCTCCGCCGCCTACTGGTTGGACCGGACGGGCTGGGACGTCACCGTCCTCGAGCGCTGGGCGGGCTTCCGCACCGGCGGCCAGAACGTCGACGTCCGGGGCGTCGCCCGCGAGGTCCTCGACCGCATGGGATTGACCGAGGCGATCCGCTCGGCCAACACGGGCGAGACCGGCACGGTGATCGTCGACGAGCAGGGGGACACCATCGTCCGGCTGCCCGACGACGACTCCGGTGAGGGGGCGACGGCGGAGCTCGAGGTCCTGCGCGGCGACTTCGCGGACGCGATCCGGCAGGCGCTGCCGGACCGCGTGCGCCTGGTCTTCGACGACGCCGTGGTCGCGGTGGACGAGGACGGCTCGGACGGACGACCCGTCACCGTCCGCACCAGGAGCGGAGCGACGCTCCAGGCCGAGCTCCTCGTCGTCGCCGAGGGTGTCCGCTCGAGCACCCGCGACCTGCTCTTCACCGTCGAGCCCCGGCGGCTCGGCATCACGATGGAGTTCGGGACGATCCCACGGATCCCGTCCGACGACGACACCTGGCGCTGGTACAACGCCGTCGAGGGTCGACAGGTGCACCTGCGGCCCGACAACCACGGCACGACGAGGGCGATGCTCGCGTACACGAACGACGACGGCGAGGTCCCCGACCGGCGCGACCGCTACGCCGGCGCCGGTTGGCAGACCGACCGGGTGCTCGACGGGTTCGCGCATTCGGACGACGTCTACGTCGACGACCTCACGCAGATCCACGCCCCGACCTGGCACCGGGGTTCCGTCGTGCTGCTCGGCGACGCGGCCTGGTGCGTGACACCGATGGGCGGCGGCGGGAGTTCGCTGGCGCTCACCGGCGGGTACGTCCTCGCCGCGTCCCTCGCCGACGAGTCCGACGCCACCGCGGCGCTCGGGGCCTTCGAGGCCTGGATGCGGCCGCTCGTCGACCGGATCCAGACCATGCCGTCCGGGATCAAGCACTTCGCGTACCCGCAGACGAAGCTCGGTCTCGCGGCGCAGCGCGCCGCGCACCACGTCCTGACCTCGCGCCCGGTGGCGCCCCTCATGGCGCGGCTGACGCACACGGCGGACTCGGACCAGCCGCTCCCGGCCCTGGAGCCGACCCGCTGACGGACGGGAGGCGCGGTGCCAGCCCGCACCGTCCCTCCCGTCCGTCACAGGGGTTCCGTCCGGGCCTGCCACGCCCAGTCGCGTGCGCCTAGCGTGACCGGCATGCGCATCGTCGTCATCGGAGCCACCGGCCACATCGGCACGTTCCTCGTCCCCCGCCTCGTCCGCGCCGGTCACGACGTCGTGACCGTCACCCGCGGCAGCAGCACCCCGTACGCCGACTCCCCCGAGTGGCAGCAGGTCGAACGGGTCACCGCCGACCGCGAGCAGGAGGACCGCGACGGAACGTTCGGCGACCGGATCGCCGCACTCCGTGCCGACGCCGTCGTCGACCTCGTCTGCTTCACGATGTCGTCGGCCGAGGCTCTCGTCACGGCTCTCCGCGGGAGCGGTACGCACCTCGTGCACTGCGGGTCGATCTGGCGTGCCGGGGTCTCGCACGTGCTGCCCGTCACCGAGGAGAACGCGACCGAGCCGTTCGGCGACTACGGCGTGCAGAAGGACGCGATCGCCCGGATGCTCAAGCATGAAACTGCCGAAGGGGGTTTGGTGACGACCTCGTTGCACCCCGGCCACATCAGCGGTCCGGGATGGATGCCCATCGGTCCGCTCGGCAACCTCGACCCGACGGTGTGGACGAAGCTGTCCGCCGGCGAGCCCGTCGAGGTCCCCGGCCTCGGTGCCGAGACGATGGCGCACGTGCACGCCGACGACGTCGCGCAGGCCTTCCAGCTCGCGGTCGAGCACCGGGACGCCGCGGCCGGCGAGGACTTCTTCGTCACGGCTCCGACGGCGCTCACGGCACGCGGGTACGCGCACCTGGTCGCGTCGTGGTTCGGCCAGGAGGCGCGGCTCGAGCCCGTCTCGTGGGACCGGTTCCGCGAGACCACGGCTCCGGAGCACGCCGGTGCGAGCTGGGAGCACCTGTCGCGCAGCCAGGTGTTCAGCACCGAGAAGCCGCGGCGGCTGCTCGGCTACGAGCCCGCCTGGACGGCCGAGGCGACGGTCCTCGACGCGTTCCGCTGGCTGGTGGAGCACGGTGAGGTGGACGTCGCGCGCCCCCTCGTCGTCTGAGGTCAGGCGCGGGCGGTGACCACCAGCCCGTGGCGGCGGTGGACCGCCCAGACCGTCAGGGCGAACCCGACCAGGACCGCTCCGCCCACGGTGACCGCGGTCCACCCGCCGGCGTTCCAGAGCACCGAGGCGAGTGCCGAGCCGATCGCCCCGCCGATGAAGTTCGCGGTGACGAACGCGGTGTTGAGTCGGCTGCGCGCCGCCGGGTCGATCGCGAAGAGCCGGGTCTGGTTGAGGACGTTCGTCGCCTGCACACCGACGTCGAGCAGCACGACCGCGATGAGGACGACCACGATCGACCGCGCTCCGAGGCCCGCGACCACGAGCGAGACGAGCACGACGGCGATCGCCGCACCGGTCACGGGCACGGAGACCCCGCGGTCGTGCAGCCGACCGACCCGCTGCGCGGCGACCGCCCCGGCGAGCCCGGCCAGACCGACGAGCCCGATCGCGCTCGTGGAGTACCCGAACGGCTCGGCGCTGAGCAGGAACGTCAGCGCGGTCCAGAACATCGTGAAGACGGCGAACATCGCGGAGCTGATGACGAGGGTCACCCGCACGGCCCGGTGCGCGGCGACGGCACGGAACACCGAGGCGATGAGCGTGGGGTACCGCACCCGGTCGCGCCGGTCGAGCTCGGGGATCGCCCGCCGGAGCAGCACGGCGAACAGCAGGGCCGCGACGGCGGCGACCACGTAGATCGCGCGCCAGCCGAACGCGTCCGCGACGAGCCCGCTGACCGTCCGCGACACGAGGATGCCGGTGAGGACCCCGGAGGCGATCGTGCCCACGACCCGCCCGCGGGACGAGGGATCGGCGAGGTCCCCGGCCAGCGGGATGAGCAGCTGCCCGGCGACGGTGGTGAGGCCGACGAGCGCGAGCGCAACGAGGAGCACGGCGAACGACGGGGCCACGGCGGCGAACAGCAGCGCGACCGCGGACGCGACGAGCACCCCGGGGATCAGGCGTCGTCGGTCGAGCACGTCGCCGAGCGGCACCACGAGCAGGATGCCCAGCGCGTACCCGACCTGGGTGAGCGTGACGAGCAGCCCGGCGACCGCGGCGGACGTCCCGAGCGAGGACGCGATGTCGTCGAGGAGCGGCTGCGCCCAGTAGAGGTTGCCGACGGCCGCGCCCCCGGCGACCGCGAACAACAGCGTGCGCGCGGGCGTCATCCCCGCACGGGCGGTCACGGACGCCGCCGGAAGAGCTCCGCGAGGTGCCACGGCCCCGGTGCGAGTCGGACGGCCGCCTCGGCGCGGATGCGGTCCTCGTGCGCACGGTCGCGCGTGAGTTCCTCGATCTCGCGTTCGGCACGCAGGCGGAACCGGACCCGCTCGAGGAACGTCAGCGGCTCCGCGGGGCGGGTGGTCCGGATCGAGTCGGTCTCGCTCATGCGTCCTCCGTCTCCGGGACGGCGGCGACCGTGGTCGCCGCGAGGTTGGCGAGGAGCTGCAGGCGCTCCTCGGACGGCGAGCCGGGCTCCGCGCCGTAGACGATGAGCGTCAGCCCGGTGTCCGTGACGAGCTCCATCGTCTCGTACGTCAGGTCGAGGTCGCCGACCTCGGGGTGGTGCACGTGCTTCGTGCCGGACCGGTGCCGCATCACGTCGTGCGCGGCCCAGCGCTGGCGGAACTCCTCGCTGCGGGTGGAGAGCTCCCCGATGAGGTCCGTCAGCCCGCGGTCGTACGGGGACCGGGCGGCCTCGGCACGGAGCACGGCGACCATGTCCCCGGTCACGCTGTCCCAGTCGCGCCAGAACTCGCGACCGCGGGGGTCGAGGAAGGCGAAGCGCGCGGTGTTCGGGGTACCGGACGGGGCGAGGAAGAGCGGCGCGTAGACCGCACGGGCGAGGGCGTTGCCGGCCAGGAAGTCCGACCGGCCGTTCCGCACCCACGCGGGAGCGGTCATCGAGTCGAGCACCCGCTGCACGTTCGGCCGGACCTTCGACGTCGGGGTCTTCCGACGCGTCGTCGCCGAGGCGTTCTGCGCACGGGCGAGGTCGAACAGGTGCGCGTGCTCGGCGTCGTCGAGCCGGAGCGCCCGGGACAACGATCCGAGGACGCTCTCGGACACCCCGGTGAGGTTCCCGCGCTCGAGGCGGATGTAGTAGTCGACGCTCATGCCCGCGATGAGGGCGAGTTCCTCGCGGCGAAGGCCCTTCACCCGTCGCGCGCCGCCGAAGTCGGGCAACCCGACCTGCTGCGGCGTGACGCGCTCGCGGCGGGTGCGGAGGAAGTCGCGGACTTCGTCTCTCGTGTCCATGTCCTCCACGGTAGGTCCGATCGACGCGTCGGAGCAGGGGCTGCTGGTACCCGTCAGGTCGGTCCGGGCGGTCGTAGCGTCGTGGACATGGACACACTCACCCTCAACAACGGACTCGAGATCCCCGCGATCGGGTTCGGCGTCTTCCAGAGCGCGCCGGCCGAGACGGTCGACGCCGTGCGCACCGCGCTCGAGACCGGGTACCGCCACATCGACACCGCCGCCGCGTACGGCAACGAGCGCGAGGTCGGCGAGGGCATCCGCGCCTCGGGTGTCGACCGCGACGAGATCGTCGTCGAGACGAAGATCTGGGTCTCCGACTACGGCCTCGACGAGACCCTGCACGCGTTCGACAAGGCGACCGGCAAGCTCGGCTTCGACCACGTCGACGTCCTGATCCTGCACCAGCCCGCACCCGACCGCTTCGAGCGGACCATCGCGGCGTACCGGGCGCTCGAGCGGCTGTACGCCGAGGGCCGAGTCGGCGCGATCGGCGTGAGCAACTTCATGCCGCACCACCTCCGGTCGCTCCTGGACGCCACGGACGTGATCCCGGCGCTCAACCAGGTCGAGCTGCACCCGTACTTCACGCAGCCGGACGTGCAGCGCGCCGACGCCGAGCACGGCATCCTCGACCAGGCGTGGTCGCCGATCGGCGGCATCACCTTCTACCCGGGCTGGGGCGACGAGCGGGTCAGCGTGCTCGACGACCCGACGATCCGGGCCATCGGCGAGGCGCACGGCAAGACCCCGGCGCAGGTGATGCTCCGGTGGCACGTGCAGCAGGGCCGCAACGCGATCCCGAAGTCCACGAACCCCGGGCGCATCGCCGAGAACTTCGACGTGTTCGACTTCGTGCTCTCCGACGACGAGCTCGCAGCGCTCGACGCCCTCGACACCGGTCGTCGCGGCGGGCCGGACCCGGACGGGACCGACACGAGCCGCTTCGAACGGGTGATCCCGGAGGCCTGACGCGACCCGGTGGGGCCTGGAGGCGGGGTGCGGGCCGGCACCGTGCCTCCAGTCCCGCAGGCGGTCGCGACCACCGCGTCAGACGCGCTCGCGCGCACGCTCCACGATGCGCTCCGTCGCCGCCCACGAGGCGAGCAGCCGCAGCGCGTCCGCCGTCGGGCTCCCGGGCGTCGCCGGGTAGATCGTCAGCGCGAGCCCCGGGTCCTCGGTGAGCTCGAGCGTCTGGAAGTGCAGCTCGAGCGGACCGACCACCGCGTGCCGGAACGACTTCACCCCCGCGTAGTGCCGGCGGACGTCGTGCGCCGCCCAGAGCGCGCGGAAGTCGTCGCTCCGCATCGAGAGCTCGCCGATCAGCGCCGCGAGCCCGGGGTCGTTCGGCGTCCGCCCGGCCTCGCGCCGGAGGATCGCGACGTTCGTGTGCGCCGCACGCTGCCAGTCGAGGTAGAAGTTCCGTGCCTGCGGGTCGAGGAAGATGAACCGCGAGAAGTTGCAGGGCCGTGCGCTCGCCGCGACGAGGTCCGAGTGCATCGCCCAGCCGAGGGTGTTCGCGGCGACGATGTCCTGTCGGTTGTTGACGATCATCGCGGGGGCGTCGGCGATGGCGTCGAGCAGGTACTGGAGCTCCGGGCGGACCGCCGCCACCGGTGTGACCGCGGCGGCACGGCGGGGCGTGGCGTTCTGGTGGCGGGCGAGGTCCCGCAGGTGCTCGTGCTCGGCCGGGTCGAGGTGGAGCGCGCCCGCGATGGCGTCGAGCACGCTGTCCGAGACGCCCTGCAGGTTCCCGCGTTCGAGCCGGGTGTAGTAGTCGATGCTCACGCCGGCCAGCCGGGCGACCTCCTCGCGGCGCAGCCCGGTGACGCGGCGGCGGGTGCCGAACGTCTCGACGCCGGCCTGCTCCGGTGTGATGCGGGCGCGGCGACCGGAGAGGAAGTCGCGGGCTTCGTCGCGGTGGTCCATGCCGGTCACGGTACTTCGGCTGGGCGGGGGCGAGCGAGGTGCTGCCGGACCCCCCGTGGTGGTCGGGGTCCGTCGCTCGGGCTCAGCTCGTCGCGAGCGGCACCGACACGATCCGGTCGTCGCCGTCGGTCGGGTCGCCACGCCCGTCGGTGTTGTTCGTGACGAACCACAGGGCACCCTCGGGACCCTCGAGCACCGTGCGGATGCGGCCGAAGTCCTCCGCGAAGTACTCGGTCGACGTCGAGGGGGCGTCGGCCGGCACAGCCCTGACGACCTCGCCCTGGAGGTTCGCGATGAACACCGTGTCGTCGATCACCGCCAGGCCGCTCGGTGAGGCGTCGTCGGTGGCCCACTGCTGCACGGGGTCGACGAAGCCCTTGCTCGTGCCGCCGGTACCCTCGACCTCGGGCCAGCCGTAGTCCCGGCCCTTCTCGATGACGTTGAGCTCGTCCCAGGTGTCCTGCCCGAACTCCGACGCGAACATCGTGCCGTCGGCCGTCCACCCCATGCCCTGCACGTTCCGGTGCCCGAGGCTCCACACCGGGGACCCGGGGAACGGGTTGCCGCCGGGGACCTGGCCGTCCGGGGTCAGCCGCAGGATCTTGCCCGCGAGCGAGTCCCGGTCCTGCGCGTCCGAGCCGGTACCGGCGTCGCCGACGCTCGCGTAGAGCATGCCGTCCGGGCCGAACGCGATCCGCCCGCCGTTGTGGAAGCTGTTCGACGGCAGTCCGTCGATCACGGTCGTGGCGTCCCCGAGCGCGTAGGACCCGGCGCTCCCGGACAGGTCGTAGCGCTGGATGCGGTTGCCGTCGTCGCCCGTCGAGTACACGAACAGGTCGCCCTCGTGCAGGGCGAGTCCGAGCAGACCGCCCTCACCGCCGTGCCGGACGCCCGCGATCGTGCCGACCTCGCGTGTCTTCCCGGCGCCGGTCAGTTCGAGCACCGTCGCCGAGTCCCGCTCGCTGATCAGGGCGTCGCCGCCGTCACCGGTGCGGACCACCGACCACGGAGCGTCCAGTCCGGTGGCGATGTCGGTCGTCTCGCCCCCGGGCTCGAGCTGTCCGGCGGCGCTCGCCGCGGGGGTCGTGGCGCTCGACGAGGGGCTGCTCGTGGCGGTCGCCCGACCCTCGAGCGTGCGGGCGTCGTCGTCGGTGCAGGCTGCGAGGACGAGGGCCGCGGCGGCGAAGGCGCCGAGGGCGGACAGGGTGCGGCGGGTGCGAGCGGTGGTGTGCACGGTGGTCCTCCCGGGTCGTGGGTCGATTGCACACGCGGCGGTCGGGAATCCCCTGGGTGACGGGGGTTGCGGTGGAACCCCTGTCGGCAGGGACTCCCACCAGCGCACCGACCAGCCGTTCGATGGGTCCGTGCCCGCCACCGTGACCCCGCCCGCTCCCCCGACCGCCCGCGCCGTGCCCACGGCCCTCGTCGCCGCCGTCGTGTTCCTCACCGCGGTCGCGCCGCTCGCGACCGACATGTACGTCACCGCGTTCCCGACCGTCGAGGCCGAGTTCCGCACGAGCGCGTCCGCCGTGCAGCTGACCCTCACGACGTTCTTCGCGGGCATGGGCCTCGGGCAGCTCGTCGGCGGACCGTTCTCCGACCAGCGCGGGCGCCGCCTGCCGCTGCTCGCCGGCACGCTGCTCGTCGTCGCGGCCTCGGTCGTGTGCGCGCTCGCCCCGTCGATCGGCGTGCTCACGGCGGCGCGCCTGGTGCAGGGGTTCGCGGGCGGGTGGGTGATGGTGATCGCCCGGTCGGTGGTCGTCGACCTCGCCCACGGCGCCCAGCTCGTCCGGGTCCTCAACGTCGTGATGGGCATCGGCGGGATCGCACCGGTGCTCGGGCCGCTGTTCGGCGCCGCGATCCTGGGGTTCGGCGACTGGCGGACCACGTTCTGGGTCCTCGCCGGCCTCGGGGTGCTCATGTGCGTGACCGCGGCCGTCGTCGTCCCCGAGTCCCTCCCACGGGACCGACGGCACGCCGGCGGCCTGCGCACGTTCCGGCTCGCGGCGCGGCAGGTCCTCGGCGATCGACGGTTCGTCGGCTACGTCGTCACCGCGTGCGCTGCGTTCGTCGGGGTGTTCGCGTACGTCGCGACCTCGCCGTTCGTGCTGCAGACCATGAACGGGCTGTCGCCGACGGCGTACGCGATCGACTTCGCGGCGAACGCGGGCGCGATGACGGTCGCGTCCCTCGTGGCCGCCCGACTCGCCGGCCGGGTGTCCACGAGACGCATCATCCTCGTCGGGCAGGGATGCATGGGCGTCGCCGGTGCGGGCATGCTCATCGGCGCGATCTGGTTCGGGATGCCGCTGATCGTGGCCCTGATCGGCTTCTTCGTGCTCATGATCGGCAACGGGCTGGTCGTCACGAACGGTGGGGCCCTCGCATCGTCCGCCGTCCCCGCACACCCCGGGACGAGCTCAGCCGTGCTCGGTCTGGTTCAGTGGACGACGGCCGGCGTGACCGCTCCGATCGCGGGACTCGGCGGCTCGGACACCGCCGTCCCGATGGCCGTCCTCGTCCTCGGTGGCGCGCTCGTGTCGCTCTGGGGACTGCTCGTCCTCGCACGACCCCACACCACCGGAAGGACCACCTCATGACCACCATCGCCATCGTCGGAGCCGGCAAGGGCCTCGGCCTCGCCGTCGCCGAGCGCTTCGCCCGCGAGGGCTTCTCGATCGCCCTGCTCTCCCGCAACCAGGACCGCCTGGACTCCCTCGCCGCCGGACTCCGGGAGCACGGGTACACCGCCGCCGGCTTCGCCGCGAACGTCCGCGACGGGGACTCCCTCCGTGGCGCCCTCGAGCGTGCGACCGAGCAGCTCGGGCCGATCGAGGTGCTGCAGTACAGCCCGCTGCCCGCCAAGGAGTACATGCGCCCGGTGCTCGAGACCACGGCGGAGGACCTCGTCGGTCCGATCGAGTTCTCGGTCTACGGCTCGGTCAACGCCGTCCGCCAGGTGCTGCCCGGCATGCGTGCGATCGGGCACGGCACGATCCTGTTCGTGAACGGCGGCAGCGCGGTGCGCCCGGGTGCTCGGGTCACCGGCACGTCCGTGGCGTTCGCGGGCGAGAGCGCCTACGCGCAGCTGCTGCACGACGCGGTCCGTGACGAGGACGTCCACGTCGGCCAGCTCATCATCCCGTTCGGCATCGACGACGGGCAGCCCGAGCACTCCGGTGCGTCGATCGCGGACCGCCTGTGGGCGATCCACACCGAGCGCGGTGCGTTCCGGACGTTCGCCGAGCCGCTGCCCGAGTGACCCACTGACGGACGGGAGCGCGCCCCGCTCAGCGGCAACGCGAAGCGTTGCGCGGGGCGCGCCGACCGAGCCTGCGAGGGAGGAGCGCGGGCCCGCCCCGCCCCTCCCGTCCGCCCCTGGTCGCGTCTCGATCAGCGCGCGGCTCGCGTGATCGCCGTCGCCATCACGCGCGCGACGACGACGTTCGTCGCCGCGTCGCCGTGGATGCCGTCCGCCGACGCGCCCCGGACCCAGGCCCCGTCCGCCTGCCGGAACCCGGCGAACGGGTCGACGTACGACCAGCCGTGCTCCGCCGCGTCGCGCTCCAGCGCCCGGCTGAGGACGAGCTGTCCCGCGCGACGGTCGGCGCCCCACTGGCTCCAGGTCCAGTTCGACGGCGGGCCGGAGACGACGAGGACGTGCCGCGCACCGACCTTCCGGACGACGGCGTCCACGTTCGCGATCGTCGTCGCGGTCGGGATCGCCTGGTTCACGTCGTTCGTGCCGAGCTCGACGACGAGGACGTCCGCGTCCGGAACGGGGCCGATCTCGTGGAGGACCTCGTCGGACCGGTACCCGCTGTGCGCGTAGCCGCCGACGGCGTGGAACCGGGTGTCCGGCACGAGGTCGTGGAGCCAGGAGTCCGGCCGTGCCGTGATGGAGTCGCCCGCGTACGCGAAGGTGACCGCGCCGGACCGGTCGCCGGAGCCGAGCGCCCCGGTCACGGCGTCGTCCGGTGTGGCGGCACGGACAGCTGTTCCGCCGGCTGCGGCTCGGGTGTCCGCACGTTCGACCGGCGCGGCGGAGGCGCGACCGACGGACGGGGCGCGCTCGGCTGCGGCGGTGCTCGCCGACACGACGGCCGTGCCGACGACGAGGGATCCGCCGGCGACGAGGCAGGCGGCGGTGACGATGCTCGCGACGAGGGCGAGACGACGGGTGCGGGACACGACATCAGGTATCCCCCGGATCGGCCTGCCGTACCAGTCCCCAGACCTGGGGAACCGCGCCGCTGGCTGTGGGTCTTCGCGGCCGTTCCCAGCCGGCCTCCCCGGTCGGGTCCGGGACCCGCCGCGTCCGGTCACGGTGTGCGTCGCAGTGCCACGCGGTGGCGGCGGCCCGCGAAGACCCACGTCCCCGCGGTGACGAGCAGCGGCAGCCCGAGCCCGAGGAGGGCGAGCACGGGCCAGTCCGCCACAAACGGCAGGTGCGTGGTGCCGGCTGGTCCCGCCGAGAAGCGGAGGGTGAGTGCCCGGATGGGCAGCAGCCCGAGCAGCGTGCCGATCACCGCACCGACGGTCGTCAGGATCGCGGCCTGCCACGCGGACACCCGGCGACGGAGCACGGGTGCCGCACCGACCGCGTCGAGGACCTCGTCGTCGCGTCGGCCGTCCGAGCGGGCCAGCCCGATGGCGACGGCGGTCGCGCCGATCGTCACCGCCGCGGCGAGGGCGAGGACGATCGCCTTGACGATGCCCTGCGCGTCGACCGGACCGGCCTCGTACTGGAAGTACGGGCCGCCCCACCGTTCGCGGTCCGCGCCGCCGAGGCTCTGCCACGCCGAGGTCAGCTCGTCGGACTGTGCCGGGGTCAGGTCCGCGGACTGCTCCGTGACGAGCATGCCGTCCACCGCCGGGACCCGGTACCGCTCGGCGGTCTCGCGGGTCATGAAGACGCCGACCTGGATGCGGGGGGTCTGCACGTCGAGCACCGCGGGGATCGTCGTCGTGGCGTCCGGACGGGTCTTGGTCGTGATCGCGGGGCTGTTCGACGTCTGGTCGCGGAACGCGTCGATCCGGACCTGGCCGTCGTGCGCGTACTCCGGCCACAGGGCGACGGCGCGGCCCGAGGTGAGCGCGTCGCGGACCTCGGCGGACGGACGGTGTCCGGTGAGGACGGCGTAGTCGTCCACCGTGCCGGTCCAGATGTGCGGAGCGGAGGTGTCCTGCGACTCCAGGTAGCGCGAGCACGACGTGGTGTCGTTCGCGCGGCAGTCCGTCCGCCCCCACGAGTGCAGGAGCGAGAGCGTCGACGGCTGGTCGCCGGCGACGTCGGGCGCGACGCCGAGCACACGCACCCGGTCGTGGTCGAGGACACCGGAGATGATCTTCGCCGCCTTCGCCGTGACGGAGGCGTCGTAGCCGCCGTCGCTGCCGTCCTCGTTCGAGAGCCAGACGTCGGCCGTCGCGACGCCCACGGCGGTGCGGTACTCGTAGTCGCGGACGAACTGCGCGTGCTCGGACGCACTCCACGTGATCGCCACCGAGGCCACGAACACGACGCTCATCACGCTCGCGAGCACCGGCACGGTCCGCACCGGGTTGCGCCGGGCGTCGCGGGCGGCGATGCGGGCGGAGAGCCCGAGCCGCGTCGCGGTCCTGGAGACGAGGGCGAGCAGCCACGGCGACGACATCGCGACCCCGAGCTGCATGAGGCACGGGCCGATCGCGACGCCGGCGCCGACGATCCAGGCGAGGTGGTCCTGCTGCACCGGGCGGTCGTTGAGGAGCAGCACGCCGGCACCGCACGCCAGGGTCATGACGGTGCCCGCGACGACGAGCACCGGTGCCCAGATCCGGCGACGGCGCTCGGCGCGCGGGTTCACCGCCGCGGGCCGGAGCGAGCCGCGCAGTGCGGCGAGGACGTTCACCCGCGTGGCCGCACGGGCCGCGACGAGCGCCGACACGAGCCCCGCGAGGACGGCGGCGGCACCGATCGACAGGACCAGGCCGACCGGGACGTGCAGCCCGGGCCACGAGCCCACGTTGCCGTTGTCGGCCAGGTGGAACGCGAGCACGCCGACCCCGGTGCCGAGCGCGACCCCGAGGACGGCGCCGGTGAGCCCGAGCACGAGCCCGGAGCCGGCGACGATCGACCGGACGAAGCGTCGGTCCCCGCCGACGCTCGTGACGATCGCGTACGAGCGGGTGTCCGCCCGGGTCCCGACGAGGAACGCGGCACCGGCGAGCAGGGCGACCTCGAACATCGCGAAGACGCCGAGCAGCGCCATCGCCCCGAGGAACCAGCCGATCGGGCTGCTGAGCCCGGCGCCGTGCAACCGCTCGTCGGGCGGGTCGAGCACGACGGGACGCGACTGCACCGTGATCCCGTGGGCGTTGAGCGCGCGGATCTCGGACCACGTCGGGGCGTCCGAGGCCAGGTACACAGTGACGTCGAACGGCGCCGCGGCCGTGCCGGTCGTCGGCTGCGTGGTGCCCCACGGCACGAAGACGCCCTGGGCGTCCGGGTCGGACGCGGCGTCGCGCATGGTGCCCGTGATCGTGAAGCGCTTCGTCACCGGGTCGGTCAGGTCGACCGTGTCGCCGATCGACGCGCCGAGTCGCTCGAGCGTCGCCGGGGTGACCATGAGCTCGTCACGGCTGGTCGGTGCGGCGCCGTCGAGCACGTGCCAGTGCCCGTCGAGGACCCGCGACCAGACCGCTCCCTCGACGGCCTGGATCCCGATCGGCCCCTTCGGCCCGGTCAGCACGATCTGCGCCGAGGTGACCGGGATCGACACGGCACCGGCGGGCACGTGGTCGAGGACGTCGGCGAACCGGGCCTCGCCGTCGGACTCCGCGACCGGGCTGTCCTTCGCGGACTCGGTGTACTGCCACTGCACGGGGTCCTGCCGCATGCCCGGGAGGTCCGGGCCGACGACCTGCATCTGCGCTGCCGCGTGCCCGAGGTCGTACCGCAGGCTCTCCGCCTGGGTCGGCTGCGTCGACTGCACGACGACCGACACCGCGGCGAACCCGGCGGTCGGGATGCCGATGAGGGCGACGATCAGCGCCGCCCGCCCGGCCTTCGCGAACGCCAGCCGGCGGCCCAGCCGGAGCGCCGGTCGCAGCGCGAAGGGCGTGCGGCGGTCACGCCCCGAGCGGGCTCCGGCGTCGGCGCGTCGCCGACGCGCGTTCACGAGGCGGTCCGGTCCGTGAGCGCCATCTCGACGCCCGAGTACACGGTCTCGTCCACGACGCGGCCGTCGCGGAGGAACACGATCCGGTCCGCCCAGGCCGCGTGCCGGGCGTCGTGGGTCACGAGCAGCGCGCCCGCCCCGGAGTCGACGTGCCGGCGCAGCATGCGGAGCACGACCTCGCCGGTCTGCGAGTCGAGGGCACCGGTCGGCTCGTCGGCGAGGACCAGCCGGCGCTCGCCGACGACCCCGCGCGCGATCGCGACCCGCTGCTGCTGGCCACCGGACAGGTCGTCCGGGAAGGCGTCGGCGCGGTGCCCGAGCTCGACGTTCTCGAGCGCGAGTTCGGCTGCACGCCGGGCACGGCTCGCTTTCCAGCCGTCGAGCTCGAGCGGCAGCGCCACGTTCTCGACCGCGGTCAGCGAGGGGATGAGGTTGAAGTCCTGGAACACGAACCCGACGAGACGCCGACGCAGGGCGGCGAGGTCCTTGGCCGGCCGGTCGGACACGAAGTCGCCGTCGATGACGACCTCGCCGCTGGTCGGCGGCAGGAGCGTTCCCGCGCAGGCGAGCAGCGTCGACTTGCCCGAGCCCGAGGTGCCCATCACGGCGACCATCTCACCTCGGGCGATCCGCAGGTCGATGCCGGCGAGGGCGGTGACGGCCTTCGCGCCGGAGCCGTACTGCACGCTCACGGCGTCGAGCTCGAGGAGCGGGGCGACGGCGTTCACCGGGCGCTCCGCACGGTGGCGTCGGACGACTCGGCAGCGGCCGTCGAGTCCGGTGTCGGGGACGGTCGGTAGCGCGCGACACTCGACTCCACGTGGTCGAGCCAGCGGACGTCGGCCTCGGCCTGGAAGAGCATCGACTCGAGCACGAGCGACCAGGCCAGGTCGTCCGCCGGGTCCGAGGAGCGCTTCAGCCGGGTCAGGTCCTGCAGGTTCCGCACGGCGGCGGCGCGCTGGACCTGCACGAGGCGCGGCACGTCGACGCCGGGCACCGTCACCGCCAGGGCGAACTTGATCGCGAGCTCGTCACGACCGCGCTTCGGCGGGACCGGCTCGCTGAACCAGCGTGCGACCTCCTCGTGACCCGCGTCGGTCGCCGTGTAGACGACGTGTCCGTCGTCGTCGGCGTCACCGCGGGCCACGAGGCCGTCGCGTTCCAGGCGGTCGAGCGTCGTGTAGACCTGGCCGATGTTCAGCGGCCAGCTGCCCCCGGTCCGGTGCTCGAACTCCCCCCGGAGCTGGTACCCGTAGCCGGGCCCGGCCACCAGCAGCGCGAGTACGCCCATCCGTACGCTCATGACGTCTTCCCCCTCGTTCCGTCCGCCTTGGACATACCGAGTATGCACATACCGCGTATGTGAACGCAACCCCATGACGGACTGGAGGCGGGGGGGGGGGGCGGGGCGGCCCCCCCCCCCCCCCCCCCCCCCGCGGCCGGGAGCGCCCGGCACGGGCCCGCAACACCGCGAGCCCGGCGAGACCCC